>NZ_JBFTST010000005.1:0-432720 GCF_056400165.1 Rhizobium sp. 01L410
AACGCCATCCGGCGGATGATGTTTAAAAGTCCCATGTGGATCACTCCGTTGCCCCCGCCGCTCGCCGCATTGGGGGAAGGTTCACATGGCTCAATTCTCAATGGAAATTATGCGCCTAACCGGCTCAGTTCTGCGTGGAAACCAACAGCTTCTTCGTAACGGCGGATGTCAGGGCGCCATTCAACTGCCTTTGACGATCGCGTAAATTATTTTACGGAAAACCAGCGACCCAACCGCTGGAGAAAAGCATGCGCTCGGGATCGCCATCGAGGCCCTCAGTGATATCGAAAGGAATTAAGCGCTCGACGACCCCATCGAAGTCATCTATCCGCAATGCGAAATGCAAGCTGTTGCGATCAATCGCCGGCCACTGGCGGGACGTTCCCTCGTGCTCTACCGGGTGCATCTGCAAATCGCGCACCCGAGACGTCCCTCACCGGGAAGTCAGGACGTGGAATATCCGCCGGCCCAAACAAGTCTCAGTAGGATGGTAGCGAAGTTTTGAGATCCGCCGTGATGATCGATGCGTGATGCAGAGCAAGAACGGGATTCTGTCTTCGAACCGCCAGCGCGCAATGCAAGGTCAGGGACCAGAACCATCTAGTGACCAGCACTTGCAGACTGTCGTTTCGGTTGTCCGATACGTTCGAAAACCCATCCGCTCGTAGTACGCCTGTGCAATGTCGTTGCCTATTCCAATAAAGGCCTCGATTTTCTCAAGCCCCCGCTTCGATGGCCGCCTGTCGGGTCGTCTCGAACAGCTCGCGCCCGACACCAGTCCTGGCTGCGTCTGGAGAGACATGCGTGCCGACGATGCCCCATCCAACTGGCGTGTCATAGGGATTATCATCAGTCGCTCGGATCAGCGATTGAAAGCCGAGTAGGTTTCCGTTGTCGTACTCAGCCAGCGAACAGCGGATGCCAGCTGGATTGTCGATATAGTGCTCGCGAACGAATTCGACGTCTGCTCTTGCCGTTCGCTTTCCGGCAGCAACCAGCCGCTTGAGCATTTCACTTACAGGAAGAGCGTCTTCAGGCCCTGCTGTCCGAATCTTCACTGTAACCTCGCTACAAAGCTGTGGTGACCGACCGCCGGCCGTCTCAATTTGGCGGCCGCACCGGGATTGTCGGTCGAGACAGCACGACTACGCTAGAGCTGACGGCCCTGCTCTTGAGCCTGTTGCAGCGCCAGAGCGTGCCGTTCTTGCTTCGCCTCGCGTCTACGCTGTTCCGCTGTCAGGAAAATTTGTGCCGTTTTCGCGAAGCCTTGACGCGGCTCGTGTTTCCGTAAGTTGGAGAAGTCGCTGGGCTGTGATGCCGAATTCTCGGTCATGGGTGTTTCCTCATTGCCGGGAGAGAACGCGCCAAGCAGTGAAAGGATACGGCGTCCGCCTGTTTTTTTCATGCGGATCGTCTTGTCGTCACGATCGGCCTTCCATCGCCTGGATCATCATCATCGTATAGTCATCCATTGCAGGCGGCGGCACGTTGTTTTTGACCGCCTGCTCCGGCAGGATTTTATGCGCGGGATGGCCACCATGCGCGAATTGACGCGCCGACTTCTTTGCTCGGCTTGCCTTCAGGTCGATGCCGTTGTCTTTGTTGCGTGACATCTTTGTCCTCCGTCTGCGACTTGATTCCGTCATGAACGGCAAGGAAGGAAATTCGTTCCGTGCGGAGTGGGCCGCGGAAAGGAAGAGAAATGCGTCTGTCACTCGGCCAAGCTGAATTTCAGGCATTGACCCTACATCCTGTCGATCTTCCCAAAATGAGCGGCTGAATCACTTTCGCCAAATGTCGTCGTAATACATCACAAGTGGCGGGGATCAAGCGGTAGAACCCGATCTTGAAGAAGGTCCGTTACAGACACGGCTTAGCGACGCTGGGCACTGCTACCCAGCTGTTCTGGCGCCGTACATCTGATTGTTGATCTGAATCAAAGCCGGCGAACTGATATCCCACTCGAGCCTACGTGTCACGCGGCTCAGATCTGGCGCGCTGGTAACGAAGCGCTCATCGTAACGGAGATAGAGTGTTTCGAAGAAACCGGTCGTCGCAAGCGGGCTGCTTTCAGGGGGGAAAGGTTCGAAAAGCTTGTTCTTGGTGGGGCCTTCCATTTCGACCAGGCCGAAACCGATTGCTTCATAGCGGCTGACATCGTCACGGATCCCACGGCGCCCGACGAGCTCGCGCAGCGCATTGTGGAAGCGGACGATCCCGGCGACCGGCTCGCCGCCGATTGCAATCGCAATGTCGTTGGCCGCCAGGGCCTTCGCGGGGGCAGTCTCATTGCTGACGTCGTCAACAGCTTCGGCAGCGATATCGAGCGCGCGTTCCGTCTGTCGGTTTGCCCGCAGCAGAACGAGATAGCCGAGGACGAGAGCCGGATAGGTGATATGCAGGTTGGTGCATTCGCCGATCGTCTCTTCCATGCGATTGGTCAGGTTACGGAACGCGCCGGTTACGCCCTTGCATGACACAGCCAGCACCGGGCCGATCCCTTCTCTGGTCACGACGACATCGACGTTCTTGGTTTTCAGGCCGCCAAGCACCGTCCGTTCGCCGCCGCCGGCGACGGATGGATCGTAGTGGAGAATAGGCGCGCGGCCAGATTTGCGCTCTACCCGAAATGGCGGCCGCGGCGTGATGTCGACTGGATCGAAGCCTCCCTCGATCACCAGCCGGCAGGCAACATACCAATGCAGAGGCTTGATGTGGCTAGCACTTTGCGTCTTGCCTGAGAATTCCGCGAATTCCCTGAGCGCGTCTGCTTCGGTCGTCCAACGGCAGACATTACCTTCGATTTCAGTCGGCATAGTGTCTCCAGCGCTGAAGCGTCTGGATGGAGTCCAAAATTGCCTCGGCGGACTTCTTGCCTATCAGGCGACCAGCCGCAAAGAGAATGTTGCCGGCTTCACGCGGCTCCAGCTTAAGCATTCCACCCCCAAGCGCGTGGCCTTCGATTTCGCAGCTCAACCGGACAAAGGGCGTCTCCCACGAGGGGAGGAGTTTCGCTGCGAGCTTACGGTCGCGCAGCCTGACAGCGTGGACACTGTTTGTGCAGGTAACACCTGCGTCGTTCTTGACAAGGCTCGCTGCGCGGCCCGACATGTACTGAAGGATGTAATCGGGCTCCTGGACATCGGGAACCGAATACCAGGGGTCCCTCACCCGGCATTTGTAGGCTTGCCGGGCTTCGCGACCAGGATTGCTATTGAGATAGCGCCTGACTGTGGCCGGCACTTCCTGTCCGCGGCTGATCTTAAGCAGCAGCATTGCCTGGTCATTGGCCTGCCAGTCCGTCACCGTAGACTGGGTGATAGCGTCTTTCGGGAGCGAGCGCGCGTTTCGCACCGAGGGCTTCAGAAACTGTGATGGGATCCCGAGTTTCTCAGCCAGGGACGGTTTCAGGTGGAAGAAATCGTTGTCGCCGCTGACATAGCCAATCCCAACGGCTGCGAATTCCGAAAACCGACGGCTGTCCGGGTCCGCCGCGGCTGCCTGATAAATCCCTCTTACCTCTTCCGAAATCAGGTACGGCCGCAATCTGCTATTCCAGATAGAACGCCACTCTCCGACGTCGACAAAGGTTGTCGCCGCGGGCGGTTGTGCGGCCGGTCTGTATTGATCTACGACTGACAGCTCGATGCGATCGGTCTTTTCGCCGAAGCCATCGGCATAGAGAAGCCAGCAATCTTCGGACAGTTGCGGGAACAGCTTCTGGCGAACGGCGACGATTTTCACCTGCCGGAACGAGGCGACGAGATACTCGATCAGCGGCGCAGCATAAGGAGCGTGGCCGATCTCGGCCGGCACGACAAAAGCCAGGCGGCCGCCGGCCTTCAAAAGCGTAGCTGTCGACACCAAGAACGGCGCCCATGATGATGTCAGGCCGCTGAAGCGTGCACCATGGGATGAGCAATGGGCGAGAGCGCGTTTGCGCATGTCGCCCTTGAAGGTCTGGTAGCGGATGAATGGCGGATTGCCGGCTGCACACTCGAAGCGTTCCGACGTCTCCGCCGCCCAGGTGAAGAAATCGCCCTCGTGCACGAGCGACCAGGGAGCGCGGTCCATGGCAGAGCGCGCTGATACGAAGTCCTGCTCGATGCCGACGGAATTGCGGTGGTGGACAAGGAAGTTGCCATCGCCGCAGGATGGATCAAGCAGCCGATCGTCGTCATGACGCAGCGCCCAACGCACGAGGGCGGCCGCAATATCATCCGGCGTGAAATACGCGCCCGATTGCTTCTGCGACGGTCGAATCGATTGTCCTGTGTCCATGGCGCCACCTTAGGGAAATGGGAGTGCTTTTCAAACATAGCCTGGCGGGAGTTTCAAGAACATAAATAGAACGAGCGTGGCTTAGCCTCGAAGCTTTTTTCGCTTGAAGGTGGCCGGTATGGAATGGGGACGAACTCGCGAATCGTCCTTTCGACAGATTTCATCGAGACTAAAGCGTCAGCCGTCAAAGACATATAGGAGCAATCCGGCACCCTTGGACAGGAAAGGTCGATCTATACTCAGGCAAATCGAAGAACGAGATTAACGGTGAGGCCGCCTTGCTCGAACCGATAAAGGTCAGGAAAGACCACCGATTGATCCAACCCAGCGCCACCGTCAAACAAGCAAACCGCGAGAGCTCTGTTCAATGATGCGTAGCCCCAGATCGGGTGATTGGACCGTCCATAGGCGTAGTTTCAGCGCCAGACCCTGGAGCTAACAAGACCCGATAACGAGGACTGGCTGCACCCGCGCGCAAGCGGCCCGCAAAGCCTCGACCAGCAATCCTGGATACGTTGCCGTCGCTGCTATGGCAATGCTTGTGCGGACAATTGAACAAGCTCTCATCTCGTCGAGGCATGTGCCATGATCACGCGTCACAGTAGCTCTGTCTCAACCTATCGAACGAACCTCGCGTGATAGCTGGCGTCCTCTATCATGAGCACGTCAAAATCGTTTCCTAACTCGGGCCACAGGCCATGGAAATCAATTCTCAGAGTTGGCGCTGTTTTGCGGCCAACTGAAGAGGATTCGCCGGCAGATGAACACTTGCAGCCTGCCAAGATGGCGCCTTGCAACGTTACACAGGAATGTCGTTTCTCTAGCCGCCGACACCCGGCGTCCAGCCCTCTCCGCCTGTCTTGGGGAAGAGCTCCGTCACATTGGAACCGTTGGCCGGAAGGGGGCCGGAAATTGGTTTAGCTCGCGATCGCCGTTCGCCGGCCGCCTGCACGACCGATGCCAACCCCTCGCGCTGCTGATAATAGTCAGGCTTCTCCGGAAGATGGAGTTCAAATTCGGCGCACATCCGCTCGATAAGGTCCATCGCCTTTGCGGCTAAAACCGCATATCCTTCCTGGCGACGTTCAAAGAAGCTGTCGAAACCGGGGCTCGAGAGATCGAGACTGTCCAGCGCATTCCCAAGGTTGGCGACGCGGTTAGAAAGCCACAGGGTCTCGTTGAAAAACTCTTCTCCGAGCAACATGATATCTTGAGCCGACGGCAGAACAAGAATGGGGTCGGGAGTGTGAAAGACGAATTCACCCTCGTTGACCGGGTTAAACTCCGGCTCGTCGTTGGCTGCGGCGTAAGCGGCGCCAACGAAATCGTCCAAAGCAAGGACGGTTAGCATCGCGGACCTGCGGGCGGCCGCCTTCTCGACGCGTCTGCGCCCTCCACTCGCCCATCGTAACGCGCTCGGCACGATCGAACCGGCCGCAAAACCGACCGCTCCGATGATTGCGCCGATCACCATGATGCCCTGCGTTGTCTCGAAAAACTGCGTCAACACCCACCTCGTAAAGTTCGAGAAGTGACTTGCATCGGTCGCACGCAGCACGGAATCACGACCGGCTTCTGCAGTGTGCCTCGCTTGGGAGCGATTGGAAATGCTTCTCTTAAAATGCGACCCGACCGGACAGCTTTCAAGGGCCGGGCCGCCATCAAATATGACAGAATGAGCGGGCCGCGAGGCCATTCATCCCACAGCGGTGCCGACCTGTCAGCGCGCAATTGCCGGCTGAGACGACAGAGAAGGCCGCTTTTCACGCACATCCGCCAATCGACCTTAGAATATCAAGCGAATTTCAGGTGTTGAACCGCGCAAGCCTTCCCCGAAGCTCTGCGTTTTCCGTAATCAGCCGCGCATGCAGCATCTGCCGCAGGCGATAGTTCTCTGCTTCGAGTTCGGAAAGTTCGTCCGCACGCAGGACGGCAACCTGTTTTGCTCGTCGCTGCCGGACCGGCGATCGCGAAACATGTTCTGGCTTGCCGGGCTGTCTAGCGGCAGCAACGGTATGGACAACCTCATCCAGGCCGGCACTATCGGTTTGAGCGGTGCCATGCACTAAAGCCTCACGCTGTGTCTCTCGTGCCTCTGCTTCAGCTGGTAAACTCAATGCTTGCTCTGCATTGCCTTCCGAAGACACGGACCTGTCGCGATGATCGGATGGAACCGCTTGGGGCAAGGTCTTGGCTGAAATAGCAGGCGCCTGCTCCTCGCCCCTGTCCGCTTCAGTTTCGCGCGTCAGCGCCTCAAGAGCAGTGCCGCTCCAGATGGAGGCTTTTGTGCCACGGGTTCGGCGGCGCGATTGCCTAACTTCGACAACGAAGGCTCGCTGTTGTCTTCTCATGTCATTCCTATGTCACGTGTTCGGGTCCATCAGCCGCGTGTAAAACGCGCATGCATCGCCTTAAGCTGTTCGTTCTGCGCGCGCAACTTGCCAGCCAACTGGCGCCTCAATTGCCTGATCTCGTCATCCAGCTCGGCAGCTTCGGAACTCAAAGCCGGTTCAGCTTTTAACGGTTCAACGCCAGACCGTAATTTGGACCGCTTCGCTGGCGGGGAAACCGGCGGCATGGTCGATTTGTCTGCAGGCGGCGCGCCCGTTTCGGCGGTATTGGCTTGCGGCTGTTGAGCCCTTCCGCCTGCCGCACGAGCCTTTTGCTTTGGCTGCCTGACCGGGGGCGGCGGCGTTGTCTCGCCAGCGATTACTGCCAATGGCGTCTTGCCAGTCTCTGTCCCATCACTAACAGCTGGCGCATTACCCGCAGAACGATCCTCGTCCATGCTGCTGTTGGTCGAGAGGGGCTGAAGGTCGACCAGGGTCTGTGGCGACGCAGGAACCTGCACCGTCTTGTCGGCAGGATCCTCATGCAGGACGGGATCCTCTTCGCCGCTCTCCCTGTTCGCATCGCGGCGCGATATGAATTGGCCCAGAAGTTTCCATGGTGATTTCATGTAATATACCCCGAACACATTGCAGCCGGGGCCGCGGCGCGAACCCGGTTGCCAGACCTGAGGGATCTAGGATCGGCGGCAGCCTGAGCAACCGCCGTCGCTGGTAATTACTTAACGCCGAGCTTCTTGCGAAGGTCGACATTTTCGGCGCGGAGCTTGTCACCGAGCTGCTTGCGCAGGCGCTTGTTCTCGTCTTCGAGCTTCAGGAGTTCGGTCATCTCATCGGCGGCGGAAGAAATCGCGACCGTCGCAGCAGTCTGGGCCGCAGCGCGCTTGCGCCCATCAACCTTTGGACCCTCCACCTTGGCCTTGCTTCTACGACGTACCACAGGCTGGGCATCTGGCTTGGTCTCGTCAGCCTTTACGGCGGCGCTCTTGCGCCCTCTTCCGGTCGTGGCAGCTGCGACAGGAGCAGTAGTGGGCGCAACCTTAGGCGTACGGGGAGCACGTTTCTTCTTTTCAGGAGCAGATGCAATCGGAGCAACAGCCGCCGTGTCGGCAGCAGGGTTCTGGGTAATTTCGTCGGCCATCGGTTTTCTCCCTTTAAAGGCGAAGATGTTGTCGGATGTCCAACGCGCAGAGTCAATCGAGCCGCTTGGACGGCATAATGACTAGCAAGCGAATCTTGTCCGGAGGCGACCTCGTTCCTTCCGGTCTCTTTCACAGCGGACGCATCGATCGGCCGGTTGCGCACGGTCAGGTGAAAATGTCGATGGCGCACGATTATGTCTGGCAAGGAGGCGCACCTGAACCTAGCGTCTGAAAAGAGGAGCTGACAAACTACTCAGGCCGGCATTGCGCTTTGAGACACGCATCAAATGCGGAGCCCGCCGCGCGTCAAGCGGGGGTCAGCGGGCTCCTGCCGCGGGGCGGCGACGCAACTTGGAACGCGCAGCTGAGTCGATCCAGGCGCGGCATTCTCCGCTCCACAAGCATTCCGCAATAGGTTTAAATTCGGGTGAAAGCCGTGCCGTTTTGAGACACCTCTCTTGTACGGGCGTAAGGACACAATACGCCATGTCATCTTGGTGTGAATGCGGGCCGGTATGGTTTCGCGCGATAATCCGGCCTTTTACCCCAATATGAGGCAATAGATCGGGAGAAAACTATTGTATCGAAACGGGTCATGCGCGCCGGGCTCTACCAAGTCGTCCATTCGATCTTCGCCGTTACCGTCACGGCGGTATTCCTGGCATCGATATCGCGCCATTCGTCTCGGCAGGGTTCGTGGTGGTTGCTGTCGTATACGGGGGATGGTCGATCTGGCATCTGGTGCCACTTTGCCATCTTTCCCTGATTGCAGGAGCGATCTACTTGGTCGGACCCGCATTCCGCAAACCGCGCTTCTCCCTGACGTGATATCAGACACCTCGCCATACTGGCTGCGTCCTAGCGTTTACCTTGAAGCTTAATATCAACAGCGGGTTATCGTCCGGGTTGGCTACCGGACCGAGGACGTCTTGCGCAAACGCCGCATGACGATGCTGGATTGCGTTTCACGCGTGCGGCTCGAACGGATTTCAAGATCGATCCCCTCACCGACAAGATCACTATTGTGCTCAGTTCCGACCACCTGAACGGAAACATCCGTATAGCGCTTGAGAAAATTTTAAACCGTCCGGGTGACGACGAGCTCGAAGAATGGCGTCGGACATCCAGCCGGGCAAGCCCCTGCGGCCGCTCCTGCGCGCTGATGACTGCATTTCTCGCGTCCTCGGCGGCCTGCAGGATCGCGACGCAGCGTTCATAGAAAGCTCTTCCGATCTCCGTTACGCGAAAATTGCGCGTTGAGCGCTCTATCAGCCGCGCGCTCAACTCATCCTCAAGTTTCTGGATGCGAATACTGAGTTTCGATCTTGCAATGCCAAGGCTGCGGCTGGCTGCCGAATAACCGCCATGGGCGACGACAGCGGTGAAGTATCGACGGTCATTCAGTTCGGTGACCGACATTGCTGTCTCCATTTCGACGCACCGGTGCGGGTTCTCGTCCACGCCAGCGTTGCGCCAAGCTTCAAGATGTTCAGCTCATCAACGTCAAGCCCAAATGCTTGGCATCATTAAGCGAATACCTCTCAGCACGAACCGCGGACCAAAACAATGATCTTTGGGTTGCTTCCGTTTTTGCGGCCGGCAGATTAACGCTAGCCGTAATTGCGGTACATCACCTTACGGAAGGCGTACAGTTTGAGCGACGAACACGAGAGATTGGCTGAAAAGAAAGCCGCCCTTCTTTCAGCTATGGCCAATCCCAACCGGCTAAAGATCTTGCGGGCGTTGTCGAGGGGCGAAACATCCGTGGGCAATCTTGAGCAGTATGTTGAGCTTTCGCAATCAGCGCTCTCCCAGCACCTCTCCAAGCTTCGGCACGACAAATTGGTCTCCACGAGACGGAGCGCCCAGACCATTTACTACGCAACACGCGATCCTCGCGTTCTCAAGATGCTGTCGGTTCTGGAAGAGATTTTCGTCCAGAACCAACGGGGCGGCAGACACGCGCAATCGTCCGGCAAATGACCAACACTTGCAATCTCGCAGATTGTATTTCTCGTTCGCAACACGTTCTTGAGTTGTTCACATTTGTCACTCCCTATATTCTTGCTTGCTAATTTTCGTTGCGGCAGCCGATGACAGGGATGTCCGTGAGAGGCCTTGGCGAATTCGCTTGAGACTGATGCGGGGGGCTGCCATCCGGGGCAAGATGCTGTGCCAAGACCGTCGCGCTTGATATGAAACCATCCTGGGTCAAAATCTCGCATCGCCGATTGAAACGTTGCTGGGAGCGTTCAGCACTTCAACCAGAGATTGGCGAAGGCGAATTCTCTGGTTGTTCGGCAGATCCGCGAATGTTGAAAGACTATTCGATATGCAGGAAGCGGCGGCTCCGGGGACCTTCACCCCGCCCAACGCGAAAGCGGCGGCGGGCATCGGGCGGGGTGAGCAACGTCAACGCAACATGCCGTAACGAGGACCGTTCAACGAGCCTATCGTCACCGCATCCTGTTAAATCGGGTTAAGCCTTCATCGATGATCAAGGTAGCGGGATCAGGACGTGCAGATTAAAAGCACAGCGGCGGGAAACGAATCGTCCATCGATCGCATGCCGATGACCGCTTTGAAATTGCTATACCGGGTATTGCTGACGCTATCGATCGGCATCGACCGTGACCCTCTTGGCAGTAGATCGAGCTAAACAACAACCAAAGGCGCCATTTAGGGATCGGCTTTGCCGGAGCCACCGTTCGGTCCCGCAACCGCATGTTCGAGCAACTTCAGCAACCCTGCAATAATCAGGACGACAGCAAATGCAATTGGTAATCCGACAGTCAGCATGAACATGGACGCTCCCCCACCGCTTATCTTGTCAGTTTTGCCGTGCCTGACGAGAACACAACCGGGCCATACGACTTAAGCCGAATTGGCTGCCTGTAACCGCTTCTCGCTATGATCGCCGTTATCCCCCTGATAGCCAAGATGTGCTGCACCGAATTTTGCGCGATTGTGACGTCGTAGCATGCAGGAGGAAACATGACGATTTTGCGTTTGGCATTCTGTTTGATCGGTGCGTCTTTTGTGGTTGCCGCTGGCCTGATCCACTATGCGCTTTCTCACCCCGCTACCGTTGGCATAGCCGAGATCGATACGGTTTGTTGCACACATGTCCAGCAGCAACTGTTCATATTGTTCACCTTGCTTTGCACAGCAACGCCAGGAGCGGGCTGTCATTGTCTGGGCAAGCCACCTGTGGGAATGGCACGAGGTGTAGGGCCGGGTAATCCCACCGTAGAATTGCCGTGAGTTCGATAGCATGCTTACTTAATTTCTGGCAGCACCGCAGCCGCCGGTCTCGCCCCAGGGCAGGCCTAGGACCCGCCGCGAAACCCTCACGGTGGGTCTTTTGCATGGGAATGCACTCCCGCCGGGCCTACCTCGTAGCTAAGTGCACCGATCTATCCCCAACAACTGCCGTATTCATTGGGCGACAGCGGAGGCCGCAGGGCGCTCCTTGTACGCGCCGCAGCGACATTACCTGCACATTCGCCATGGGCACCAGCTGGAGGCGCTCCATTTCGTAGCGGACTGGAACTTCGCCGCACCGCGTTCGCGCAAAGGAAGCGGACGCTCGCGTCAGCCCGGCCTGCACCGCAACGTCGTAATCGTGGCGATGGCAAACAAGCTCGCCCGCATTGCCTGGGCCGTCTTGCGAAAGGAACGTCCATTCGATCGCGCGTGCGGCGCCATCACAGCGTAAGAAGATTGGCTGCGTTTATCTGCAGCCCATGATGTTTGCGAGAAGGACCATAGATGGCCTGACAGTTGACCGGCGTACGGAAAGCCCAGCAGTGCAAATGGCTTGAAGCCGTGTTGATTATTGAGGCTCCGGACGTGCGGATATCCATCTTGGCCACTGCATGACCGTGAGACCGAATACGTTGAAGCAGACTGTTCAGGGTTCTAAAAATTCTACTTGCAAAAAGGGCGGGCCATGCGTTTGCGCTGAAAGCTGACCCGGGATTTGCACTGAGAAGTCTGCCGCAGTCCGGCGTCAGCTTTCAGCGCAAATCATCTCCTCGTCTGATCAGCGAGGTTTTAGCTACGCTGAAACAACTTCTCGCACGAGGGAGAGGGTGGACAAGCGAGAAAGAAGTTTGCCCTTCATTTCAGAGGGTAAGGGCGCTTCGTCGATTATCGGTGGCCAAGAGTGAACCGCTTTTCGAACGGTATCGATGACTTGATCAATTATCACCTTTGGTGCGACCTTGAGCGCACCCGCCGCCCGCTCGAACCTGCGTAATCCGACTAGATTTGGATCTTTCGTCCCTCCAAATTCCAGGGCCATCTTCGCATCACCATAAAGGAATGTCGGCACTATATCATAGGCGGGCGTCAGAGTTATTTCTCCGCTCCGGGGATACAAGAATGACCAGTTTTTCAAGTGAGCGTCGCCGTTTCCAAGCAGCAAATTGACCACGATACGCCGTACGCTCTCTAGAAGCTCACCCCTGCCGTCGTAGCAAAACCGCTGAACGATGTTCATGACGGTTGCCTCATTGGCCTTGGTGTATTTCTGATCCCCCATCGCGCCGACAATCTGGGCAAAGTCTTCGGACTGTATTCGTTGGCCCTCTGGTCCCCGGTCAAATCTCTCGAGGGAAAGGGAGTGCTGGCCTTTTAACAGATACTCGGCAGGGATTCCGTCTATCTTCTCCTGTGCAATCAAATCCGCGTTCGCGACGCGCACGCCGACGGCTGCAGCAAGTTTAAGCGCGGTCCACTCCGCTTCTGGAAGAAATGCGTGCTGGGGAGATGGGGTCTTGAGTATGAGATGGCCGTCTCCGGATTTCGCAGGGATTGTCAACGCAGCCCGATTTGTCGCTGAGAATTTCAGCTGCACACCTGCAAGAGAGAATCTGATCTCTTCAGAAGGAGCAGGTTTGGTCGCCGGTTGCTTGTCTACTCGCGCCGCAAGCGCTGGACTGCCTGCCTCCAGGCGAGCAATCAGCGCGCCGGGCAAGTCCTCGCCTAGTTTTGCCAACACATCGAAATTGTCAAACGCTCCAGCACCGAATTCCTTCTCGACGAGCTCCCGGAGCGCACCTTCTGGCAGAAGGTTTTGAAAGAAGGAAGGTAACGAGCCACCAAACATTACCTTATCTCCCGTCGCCCTCAAGCGAGCGACGGTTTCTTCCTCATTTGCACCTCGCCATGAGACACTGACAAGCGGACGCTCCTTGCCAAGAGCGATGTAACCATCGTCAACGAAGAATCTAACCGTCCCTGATGGCTCACGCATCAATGATCCAACCCGCAGCTCCTTCCCTGGGGCTACCGCGAACGTGATCCCTATCAACCCGGCCCGGTTAACGATCAGCATCGAGGCCTTCCTCGCCGGTTTCGCTGTCGTCGATGAATACTTCATCGAAAACAGTCGGCAGGTCGTAGGCCGGTGCTATTTGACGGTCACGAATACCAATTATTGCTTGCACATCGGCAAGTCTGTCATTTGGCACGAACATCAGCGTTAGCCCCAATGCTGCTCCAATCTCGTTGAGGAAGTCTACCGTGCTATTGGACTTACCATTTTCGAGCTCGCTGATACGAGCGGGGTTCTTTCCTGTTCTCTGTGCAAGATCGTGGATACGCAGCCCTCGCTTCCTGCGAAAACTCGATACCTGTCTTCCGATTTCAGTCTTGATACTCATTCCATAAGCCGAAAATATCATATAATATTTCTTTTTATCGAAAACTCATGTTTCTGTCAATTTCGATATAGAGAATCTTACGTGATATTTTTCTATAAAACGAAAAAATCTCCGGCTCATCTACCTGCTGCATCTTCGCGCGCCCCGCCCTACCCCTGCGGAGCATCTCTCTGTCAGATCGCCATCTTTAATCGAGCGAGGTCGTCGGACAACACGTTCATACCGGCCGCTTGAGCCGCTTCGACAAACGCCACCTGGATCACGAAGTTCGCATCGAGATCCGAGGCCGCCCATCAGTTCGCCTCCTCCGCGAGCGGCGCGGTCAGTTTCGGAGGCTCGCGGTGAACGACGTCTACTCGAAAGCGTCGCGAGTTCTCGACGGCGAAGAGCTGACGAAGGTCGAGCCAAACCACAGGAAGCGGACGGAGGTGAAGGCGATGATCGCGCTCGTCCAAGAGCAGCGATCACGCCTTGAGAAGTTGAGGCAGGAACAGGAGGACTACTCTGCCGCCTTGGACGAGGCGTGGGAGGCGGATCATTTTCCGGACGGCGTCTCGGCCTAGAGGCTGGGCCCCGAAGACGGCTCGATCCTCGACAGGTCAACCTGGCTTTGCATTGTTGATACCGCGCCGTGGCAGCTCATTTATTACAGCAAACTGCCTTGGCTCGGCTCGCTATCGACGTCAGCTACCGATGCTGCTCCTCGCCTAACCATCTCGGTTTCGGCGGTAAACCGGACCTCTCGATCACGATCCATCAAGAACTGCTCGACGACCTTAGAGTCTATCAAATCCCAAGACTTACCGCGGTCAGGTCCGGATGGCACCCGGGGCAGAAGTCCCGGCTCAGCACTCCACGCGAGCAGCCGTTCAATTGACGACACGTTGAGCATGTCGCGAAGATGGTGCGCGGTGACGTAGGCGTCCGGCATAGCCCGATGAGCTGGAAGTCCTAGCTGGTGGATAAGGCCTCAGGCATTCGCTGGTAGCGAAGCATCTGGTTCGAAAATCGTTGCAGATGCGGCCATAACCTCATCGCGCATTTCCACGTGCATATCCATTGCGCGCCGCCCGTCAGGCGTGGGGTGCAGTAACGCTGCTCGAAACTGGCGCGGTGGGCAGCCAACGCGACAACCGGTCGGGTGGGCTGAAGCACCGAAGTTGCGACTTCCTTCCATAGAGGCGCTCCCGCCACATCGCTATCACGGATATGGTGGACGGCCATCGTTTCGGCGGAAATCGGACGGCCTGGATTGACCAGGAGCGAACCGCGCTCGAGATCGAGCTGCCAGCGACCGTCGTCGGTTTGTATCACATCCTGCCAGCCGATTTCGCACACGTCATGCGGACCGTTGCCACTAGTCTCGAGGTCGATCACGCGGACAATGGTCTGTTTTGATATCTGGGCCATCCGCCATCCGAAGCACCTGCCGATCACAGCTGTTCTCATCGCACTCGAACGCAATCTTCGAGCGCGGTCGCCGCGTTCCTGAATTGAATTAGGGCCAGGCACGGTTTCCTACAAGTTCGGCTGCTAACCAATGTGGCCGCGCCAGGCATTGATGGCATCGCCGTCCTGAATGACTCGCCAGAAGTTGACGATGACTGACAAATGGTTCGGGATATTACTTCAGAGACTGGATGAAGAAAGCATGTGGGACGACACGGCTTTTATTGTCACCACCGACCATGGGCACGACCTCCGCGAGCGTGGCGGTTATGGCAAGCAGTTTCCGCACTTCGATAGCCACGCCAACATCCCGTTGATGGTCTGGCATCCCCATTTGAAATGCCATGAGGGCAGGATAGAAGCTTTAACGTCGACAGTCGATATCTTCGCTTCGGTCCTGGAGATGGGCGGCGTTACAAGACCAGCCAGGTCACACTTGCGATCATTTGTGCCGCTTCTTGGAGGCGACACTTCAAGCGCACGGGACGCTGTCATCTATGGCACATTCGGACAAGGGGATTTGCTGCGGCGACGACCGCCGTCCCTGCCCTTGCCACGGCGACCGATCCGATGGCTGGCATGGAACGCAAGATCCGCGACGCTGCAAGCATCGGTCCGCGCAGCGTTTACGGGCGACCAGGCCAAGGCCGCGGAAGCTAGCAATCCAGCCGCCGTCGCGATCGCCAAGGCGCAGAACCACGAGCAGCAGATGGAGGTGCTGTTTCCCAAGCAAAGCAGCAGGCTACCGAAGCTGCCCAAACGGCCACGACCGCAGTTTCGGCCGGTGCGGTCCTGGGGTTCATCGCCCTCGCAGTGCCGCATGGATCGGCGGTTCGGTTGGCACCACCCACCTCACCCGCGACGACGACATATACGTCGCCCGTTGCTTGGTCGCAGCCCAATTCGCCGCTATTTCCAGGACAAATGTTTCGCTTTAACCAACTGCGCTTTCAATTTTGCTGTCTCAAGCCCGAGTTGGATGAAGGATCGTGCATGCTTCGAAAGTGCTACATTGTCGTCCCACAGATTTCTCCAGATTGCAGTCTTCAACGAGAGATCTCTATCCACGATGCTGGTTGAAAAGGACTCGAACGTTACGTAGTCGTCCCAACCGATTGCCACGAGCGCATCGAAAATTGCCGGAAAATCGATGTTGCCTGTCCCAAGATACCCGCGATGGCTTTCGCCAATGTGCATATAGCCGATCTTGTCGGCTGCATTACGAATCGCGAGCCCAACGTCGGCTTCCTCAATGTTCATATGGAATGTGTCGAGATGCAGCAGAACATTCGACGCGCCGGTGTCAGCGATGTACGCCAATCCTTGCGCTGCGGTGTTTAGCATATTGCTTTCGAAGCGATTGACGATTTCCAGGTTCAACGTCACCCCGGACCGGCTGGCACGCTCGGCTACACGAGATAACGTCGTCACGCTTGTGTCCCAGCCCCGCTGTGTTAGCGCCTGTTCCTGTTTTCCATGAGCTGCGCTCAGAATCCCGGCGAGCTTGGATCCACCAAGTTCACTTACGAGTGCGACGGCGCGGTCGAGGATTGCTTCGCCGTTTGCGACGACAGACGGCTCTTCGCTGGATATGTCGCCATCAAGTGGAAGCCCCATGCTAACGGCTACGTCAAGGTCTAGTTCTTTGATGCGAGAAGCCAGCCATTTGACATCAGCCTGCTCCGGGTCGAGATACGAGAACTCAACGAGCTTGAAACCCAATTCATGAGAGCGAACGAGCGTCTGCTCCAGCTCGTCTTTAGAGGACCCGGCACTCCAGACAAAAGAATGAACGCCTATTTTAGCCATCGAAACAATTCCTGTTCGTTCATGAATTCGCGACGATCCGCCGATGTCGAGCATCGGCGGATCGTCTGAAGGACGGGTTAGCGGGCTGCTGTCCAGCCCTTGTAGTCCTTGATGTTGTCAGCAGTGATGAGCTGCGGATCGAGAAGTACGGTGTCTTGGGCGGGCTTTTTGCCGTTCAGTACATCGACTGCCATCTTTAGCGAGTCACCGGCCATCGTATACGGATCCTGCGATGCAGATGCTTTGATCATCGAGTTACCGCTTGCGAGCGACTTCTCGATGTCAGGTGCGCCGTCCACGGCGGTGAAGAAGAATTCGTTGCGGTTCAGCTGCTTGGCTGCAAGCTCCGCACCGATAGCTGTCGGGTCGTTGATCGCAAAGACCGCGTCAATCTTGTCGAACCGGGTGAGGAGACCCTGCATGACCGCAAGACCGCCATCGCGTGAGCCCTGAGCGTTCTGATCGTCCGACAGAATTTTAATATCAGGGCTTTTTGCAAGCACGTTCTTGCAGCCCTGGACGCGATCGATGATCGACGAGGAGGCCGGACCATTAATGATTACAACGTCACCCTTGCCCTTGAGCTGATCGACAATATAACCACAAGCCTCTTCACCGGCCTTGATATTGTTGGTCATGACCGTGACATCAGCGCCCGGCGCGGACACGTCGAAGGCGGCGACAATAACGCCGGCTGCCTGGGCCTTCTTGACAGCCGGGGCAATCGCCTTGGCGTCAACAGCGTTCAGCATGATGATGTCAACGCCGGCCGCAACGAAGCTGTCCATCTGCGAAACCTGTTTGTTGAGGTCATAGTCAGCGGAAACCGAGGTGACCTGAACATTTGGATTGATCTCCTTTGCGCGGTCTTCGATCCCCTTGATCGTCGCCACGAAGAACGGATTGCCAAGCAGACCGACGGAGATGCCGATCTTTTGGAGATCCTTTGCCGATGCCGGCATCGTAATCGCGGCCGCGATGGCAGTGCCCATGAGCAGTTTAGAGAACAAACGCATACTTTCCTCCATAATGGCGCTCCCTGCGCCCGTGATCCGGTAACCCCGGTCCCTCAAGCCGCACGTCATGTGCGGCTAAGTCCTTTCAGCCTGTAGCGGTCAAGTGCCACGGCAACGATGATGACAAGTCCCTTGATGATGTACTGCCAAATGTCCGAGACACCGACGAGGATGAGGCCGTTGGAGAGCACAGCGATGATCAGTGCTCCGATCAGCGTCCCCCAGATCGACCCGACACCGCCGACAAAGCTGGTTCCGCCGAGGATGACCGCAGCGATGGCATCGAGCTCATAGGCTTGTCCGAGCTGCAGGCCATTTGCGGCATAGAGGCGTGCAGCCGACATAACGCCGCCTACGCCCGACAGCAGGCCCGACATCGAGTAGACAAAAAGCAGAACTAACGGAACTTTGATCCCGGTGAGCCGAGCAGCTTCGACATTGCCCCCCACGGCATAAATCCAGGTGCCAAGCACTGTCCGCTTAAGAATGAACCAGGAGATGACGATGGTTGCGAGGGCGATGATCGCCAGCCAGGGAATGCCGAGCAGCGAACCGTTACCGATGAAGTCGAACGGAAGATCGGCGTTGAACACGGTTGTGTCATTGCCGAGAAGGCGCGCAATGCCGCGCATGGCGGTCAGCGACCCGAGCGTCACGATGAACGGTGGAAGCTTGAGAAACGAGATAATGACACCGTTGACGACGCCGCAGGCAAGTCCCACACCGATGGCGGCGGGAATGCCCAGCATACCGATATCGGGCCAAAGGGAAACGATGACGCCGACCATCGCCGACGCCGCCAGGATCGATCCGACGGACAAGTCGATGCCGCCAGTGAGAATGACGAACGTCATACCGGCTGCAAGCACCGTATTGATCGAAGCTTGCTGCGTGACGATGGACAGGTTGTTGACGCTGAGAAACCGTCCGCTCAACAGATGAAAGCCGATCGCCAAGATCACGAGCACCGGCAGCATACCGAGCGCGGTCAATGTCGATCGAAACTTTGCCTTGTTGGCATTCGTGTGTTCAGTGGGTGTCGCGGTCATATTCTCATCCCGTCTTTTTGCTTTTGGTTTCAGGCAACTTTGGATACCGAACCGGTGGAGAGGGCCATGATAGCTTCCTGGCTGATTGGCTGGTCCCGCGTCGCCAAAACCTCTCCAGCGATGCGGCCCTCGCGCATGACGAGGACGCGGTCGGCAATGCCAAGGATTTCAGGCAAGTCGCTGGAGATAACGACGATGGCGATCCCGGTCTGTGCCAGTTCGTCGATGATCCGGTAGATTTCGGATTTGGCACCGACATCGACACCACGTGTAGGTTCGTCGAAAATAATGACCTTTGGTTTGGTTTCCAACAACCGCGCGATCAGCGCCTTTTGCTGGTTGCCGCCGGAAAGCGCTCCGACGTTCACGCTTGCGCTCAGTGTGCGGATCGAAAGCGATTTTATTGCACGAGCAGCACGTTCCTTCGCAGCGGCAAAATTCAAGATGCCTCCGCGTCCAGCATCCTTGCCAATGACACCGATATTGATGTTTTCGGTTATCGTCATGTCAAGGAAAAGGCCGAGACCTTTCCGGTCTTCCGTCAGATAGACAATACCCGCATCCATTGCGTCCCGCGGACCGCCGATTGCGAGTTCAACACCTTCGAGCGTGACAGTGCCTGTCGCCTTGCGATCGGCTCCAAAGATGAGACGTGCAAGCTCAGTGCGTCCCGAACCGACAAGGCCGGCGATGCCAAGCACTTCGCCTGCCTTCGCGTCGAATGAGCAATCATGCACGCGGCGGCCGTCACCCAAGCCGTTGACCGACAGAATGGTTTTGGTGGCTTGCTGTGGAGCGCCGTGCTCCTTCTTGTAAAACGAGGATAGGTCCCGGCCCACCATCATGGAAACGAGCTTTTCAGCCGAGAGATTCTCGCGCTCTAGCGTTCCGACATACGCGCTGTCCCGCAGGACGCTGACGCGATCGGCGAGTGCGTAGATTTCTTCCATTCGATGGCTGATATAAATGATGGCGATGCCGCGTGCCTTCAGCCCGCCGATGACTTCGAATAGCCGCTCCGTTTCCCTCGAGGTTAGGGAAGTCGTCGGCTCGTCCATGACGATGATTTTGGCGTTCGTCGTCAAAGCGCGGGCAATTTCCACCATCTGCCGCTCGCCAAGAGATAGCGTCGCGACGAGTTGAGACGGACCAAAGGAAATACCCAACTGCTTGAGGATCGGCGCAACCTTTGCGCGGGCGGCGGCCTTGTCGACAACGCCGTAGCGAGAGGGCTCGGCCCCAAGAAACATATTTTGGGCAACCGTAAGATTGGGTGCGAGCGAAAGCTCCTGGTAAATGACAGAGATACCGTTGGCCTTGGCCTTGATCGGATCTCCAGCAACGATGGGCTTACCGTCCACCAGAACCGCGCCGCCAGGGTCGGCCGTATACGCGCCGGAAAGCACTTTCATCAACGTCGACTTGCCGGCGCCGTTTTCCCCCATGAGAGCGTGAACCTCACCTGGATATACGGTGAGCGAAACATTCGTCAGCGCCTTCGTGCTTGCGAAGGTCTTGCTGATGTTCCGCATCTCCAGCACAGGCCCAAGAGTTTTGGTGTCGGTTGCGCTCATGCGTGAAGCTCCTTCTTGGGCGTCGCCATATCGGGTCCTTCGATTTCCACCAAAGCGCGCCACGTGTCGGCATAAGCCTCAAGCCCGAAAAGTTGCAGCGGTTCAGCCATCTTCGTCTTGTTTGCGAACGGCTTTTTACTCATCGTTTCGAAGACCAGTGCAGCCGCACCGAACGCGCTGCCTTCGGCAGTCGCGCTGGTGAAAATGGCTTGGGAAGGCCGCAGTTGCGCGAGAAGCTCGGCATACAGACCTGTTTTTACAAGGCCGCCGTCGATAACGATCGGGTTAGTCGACCGGATCAGATCGAGTGAGAAATTGGTCATCAGTGCGACGTAGAGTAGCGCGGCGGCTGCACGTTCTTCACCGTCGACCTCAGGGCCGACAAATCGTCCCTCGCAACCTTGCATCGGGCCGCCAGGTGCAAACGATGGCAGTGCAAATACTCCCTTGGCGACAACCCGGGAGACCGCATCGATACTCACGCTCCTGTTCCAACCTCCGCTGGCAAGATCATACTCCCTTCCGCCCATGAACCTGATCGTTGGGGTAGGCTTGCCGTCTACAGTGACGTTGGCGAGCATGTCTCGATGTTCATCAAGCGCTTCTAGAGGACAAGCGGAATTGAATATGACCACCCAGGTGCCGGTCGATACCAGCGTGAAATCATCGAAGCCGATAGAGCGGTAGTAATAAAGGGCGGAGTTGCTGTCGTGGACGCCATTGTGGACCACTATCGAGCCGGCAGAGTCGCCTCTTTCAAGAGCGTCCCATTCGCCGAGCGCCGTCCCTGCCCGCTCGAAAACCGGCATTTTTTTTCGCCAGCCTCGACTATCGACCAGACTGCTGAAGTCGTCCTTCAGCGGTGCCCACAGGTGGGAATGGCATCCGACGTAGGAAACTTCGGAGACCGTCTTGCCGGAAAACTTCCAGGACCAGAATTGCGGATAAGGCAGGATGGCTTCTACGCGCCGGAAGCCGTCCGGGTTCCTGGCCTCCAACCAAAGCATATGTCGTCCGTAATTGAACCCAAGGGGTAACCGAGGAGAGTAGGTTTCGTTAAATGTTGGGACTAGCATGTCAATGCGACCTGCAAGCGGCTGTGGAGGTTCTTGCTCATAGTCGAGGATCGGGTGCACGAGACGACCCTGTTCCACGAGTGCAAATGTGCACCCGTGGCCAGAGAACATGACGTGCCCGACGCCATGGTCTTCAATCGCCTTCGATAGCGCTATCTTCATCCAGCTGAAAAGAGCATCGTCATCGAGCACGCGAAGGCCTGCATGCTCGATCCAAAGGGGTTTTGTGCGATCTTCCGACAGCACTGACCCATCCTCCCCGAAAATAAAGAGCTTGGAGTTCGTTTTGCCAAGATCGAATACCGCAACTGATCTCGAAGCCGTCATCACTGTCCTCCGAGAGTGGCGATCATGATCGTGACGCCGGCATCTTCAAGCATCTTCGCTCCGGCGTCGGAAAGTCCATCATCGATAACGATCGTACCAATCCTTGAAAGAGGGAGGACGATGTTGCGTGGCTGGATCGAAAGCTTCCTACTGTCGGCCAAAAGCACGATCTCGTCGGCGCAGCTGCTGAGCTCGCCGATGGCCTTGGTCAGGAGGGGATGCGATTCCAGAAGACCTTCGCTGCCAATGCCTTGCGTACCGAGAAAGAATCGGGAAGCAAAGAAGTCAGGCGCTCCGGCCGACGCGTCATGGACGATGCCAGGTTCGCGGTACAGCACTCCGCCCGCCAGTGTCAGATTGCAGGTGCCGTGCTCGCCAAGGTAGGCCGCGAGCGGCATTGAATTGGTATAGAGCCGGACATTTCGGCGCGCCAACTGCAAGCCGAGTTGATAGCAAGTCGATCCCGCATGGACGATGATCGAGTCGCCGTCACGAACGAGGCTCGCGGCCTTCTCCGCAATCGCCCGCTTGGCATCGACTGCGATGTCCCGGTTCTCATCGTAGGGCCGCGCCGACAACCGTGCCGAAGCTGACGATTCATTCGCCGATATCCCACCATAAACTTTTCGAGCGACGCCGGTCTCGTCCAGCTTGTCGATGTCACGGCGGATCGTCGCCGGAGAAACGCCAAGGCGCTCCTGCAAATCTCGGACAGACGCAAACGGCCTCTCGCGAAGTAGCTCCGTGATCAGACGATGTCGATCGGAATCGTTCAATTCAATCCTCCGTGACGCTTCTCCCTCAGCGTCAATGAGGAACAATAATCACAGCGTAGCTTACATCGCAATACCGAAGCTTAAATTTCTTCACGGTTGACGACATTCAATCATATAAATAAGATCACGAAAAAGTTTGCTCAAAAAAACAGATGCCGGAGCGAGCATGTTTCAACTTGGGAGGAAAGAGACGTGTCAAAAACCGACTTGAGGGGTACAGCGCCTTTCAAAGCCTTCCTTCGCTTGTCGCGCGAGATTGGAAATGACATCCTCAAAACCCAAGGCGCGGGCGGGAACACGTCCATCAAGCAGGACGGCGTTATGTGGGTGAAGGCCTCCGGCACGTGGCTCTCCAAAGCCGAAGATCAAGACATAATGGTTCCCGTCGTCGTCGATCCGCTGGTGAGAGCCTTGCGCGATAGCGATCCGCGCGCGGAGAAATCCACCGATTTCATCGTTTCCGAGCTGAACTCCACCGGTTTACGACCATCGATTGAAACGAGTTTCCACGCTGCACTCGGCAGTCGGGTGGTCGCGCACTATCACTGCGTGAACGCGATAGCACTTTCTGTTCTAGAGGATCGCGAAGAAGAACTGAGTGCACGAATGAGCCTTCTCACGGACCTCAAATGGGGCATGATACCCTACCGGCGTCCGGGGACGCCGCTCGCACGCGAAATCGAGAAAGCCGCAGCGTCGAAGCCCGATGTTCTCATCCTTTTCAATCATGGCATAATCGTCTGCGGCGACTCGGTCGAAGAAGTGGCGGCGAGAATCAAAAGGGTGACGGATGCTCTGACATCTGAGCCACGTCAATCTGGTGGGTTGGATATCGAAGCGCTGACGACGATGGCGCAAGGATCGAACTTTCACCCTGCTCAAGACATTAGAAGTCACTCGATCGCTCTGTCGGAGACCAACCGATCGGCCGCGCTTGGCGGCTCCCTCTATCCTGATCACGTGATATTTCTCGGCACCGAAATTGGTGTGCTCGAAGACGGGAAAAGCGCGACGGACTATGAAGCCGCGTTGACACGAGAAGGACGCGATATTCCCAAAATGCTCCTGGTTCCCGGTAAGGGCGTCCTGCTCTCCAGCACCCTTACCGCCGGTGGTGAAGTCATGGCCCGGTGCCTCGCCGAAGTCGTCAGCCGAATTCCGGAGGGCAAAGCCGTGGCCTATCTTTCCAAGAGCGACGAGCATGAGCTGACTCATTGGGAGGCCGAGCAGTATCGCCAAGCACTCGACCGCGGCTCCGTGAGGCAGCCTGCGTGACCAAAAAATCGAGCCAGGCCGTTGCACTCGGCATCGACATCGGCACTTCGGGCGCTCGCGCCTCTGCCATCGACGGAGACGGCAATCAAGTCGCGTTCGCTTCATCACCCTTCAGATCGCCAGACGAACTTCGCCAACCAGAGGCATGGTGGATCCGGGTGCAGGAGGCGTTACAAGCCGTAGCCCAGAAAGTGGATTTCACCTCTCTAAAAGGTGTGGCCGTCGATGGCACCTCCGGGACCGTGCTGGCCCTCGACGCTTCGAACGAGCCCAGCGGATCAGTGCTCATGTACAATGAGCCCTGCCCCGACATTGCGGTGGTTGAGCGGATCGCTGCAAACGCACCATCAGGCGCAACCGCGACCGGTGCGAATTCCGGTCTTGCACGCGCCGTCCACCTTTCGAAAGCTCCGAGTGTCGCAACCGTGGTGCACCAAGCCGACTGGATTTTGATGAAGCTCGGGTGCCCCGGGAGGATCAGCGACGAAAACAACGCTCTCAAGACGGGTTACGATCTGAACCGAGGCTTGTGGCCGGCTTGGCTTGAGGCCGCTGACATGGATATATCTAAACTTCCAACAGTTTATCGCGCAGGCGAGCCAATCGCATCGGTCGGAGGCTATCTTCACCAGCTTGGACTTCCGCAGTCCGCCACATTCCACGCAGGAACGACGGACGGGTGCGCGTCATTTCTAGCCACAGGTGCGTCTAGTGTTGGCGATGCCGTGACCGCACTTGGATCTACGATCGTACTCAAACTCGCGTCTGACAAACCGATCAATGCCCCACAATACGGCATCTATTCCCATCGTGTTGGCGACTTCTGGCTGGTTGGCGGCGCTTCGAATAGCGGTGGCAATGTCTTGCGCGCTCTGATCGGAGACGAACGCCTGGACGAGCTGACACGCACGATCGATCCTGAACGACGGTTGGGTCTGGATTTCTATCCGCTTCTGCGGCCCGGTGAGCGATTTCCTGTCAACGACCCGCACTACTTGCCGCGCCTCAGTCCTCGACCAGCCGACGAAGGTATGTTTTTTCAGGCTCTCCTCGAGGGGATGACGGAGATCGAACGTCTCGGTTACGAACGGCTGCGCGAACTCGGTTCTCCTATTTTGGCAAGCCTCAGAACTGTTGGCGGCGGGGCGAAAAATCCGGCTTGGACAAGAATGAGGGCAAAAGCGCTGGGCATCGATATATTGCCAGCCAAGTCAGTCGAAGCCGCAACAGGTACCGCCGCGATGGTTCTATCCCACCTGGACGACGAAAATGCGTGAACCGCTACCGATCACCCTGGAACAGCTATCGGACCGATACGATGTCTTTTTTGTCGACCAGTTCGGAGTACTAAGAGACGACACCGGTCCCTACGAAGGAGCTATCGAGTCGTTGTCTCGATTGGCTACCGCAGGCAAGATGATAGTCATCCTTTCTAATTCGGGAAGAAACGGCGAATACAACTCCGAACGCCTGGTCAAGCTAGGTTTTGCTGCGGACAGCTTCGACTTTTTTGTAACCTCGGGCGATGTCGCTTACGAGGTGCTTTCCTCCCCCGGATCGACGATTGTTCGCGGTTCGACCTGCCTCACGATTTCAAGCGGTGGAGATCGAAATCTTGCCGACCGTCTTGGCCTCGTCTCCACCGAACACGCATTGGATGCTCAGCTCATCATAATTTCGGGCAGCGAGTCTGAGCGCATCGCGATGGATGATTACCGCGAAATGATACGTCCGGCGGCCGAGAGACACATTCCCTGCATTTGTACCAATCCCGACATCCACAAACTCCACAATGGAGCTACCCTCGCAGGAGCAGGGAGCATAGCCCGGCTTTACGAGGCATTGGGCGGAACGGTGACGTGGTTTGGCAAGCCACATCCCGAGATCTACGAGCATGCTGTACGCATCGCCGGCATTAACGATCGACGCCGCGTTGTCTGCGTTGGTGACAGCATCGAGCACGACATCCTCGGCGCGAAAACGTCCGGCTTTGATTCCGCGCTTGTCCGTACCGGAATACTCGCGGAGAACACTGACGAGCAACTGGCGCATTTGTTCAATTCGGTTCGCGCGGAAGCAACCTATATAATGCCGGCTTTTAGGAGCCTTGGGACATAGTCGGCAGCTAAGCGCTAATCAGGAGGTGCGAGCGCCTGTCCTGAGCAAAATGTCAGGCGGTTGATGGATCGGCAATTCCATACACCCTTACCGGCGACGCGAGGCCCCTAAGGGAATGCGACCCAAGCTCTACAAATGTTTCGTTCAGGCTAGCTGAATGCACGAAATCGGAAGATAGAAGGACGGGCCGCTCGAGCAATTTCGTAAGCTCCTCCAACCGGGAGGCGACATTGACTGCAGGACCAATCGCTGTGAAATCCAGCCGCTTTCGAGAACCGATGTTCCCATACATGACATCGCCAACGTGAACGCCGATTCCATACCTTAGTGGCGTTTTCCCCCTACCTGCTAGCTTGAGGTTTAAGTCGTCCATGCGCCTGCGACCGTCTTCGATGGATTGCAGGAGGTCTGCGCAGGCGTTCGGATTATCCAGTGGAAAGATAGCAAGGAGTCCGTCGCCCATGAATTTCAAGATTTCGCCGCCTCTGGCTTCTATGGGTTCGCATAAGGCATCGAAATAGCCATTGAGAATTTCGATAACGTCATCGCGCGGCCAAAGATCGGATAGCGCCGTGAAATCGCGGAGGTCGCAAATCATGATCGCGGCGCTCACGGTCTTGCCGCTGCCGCGCGTCGTGGCACCCGCAAGAATTTCGGCGCTCGCATGTGGGCCCACGTAAGTCTCCAACAAGGTGCGAGCCATAGCGTTTTTCATCCGGATTTCGCTGACCAAGGCGAGCGCGGGTAACAGATCCCGCAGGTAGTTCACCTCGTGTTCAGAGAACCCGCCAACTTGCCTGGTCGCGAAAGTTATGACATGGCGTTTGCCCAATGTGTGATCGATCGGCCAAGCGACATAGTCGGTGAACCCTTCTCTACGAAGCTCATCGAAGAGTTGAAACTGGCCCATGCCATCGTCATGCGGGTCGAGGCGTTGCCGAACTTCGGATGCTCCATTGTAAATTTCCGTGGCCGGTCTACGAAGGAACATCTCGGTAGTATCAACGTCGTAGTCGAACGTGTCGATATGGGCGTTTTGTACACCCGGCAGCCACAGGATCCTCGCACCTTGCCACTGCGGGTGCTGGATCCTGAGGTGAAGCGAAGACCTAGCCACCGGAACACCGCCAGCAACCAGACGCTCGCACAAATCGACGAGAAGATTGTCAAGAAATCGCTGGGAATAGGTCTCGTTTACGAGCCAGTCGAGAACCGCACGACGCTCTAAGGGCCATTTTCCGTCGGTCGTGCCTGGAGGGAAATGCGAAATATTGTACACCGAAATTCTCCTAAGACCACATTCTAGGCGCGTCACTTGATCGGGGAAAGAAAATTATGCCGGGCGTTTTGCTTCCGATCCTTTGCATACCAGCGTTGGCGCACGACTTTCGATCGGCAGCGCGCAGCTGCTAAGTTCGATACCGGATCGAGGATGGGGGCGCCGCATTGTTCGTTTGTCGGCGACACGAGCGAAGAAGCGCCGATTTCAACTGACGCGTGGATCTCATGCTGCCGCGCGTCAATAAATCCAGGAAAATAGCGCCGGTGGAGGAGGCGCTAAAAGTGATGCTCGGAATTGAGCATAGGAGTGGACAGGAGAACGAAGACGGACCTGCGTCAAAAACCAATAGGTTGGTCTCGGCTCCTGGGCGCCGGCGGCGGTACCGGCTCCCTCGCTTGCCGGTGGAGCGGCCGTACCTTGCGTACGGGCCAGCAGCTGCTCTTGCCGTCGTTACACGAGACCGACGCCCCAGCATTTCGGCGTGAATCAATTTCCTAAGAAGATTCCATAAGCCATTGAAAAATGATTCGTTTTGAGTCGGAACGAATCACGCTCGCACGTCTTTGAGTCACGTATTAGTGATTCGGAGTATGGCGTATGGCATCGGGACATAGAGCGCAGTGGAAGGGATTTCTCAAGTTCGGCGAAGTAAGCTGTGGCGTCGCCCTCTATACCGCGGCCAGCACGTCAGAGCGCATCACCTTCAATTCCATCAACAAGGTTACGGGCAACCGGGTCAACCGCGTCTTCATCGACAGCGAGACCGAAGAACGTGTCGAGCGCGAAGACCAGACTAAGGGGTTCGAGATTGAAAACGGCCAGTTCATCATCATAGACCCGGAGGAAGTGGCCGCAACAATCCCCGAGAGCAATAAGACGCTGGATGTTCAAGCCTTCATCCCGAGCTCGGAAGTCGACGATATTTATTTCGACAAGCCCTATTATCTGACGCCGGACAAGATGGGCGCTGAGGCCTTCGCGGCCCTCAGAGACGGGATGAGGAAGTCGAAGGTCGCCGCTATCGCGAGGGCCGTGCTGTTTCGGCGGATGCGAACCGTCCTCATCCGGCCGCAAGGCAACGGTCTAGTGGCAACCACGCTGAACTACGACTACGAGGTCCGATCTTCCAGGAAGGCATTCGAGGAAATGCCAAAGCTGAACATCGAGGGCGAGATGCTAGCGCTCGCCAAGCACATTATTGGCACAAAGCGGGGCGAGTTCGATCCGGCGTCATTCGAAGACCGCTACGAGGCGGCGCTTGCCGAGCTGGTGAAGGCAAAGATCGAAGGTAAGGCGCTGCCGAAGCGCAAGAGCGTCGAGGTTTCCAAGCCGAGCGACCTGCTTGCCGCCCTACGCGAGAGTGCGGGGCTAATGAAGACCGCCTCTCATAAACCGAAACGCACTGCGGCCAATGCCAATGCTGGCACTGGCAGGCAGCGCGCTGCGCGCGGAGCAGCCGAAAAGGCCGCCTCCTCCAAGGCTGTTCCGCAGCGCAAAGCAAGTTAGGAGCTAGAAAATGGCACTTCGCCCCTACTGGAAAGGGTATTTGAAGCTCTCGCTGGTCACCTGCCCGGTGAACATGACCCCGGCGACCTCGGAGTCGGAGAAGGTGCGATTCCACACGCTAAACAGGCTCACCGGAAACAGGGTAGTCTCGCAATATATCGACTCCGTCACTGGCAAGCTGGTCGAGGACGGGAACGATGCCAAAGGATACGCTCGGGGTGAAAATGATTACGTCATACTCACCGACGAAGACCTTGACGCGGTGGCACTCGAGACCGTCAAGACGATCGACATAGAAAAGTTCGTTCCCGCGGACAGCATTGCTTCCGTCTATCTCGAGAAGCCGCACTACCTTATGCCGGACAATTCGGTGGGCAACGAGGCTTTTGCCGTCATCCGCGACGCAATGAAAGCCGACAAGGTCGTCGGAATGTCGAAGCTTGTTATCGGGCGGCGTGAGCGGGCCGTGATCCTCGAGCCCCGGGAAGAAGGCATCGTCCTTTGGTCGTTGCGGTTCGGCGATGAAGTTCGCCCGGAAGAATCCTACTTCGAGGACATCGACAACGAGGCCGATCCCGATTTGATCCCACTCGTGCAGCAACTCATCAGGAAGAAATCCGCGCATTGGTCACCTGACATGGCCAGCGACCCCATACAGGATAGCCTTCTCAAGCTTATCGCCAAGAAGAAGAAAGCGATGAAGCCCTCCAACAAGACGGCAAGGGGCGAGCCGGATGCTTCGGCCAAGTCCAACGTCGTCAACATCATGGATGCACTTCGCAAATCAGTTGCGGCAGAATTGAAGTCAGGAAAGGCAAGGTGAGCGATGGACGGCATCCTTGTGACGTCGATCAAGGAGATCGCCGTTGCCCTGCCCGGCAACCAGCATTTTGCGACCGCATCCACGATTTCAGGACTTTTGGGCATTCTGACTTCTGAGAAATGGCCGCGTCGAGTCAACGACATGTCATGGCGGCACGCATTCGCCGCCGGCTTGCGATCGCTACAGGGCGAGCTTGAGCCGGCGCAGGCCCGAAAGGCCTTCGTCGCTGCCGCTCGCGATGCACACCTCAAAGTCCTGCCTGACGACGAACAGCTAATCAGAAATCGGAGGGGTGCGAAGAGGAGACGTTCGCCGGTTAGCTGGAGGCATCCTGAGGTAGGATAGGCAAGGCGGACAATTCTCGCCGTGATGAAAGGCGAACGAAAGGTATCTGACGGCCTTTCAGGCGGCAGACACCGAGGAGCGCGATCGCGAGCTGGCCAAGGAACCGCAACGCCGTTTCCGCCTCTTCCACCAAAATCATGTGTCCGACGCCCTTCACCACCTTCAAGGTCACATCAAACCCGGCCGCTTCCAGCTGGCGCGCGGCCGATGTCGAGGCGGTGGGTGGAATTGTTCGGTCCGCTGAGCCAGTAAGAGCACTGAGGTTCGGTGTTCGGAACGACCCAGATGGCGCGAGTGGCAAGAGTCCGGCGAAGCTCACCAAAGCGCCGATCTTCCACTGGCCAGACGCTACCGCATCGAGCGAAGGCGCCAGCGTTGAAGAGAACTCTTTGCCGCTGCGCTGGCCGAACTAGCACCCCACCCGGCTCAACGATCTTGACCCCGATGCGGAGAGCCGCGAGTTCGTAGAAATAGCGAATTGAGAATCCCTCCAAGGCAAACTTTGAAGCGTTTTATAAGAAATCATAGGAAGGCCGACGACGCCAGCGCCCGAGCTTACGTTGATGTAGAGGCTTGAACGGTTTTCGCGAAAATGTGGAAGGGTTTCGCGAACAACGTCCATGACCCCGAACAAGTTGACGTCGAACTGCTCCTGCGCCCATCAATGCACGATCGTGATTACTCCCACGCCGACCTCTTCCGCGGCTTTGATGAGCGCCCGCCTCGCGAGTTCAGGGGCAACCTCACCGAGCTTAGCGTCTAGACACGCCTTGATCGCGATGACGTAGTCTTCACCGTCCTCGTCAGGCCATAGGTTAAGCAGCACTGTGGCCATGTCGTCGAGCGTCCTGATCTTGTACGCCTCGCGATCCTCCAGCACCAACATCAGCGTCGAAAACTCTTGCGAGCTGTACCGATTCATGACACTTGCGCTCCATCACCTTTACCGAATGGAAACCGTGCAAGAACCGTTCCCGTTTAGATCGACGCTGGACGAGATCGGTTTTGTGCCGGCGGCGAAACGGTGTCATTCGCTCCCGCCGCAGTTCGAGCCATCGCAACCGGCCCCCGAAATCCTCCCCATTTGACAGCGAGTGTTGCCACTGCGCTATAGTCGATACGGTGACGGAAAGCTGGGGGAATGACATGGCGACGACCGATTGGCCGAGAGAGCCGTTGACTGCAGAAGCGATGCTGGTACTGGATCGCATCCTGTCCGATTGGTGCGCGGAGCGTTCTTGTGACAAGGGCAGCGACGAAGGTCAGGTCACAGCGAAGATGCTGGTCGACTGGTTCGAATTCGGCATCCACGATGAGCGGGAGTTGGCGCGGCTTGTTCGTGATACCGCGATGCTGGACCTCAAGACGCCTGAGCGGCCTTGACGATGAGGGGCTTTTCCCTTTCCTTCAATGCAGATCGCGATCACAACGCTGGCGGGACTTCCCGCACAAGTGCAATCGTCTCAACTCCATACCATGCTGGATAGGATCGCGGGCACTCTGGACGTGTCGAGCATGCTATACATGAAGGAAGGCAAGCTGTCGGGTTGCCAGCTCGTGTTCGATGCATGATCCGCGACTACTCCTATCGACGGGGCCGCTTTACCAAAGTTTCCGGAGGTGTCGGCTTCATGCACAACGGCAGCCCCGAACCGCCGCTGAGATAGATCGTGAAGGTGGTCTTCACCGAGGTAGCGCAGGTGAATGGGGAAACTGGCAGCCGACCGCTTCGGCGGCGCGGCCGCCAAGGAGGCGTTTCGGAGCGGCAACCCGCTTCCTACGGCCCTTAGGAAATATCCTGAGGCCCATATCCGGATGAGAGACGAGTTCAGCAAGCTGATGGCCTCAGGCATGTCAACATTCGACGTGCGAAAACGGGTAGATGCCACTTTGGGCGTCGAGTTTCGAAGGAAGGAACCAATTTGAGCAATCGCGCAAACGCCTCTGCGGACCTTTTTAAGCGGCGCGCTACCTTAGAGGCTCTAGCCCCTATTTTTTGCCATTCTAAAGGCTGCCTGTCCTGATCTACGTCGCCGACTGAGTAGATGGCAGCATCGAGGACACTGGCATGTCTCCGATGTGAGCGCTTGCGATGCGCGGCTTTTACGGTACCGATGCCCGTTTTCGGGCTGAGAAGGATTAAGCTTCGGGCTCTACGCCATTTCTGGGTCGATCCCTCATATCAGGATCGGGGGAACACAAATAGTTAGAGGTTTTCCCCGATTTTGCCACCCTCACCTTCACGCACCCTGGAGACTGAATGACCCTCGCACGCATTTTAACAGTTGACGACTCTGCTAGCATTCGCCTTACGATCAATGTCACACTTTCCAACGCAGGCTACTCCGTCGTCGAGGCCAGCGACGGCGCTGAAGGTCTAGCCGCAGCGCAACAGGACGTCTTCGACCTGATCATCACCGATCTAAACATGCCCGGCATGGACGGCTTGCAGATGATCGAAGCAATCCGGAAACAGCCAATCGGAGCGGGCGTCCCGATAATCTTCCTGTCGACGGAATCCGATGGCGATGTGAAGGCACAGGCCAAGGCGGCCGGAGCGACGGGGTGGTTGACAAAGCCTTTTGATCCCGAAACCCTGATCAAGATCGTGCGCAAGGTTATCGGTCGTTAGCGGCTAGCCGATTTCATCAAGTATGGAGTTAGCGTGCGACGCGTTCAGGTTTCAGGCCGGGCCACCGAATTGCGTATCCCGAAAATCGCCCTGACGGCCGTTGACGACTGAATCTCGCGTGCCTAAAAGGCCGGCGTTGCGCTTCGCTGAGAAGGCGACCACGGGGAGGTTCGGTTTTACGAGGAGACCGAACCTCTGCCGACCTTAGGCCGCCGGGCCACGGTTGCCGACCATCTCGGAACAGTGTCCAAGATAGCAGCGAAGGCCCTATCCAGAATGCTGGGCTAGCGGACACCCCCGCATGCTGGGCGAAGCGGTGGCGATGAAGGCACGCCGTTTACCAGCGCGCCTTCACCATTGTCAGAAATCGCCAAACTTCAGTGCGCGGTCGAGACTGAACGCTTGGCAGTCAAAAGGTTCAGAACGACGGCGATCAGGATATTGGCGGCAAGAGCGAGCAGGCCCGTGTACATCGTAAAGCTGACGTCGCCGATGGCGACCAAGTGGAGAGGCTTCCACCCCGCGTCCCAAACCAGATACGTCCCCCCGAAGAACCCGACAAACCAACCGGCAAGCAAGGCCGGGGCACGGAACCAGTTTGTGTACAGGCCGAATACCAGCGCCGGTAGGGTCTGCAATATCCAGATGCCGCCGAGAAGCTGCAGGTCGAGAGCGAACTGCGTCGGGAGGAAGAGGATGACAAGCAGAGCGCCGATCTTGACGACCAGCGAGGTGCTCTTGGCGACCTTCGCCTCGCCCGCATCGCTGACATGGGGGTTGATGTAGGCCTTCCAGAAATTGCGGGTGAAGAGGTTGGCCGCCCCAATACTCATGACAGCCGCCGGTACAAGCGCGCCGATGGCGATTGCCGCGAAGGCGAAACCGGAGAACCATCCCGAAAAGAGGGTTTTGAACAGAGCCGGGACGACGTCGTTGGCGCTATCGAGCTTGAGGCCGGCTGCGTGTCCCATATAGCCGAGCAGGGCCAACAGTCCGAGCAGCAGGGTATAGGCGGGCAGCAGCACGGCGTTCTTTCGGATCGTATTGCCACTGTTGGAAGCGAAGATGCCGGTCAGCGTGTGGGGATACATGAAGGCCGCGAGCGCCGAACCGAGCGCCAGCGTCGCGTAGGCGACATACTGGTTGCCACCGAGCAGCAGGTTGCCGGAGCCCTTCGCCTGGAAGGCAGCGTCAGCCGAAGCGAAAACATTGGCATAGCCTCCGAGCTTCGAGGGGATGAGCGCCACGGCCGCGATCACCACGATGTAGATCATGATGTCTTTGACGAAAGCGATCAACGCCGGAGCGCGCAGGCCTGCAGAGTATGTGTAGAGCGCCAGCACAATGAAGGCGATAGCCAGCGGAAGCTCGCCGTGAAGGCCAAGCCCCTTGAGGACAGCGGTCATGCCGACCAGCTGCAGAGCGATGTAAGGCATCGTCGCGATAACGCCAGTGGCTGCGACCGCAAGCTCAAGGCCTCGCGAGCCATACTGGCCGTGCACGACGTCACCTGCGGTCACATAGCCGAAGTCCTTGGCACGCTTCCAGAGAACCGGCATGACCATGAAGACGAAGGGGTAGACGATGATCGTGTAAGGCAGTGCGAAGAAGCCATAAGCACCGACCGTGTAAACGAGCGCCGGCACAGCGATCACGGTGTAGGCCGTGTAGAAGTCGCCGCCGACCAGGAACCAGGTGATCCAGGTGCCGAACGAGCGGCCGCCAAGGCCCCATTCGTCGATATGGGCAAGCGTTTCGGGCTTGCGCCAACGGGCTGCGACGAAGCCCATGACAGTGACCAGGATGAAGAAGAAGATGAAGACGGCCAGCGCCGTGGTGTCGATCTCAGTCGTCATGGCGCACGCTCCGATAGGCGATCCAGATCAGGAAAGCAGTGATCGGCACCCACGCGAGCTGGTACCAGTAGAAGAACGGAAAGCCGAAGAGCGACGGCTCACTGAAATTGTAGAAGGGCACCCATAGAAGCCCAATATACGGAATTACCAGCAGCCAGAGCGCTGCTTTACTGGTGGGTTTCGTGTCCACGTCATCGATCCTCTCGAAAACCGGCCCAAAATCAGCTTTGGCCGGAGAGGCACCGATCGTCAGCGTATCGGCCTATGGCCGCACGCAACGCGAGTTCCTCCCCAGGCACAGGTCCTCCCCCATGCGCATGTCATGGGCTAGCCCTTGGAGCGGTCAGATCGCAAGAGGCCGATCTGCCATTCTGGTCGGCGTCTACCCACTACTGGGTAGCGTAACCAGGCGCTCGGGATGTTCTAGGACGAAGCGAACCAATTCTGCCGTGGACGAAACCCCGAGTTTACGCTTGAGGTTTTTTCGGTGGGTCTCGACGGTGGCCTCTGAAATCCCGAGCACCCCTGAAATGTCCCGGTTGCTTTTGCCGCTTGCGATAAGAGTGGCAACCTCGTGTTCTCGCTGGGTGATCTTTTCCGGCTGCGCCTCTCTCCCCTGACTAAGCAAGGTTTCGCGAATAGCAGGCGAGAAGTAAGTCTCGCCACGGGCAACGGCTTCTATCGCCTCTACGATCTCTGCCGTTGCGACGTCCTTGAGGACGTAACCGGAGGCTCCGCGGAGGATCGACGACGAGATGTACTCGCGGGTGTCGTGCATCGACAGCATCACGACATGGGTAGCCTGATGGAGCGCCTTCACCATTGAGATGGCGTCGATTCCATTGATCCCGGGCATGTTGATGTCCAGCAGAACAACAGCCGGCCGTTTCTCTGCAACCAGGGGCAAGGCCGTCTCAACGTCGAACGCCACGCCAACCACCTCGATCCCGGAGTAAGTGTTCAGAACTCCGCGAAGGCCCTCAGCGACAACGGGGTGGTTGTCAATCAGGATAACCGATATCGGCCCGGTCACGCAGCTGCCCCGCTGTCAGCGGCCTGGTGGCTGGCGGATCTAGGCAACATGAGAAGCAGGCGCGTCCCATTTGCGTCTCCGTCGATCAACAGAACGCCGCCGAAATGCCCTATCCGCACGCGCATGTTTTCCATTCCAAGCCCTCTCGCCTGTGGGGTTCGGCTGAAATCGACGCCCCGCCCATCGTCGGATATCTGCATGCGGGTTCTTCCACGCTCATTCCACATGCGTAGAGACACACGGCTCGCGCCGGCGTGTCGCTCGACGTTGCTCAACGCTTCCTGGGTCACCCTGAACAGTGCCGTGCGCGCATCGGGAACAAGATCATCGACAAAGCCGTCCGCATCCAGCGAGATCGCGACTCCCGAACGAGCAGAAAACTTCTCGGAAAGGTTTTTGATCGCGGCAACGAGGCCGATGTCGTCCAGGGCTCGAGGCCGAAGGTCGTGGGATATGTTTCTGATCTCACGGATGGTGGTATTAAGCGTCGAGATCGTTTCCTCGATCGCGCGGTTCAGCTCGGGCGAAACGTCGCCAGCACGCCTGCCTGCGAGTTCCATCGCGTAACGGACGCCCAGCAATTCCTGAGAAATGCCATCATGCAGCTCGCGGGCGAGCCTCGACCTCTCCCTTTCCTGGGTCTCGATCACCCGTTGCGTCAGCTGCTTTTGCACGGCGTTTGCGAGCTTTCGCTGGTCGAAAGTCACGAAAATGCAGGTGGCGAAGACGATGAACACAGCAGGCAACGCGAACAATGCAACAAGGACGAAACTTTGCCGGGTTCGATCCTGGATCGCCAAGTTGGCAGCTCTGGCCTGTGCTGCCACGTCGTCCAGGTAAGCTCCCGTTCCGAGTATCCAATTCCATTTGGGCAACGCGACCACATACGAAATCTTGTCGGACAGCGCGCCCGTCGATGGTTGTTGCCACTTGTATCGATGATAACCGCCACCGCTCCGCGCTGTCTTAATCAGTTCGCTGATGACCCGATCGCCATCGGGATCGACAAGGCTCATCCAGTTCTTGCCGTTTCTAAAGAGCTGCCGGGGATGGACGACGCTGTTGCCATCGAAGTCATAAACGAAGAAATATCCGTCCTTGCCGTAGTCGAGAGACATGAGTATTTCCGATACGCGTGCCTTGGCTTCAACGTCGTCCGGTGCCGCACTCGAGTAGATCGAGCTGATTGACGACAGGGCCACGTTTGTCAGGTTTTCGATCTCGGCTTGCTTTGAACTCAGCATGCTTTCTTGAAACGCTTCGATGTTCGATTTTGCAAGGCGTGTCGACTGCCAAGTCAGGAACATCGTGACGGCTATCGTCACAACGACGAGCGGGGCCACTGCCAAGGTCATCAGCTTTTGTGTAAAAGTCATCTCGCCTCCCGAAGGTCTACTGATGTTACCTCAGGGGCAGAAATCTGGCGAGTAGGATGCCAACCCGTTCTTGCGTCAAGTTGCCCACTGAACCGTCCTCCGAACTTATCGGCTCTTTTTACGAATGATTGACACTTGGAACCTATAGTCGTCCGAGCGCGATAGGTAGTGCGTTCGCGTTTCTCTATCCAAGGTTCAGCATGGCATCCCGTCTGGTTTCTTTTTCCGCTGCGATCGTTGTCCTGACCCTTCAAGTGGCTGCAAACCCTTTTGGCCACGATCTTGCCGACCCACAGACGACAGCGAGCATTGGGTCACGCTGAAATTACCATCTTTGTTGTCCGATATGTCGCGCGGCGGCGAAAAACTGTTCGGCTGCCCGAACAAGCAATCATTCGAACTTCTAAGGAATTTGCGCCCGATTTTTTAGGAAGTATCGTCTCAAACTTAGTAACGTTGACGGCTCTGCACTTTGGTTTTTCCCGCAGAATCAGGAGCTTACCAGATGTTCGAAATTCTGGAATCTGGGAGTACAAACCGACCGAGACCGCGCACGTATTTCCTAGACACCGTGCACAGGTGACCATATCCCTCCAGCTCAGATCTGGGGATTGGACCGACTCAAAGAAAGGCGTAGCTTCCCCGGACGAACCTGGAGCGAGCGCGATTACATGAACTCGATAACTAGGACCGGCTGCACCCGTGCTCAGGCTGCGCGGAGCGCCATAACTAGCAAACTTGGCTATCTCGGGGTCGCCGCGCTGGCGATGTTGGTGTGGGCAAGCGAAGAAGCCCCGCTGGCTACAAAACACGTAGCCATGAGAGACCCCGCGGTCCATCAGACCTTGCAGTGACGGCATCCAATGGATGTGGCCTCCGGGGCTTGCCTACATCCGTCCGCGCGCTACCATCAACATATGCCCCATCTCCGATACCAGGTCTCCAAGAACGCTGACGACCAGTACTGGTCAATCATCGACATCTTCACGGGATGGCCGGTCGATTTTCACGGGGTCCTACTGGATACGCTGGAAGCCGAAGAGGCCGACAGGATGGTGGACGTCGTCAATTTGGGCGACTGCGCCCGCCGAGGCCAACTTCGACCTCTCCGGTAATAGATCAATCCCTCAGCCAGTCAGTCATCATTTTCTCCTTCGTCGCCTCCAGTGGCTTGAAGCAACTTGAAGACCGCGGTCTGGACCTTGTCCGGCGACGCCGCGAAATATCTCAGTAGCCGTTGGCCCCGTTTGGTCATGGCCAAGTCTGTCGACTTTGGCCGCAGCGGCACCTCCGCGGACGCAACTTCCCCCGATCCTTCTTCCAAGAAATAAAGGATCGAAACCCCGAAGAGGGCAGCGACTTTGTTGAGCGTCGTGGCCGCAATGCGGTTTGCACCACGTTCATATTTCTGGACCTGTTGGAATGTAATCCCCAGATGGTCGGCGACGACCGTTTGACTCAATCCAGCGGAAACTCGTGCGACACGAAGACGCATTCCGATGAGTACATCCATGTCGGTCACGCGGCGTGGGTTATGATCTGCATTGTTGACGCTGGTAATGTCGCTATCCTCCCTGATTGACAAGCGCCATCTGTATCAATGGGCGTTGACGAAGCGAATGGTTTTAGTCGGCGACAGTCGTTTTTTTGTTTTTCAGACTGCCATCGGCTGGTCCCAGTCACCTCAGCCATCGCTCGGCCGCGTCGGCGCTGTTTTCAGGCGACGTATTGAATGCGATGGCGGTGCCCGGCGCAACCCGGATGACTGTGTTGACGACGAGTTCAAATAACTCGAGATTGCTCGGTGGAATGCGGATACCCCCGCCAATCACCACGCAATCCCAGTGCTCGGCGAGTGAGGCTTCGACATCTGCCTGAGCCGTCGCTGGCCGTAGAGCGCAGAAGCCGGCGTCCCAGCCCCTACTCTGCAAGTCGGAGAGGGTCAGCCTGATGCCCACGGCAATTTTCTCACTGGTAAGCCCGGCCGGAAGGGATGGATCGGAGGTATCGACCGCGTCAGGATGGATGCCGATCAAAAGAACCCGTTTCATTATTAAGCCCTCATGTTGGCCGGCTCTATTCGTGATGTTCGGCCCAATGCGGATAGGTCACATACGCCGTGAGAGCCCCCTCGCCTTCCGTCGTAATCGTAACGGCCTCCCCCTTGGGCATGTAGACAATCTCACCTGGACCGGCCGTGACTGTGCCGGCCCCCGTCGAAACGGCGAGCCGCCCTTCGATGACGATCATAACGTCGTCAACCGCCATCGCTTCGGTCAATGTTTGGTTGGGCGCGTAGCGGCCGTATCCGACGGTGATAGGTCCGCCGTGGCGCTCATCGACGAGTTTGCCCACAAAAATATCCGCATCTTGTCCGGGTGACTTGGTAAGGTCTGCATCTGCGAGGCTGAATTTCTGGACCTTCATAATTCTCTCCATTTCTCTGCGAAGCAGGTAGAGCGGGCCAACCGATCGCCAAGACTCAACGCTCCCCCTTCCCACGATGGCTTTTTCCGAATAGAAGCGCTCCGCTAACCGGTCGCAGCCCACCCGGTTCATCAAAACAAGGGATCACAACATGAAAGTACTCGTCGTCTGCTCCGGCGGACTGGACTCCGTTTCGCTTGCGCATAGGGTCGCAACGGAAAACCAACTTATCGGCCTCATCTCATTCGATTATGGCCAGCGCCACAACAAGGAGATCGGGTACGCGGCTCGCTGCGCGGAGCGGCTCGGCGTCCCACACCACGTCCTGGACATCCGTTCGATCGGCGCGCACCTGACAGGGTCGGCACTGACTGATGACGTCGAGGTGCCGGATGGCCACTACGCCGAAGAGACCATGAAGTCGACGGTCGTCCCGAACCGGAATGCCATCATGCTTTCGATCGCATTCGGTCTCGCGGCCGCGCAAAAGGCTGACGCTGTCGCAGTGGCCGTCCACGGCGGAGACCATTTCATCTATCCCGACTGCCGGCCCGATTTCATCGACGCATTTCAAACTATGCAGGCGCGCGCGCTGGATGGATACGCAGACGTCAGTCTACTCGCCCCATACGTCAACCTCTCGAAGGCTGCTATCGTCGTTGATGGGGCAAATCACAGCACTCCCTTTGCCGAGACCTGGTCCTGCTACAAAGGGGGCGAACGCCACTGTGGCCGCTGCGGCACCTGTGTCGAGCGGCGCGAGGCGTTCCACCTCGCCGGGCACACCGATCCCACGCATTACGAGGACCCGAACTTCTGGTCCGAAGCCGTGTCGCGCTATTCGGCGGAAGAGGTGCGTTGATGTACCGGATCACCAAGGAATTTTATTTCTCGGCGTCGCATCAGCTGAGCCACCTGCCCGCCGATCACCAGTGTGCCAGGCTCCATGGGCACAATTACATCGTGGTTGTAGAGCTTGCGGCTGCCGAGCTCGACGCCGACGGCTTTGTCCGGGACTACAGCGACCTCTCGATCCTGAAGCGTTACATCGACGACACTTTGGATCACAGGCATCTCAACGATGTCTTCGGGCATGAAAAGGTGACGTCTGAATTTCTGGCCAGACACTTCTTCGAGTGGTGCAGGGAGCGCTTCCCGGAGACTTCCTCGGTCAGGGTGAGCGAGACGCCCAAGACCTGGGCGGAGTATCGCCCGTGACCGCCGATATCCGGGTAAGCGAAATCTTCGGGCCAACCATCCAGGGCGAAGGGGCTCTGATCGGACTGCCCACCGTGTTCGTTCGGACTGGCGGCTGCGACTACCGATGTAGTTGGTGCGACAGCCTTCATGCCGTGGACAGCGAGTTCCGGCACGATTGGCGTCCGATGTCCGCAGCTGACGTTCTGGCAGAGGTCGACGATCTCGCGGGCGGAATACCTCTGACGATTTCGCTCTCCGGCGGCAATCCCGCCATCCAGCCTCTTGGACCGCTCATCGACCTCGGACATGAGCGAGGCTACCGGTTCGCCTTGGAAACGCAGGGCAGTATCGCAAAGGACTGGTTCGGACGGCTTGATGCACTCGTTCTGAGCCCCAAGCCGCCCTCCAGCGGAATGGACCCCGACTGGGAGGTTTTCTCGTCTTGCCTCAGCTTGGCGGCGGACCGTCCGCAGACCGTGATCAAGATGGTGGTGTTCGACGATGCCGACTACGCGTTTGCTCGAGGCGTCGCCAATCGGTTTCCCGCCTACCCCATCTTTCTCCAACCAGGAAACCACACCCCACCGCCCCCGACAGAAGAAGAGGCTGTCGTCGACATCGATGGCGTGATGGACCGAATGCACTGGCTGGTCGGCAAGGTCACCGAGGATCGTTGGTTCGAAGCGAGGGTACTGCCTCAGCTGCATGTCCTCCTGTGGGGGAACAAGCGCGGCGTCTGACCACCTTCCCACCGAGCCGTTGGATATGACGACTAACGTTCAGGGTTGGGCTGCCAGCCCCGGGTCATCCTCTACTCATCCATCTCGTCGCCGTGTCCAGCTGATCGCGCAGGTGCTGACGATCCGCAATCAACGTTTCGATCATGGCGCGGAGGTCTCGCCCGTGCCACGCGATGGCTCGCTCAACAGATTCTGGAGGGGTTTCGGAAATCTTTTCTTCGGCTGCCATGGCTTTACCCTTAAAGGATTTACGTAGACAGGTACGACGGCATGCTGACGGCCGAGATCGACAGGCTTGAACATCGAAAGGAAATGCTCGACCTTTCGGACGACGATTGAGGGGGCAATCCATGTGCAACGCCTACAACATCACGACCAACCAGCAAGCCATTCGATCCTTTGTGGCAATAACGCACGACATCATTGGCAACATGGAGCCGTCCATCGATGTATTTCCGGACCGCTTTGCCCCAATCGTCAGGAACAACGAAGATCGGCGTGAGCTGGCGATGGTGCGCTGGGGCATGCCCTCCTCCAGCAAGGCTCTCCTTGATGCAGCCGGCAAGCGGGCCGACAAGCTCCGGGCCAAGGGCAAGATCTTCGACTTCAACGAACTGCTCAAGATGGAGCCTGACGGCGGCACGACCAACATTCGAAATACATCCAGCCAGCACTGGAAGCGATGGCTCGGCGTGCAGAACCGTTGTGTGGTCCCATTCACCCGGTTCGCCGAGCCTGACCCGGCAAGCAAGATCGAGGGAGGCCGGACACCGAATGCGTGGTTCGCGAGTACGGGTGACGATCCACTGATGTTCTTTGCCGGTCTATGGGTCAAGGACTGGACCAGCGTTCGCAAGGTCAAGGATGGTCTGGTGACCATCGATCTATTCGCCTTCTTGACCACCGAGCCGAATGGGGTCGTCGCTCCAATCCACCAGAAGGCAATGCCGGTCATCCTGACAGCCAAGGAGGAGGTTGAAACCTGGCTGACAGCTCCCTGGGAGAAGGCAAAGGCGCTGCAACGGCCCCTGCCGGACGAGCTCCTGAAGATCGAGCCGGTTATGGATGCAGCATGATTGGACGTCGTAAGCCGGCAGCGAGTGTCCGGGCATGGAACGATCTGGTACGACCGCCGTTGATATCTCACTGAAACAATTCAGTTTCTAAAAGGAGAAATTCGATGGGCAGCACAGCTGACAAGGTTTCCGGTAAGGCAAACGAATTCGCGGGCAAAGCCCGTCAGGCCGTAGGCAAAGCCACCGACGACCGTGAGATGCAGGCCAAGGGCATTGCGCAGGAAGCCAAGGGCGATGCGCAACAGGCCAAGGGCGAAGCCAAAGAAGCAGTCAAGAAGGTTGTCGACAAAGCGTAAGCTTCTGTTGACGTCGGAGGGCCCACCGCAATGCTACCCGGTGGGCCTTTTGCGTTGCCATCGTCGCAATTCGTAGTCTCTATGTTCCGATCGTCTTCAGCTGGCCCTTTTTTCTGGCACTGACTGCATGGACATCACCCATTTCATCGCGCATCCGGTTCAGGTCGGCAATCGGCTTCGCGCCCCGCGTTATCTCCGCAAAAAAACCGCCAACATTGATGACCGCAGTGAAGCTCCTCAAATATGGTCTAGGAGCCGGCGACAGTGAAGGCTTGGTCATCATGGCCTTTCACCTCGCGACCGCAAGCTAGACCCTTTCAGCCACATGTCAGCATTCACGCCCCGCCCTCGCTCTCGCGGGTCGAACCATTCCCCGCCGAACTTCGAAATGAACGCTTCGACTCCCGCTCGCGTCGCGAAGCAATTCACCTTGTAGGTTTGTCCCTCGAAGGTGATTGAGTTGATCATAATGCAGCGGAGTAACCGATTGCAGTAAAGAGCCTGCTCATCCGCAAGGCTCCCTTCAGAATGGACGGCTAGGATGGCAACCTGATATGGCCATCCACGATCTATGGTCGTTTGCGTCAAGCGTTTGCCCATGAACGTTGGTCCCTGTGATCCTTATCAAAAAGAGTTGACATTCTAAAGTGATCGGAACAAAAAGGGAACAGATAATCTCGCCCTCTCCTCCAGACAGAGCTTGCCAAATGAGTGACATAGACCGCCCAACGCTCCAGCGTTCACCTGTTCTCGCCGCCCACAAGTGCGAATGCGGGGATTGGGCAGGGTTCGGTTTTGGCAAAGTGCGCAGCAAGACTACTGGTGCTGGAAACACTACCCTTACAAGACCTCTGCCAGGTTGGAAGCTGCTGAAATTGCAGAGGCGTTCGCCAGCAAGGTTGCTTGAGAGTCCCGATCGCTAGTCGGCCCTGCAATGTCGTTCCGGTGGTCACGTCGGGAACTGCGGCGAGGACATAGATCGCGCCCGAGGCCTGGATCGTCCAGGTCACAGACGTCAGAAAACAATGCCGAGCGTTTCAAACCCGCATCCGCCCGAAACGGGATTTTGCAATTCGTCTCACGCTAGATAAGCTTGAGAGGCGGCCTTCCAGTTCGATAAACGCAGAAAAACCCTCACAGCCACTGTGAGGGTTTTCCTTTGCTGATCTAAGGGAGGTCAGCGGTGAACGTTGCGTGCTTGGGTCAAAGCTGGATACGTTCCTGTAAGCAAGTAGCGGGGCTTGGCGGCTCGTCAAGAAAACCAGGCAAAAAAATAGCGCCGTGGAGGTGGCGCTAAAGGTGATGCTAAGGAATGAGCATAGGAGCGGACAGGATTACGAAGAGGATCAGTCATCAAGCCCATTCCCAATTTAACGCACCCCGTCCCATAAGCCAATACGTCAGTCATGACTTTACTTAGACGCCGAATTCCCGAATAGGAACGAATCGATTGCGAAACGATTGAGTCCAGAATTGAAGAGGCAATCCCGACCTTTCGATAAGGGCCCGATCTTATGCGTAGTCGATCCAAACCATTGTTGCGAGACGACCAAATTGCAAAGTCGGCTCCCCGGAAAACGCGAGACCCTGCTCAACCAAATTTGCCATTCGATGCGATCCCCGATCGAATCGAGCCCGCCCTCGCCTTGCTTAGGTCGAAGGCACCCAGCGGCTCTGACTGGACGTTCGAGGTCAAATTCGATGGCTACAGGGTAGCGGTCCATATCGAGCCTAACGGCATTCGCATTCTGACGCGCGGTGGCCATGACTGGACGTCTCGATTTCCCACGATCGCCGAGGCGGCAAGAGACTTGGGTGTCGGGTCGGCGATACTGGATGGCGAGGCTGTCGTGCTCGACAACCGGGGTCGCTCGGACTTCAGCGCATTGCAGCGGTCCTTTGGCGGTCGGAGCGGTAAACGGGTCTCGACGGAAGCGGTTTTCTTCGCCTTCGACCTTCTATACTTTGACGGTCACCTGCTGACAAACACCGAGCTGTCGGTTCGTCGTCACTTGCTCACGGATTTCCTCGACGGCGCGACGGGTGCAATACAGCTCTCTGAAGAGGTCGATGGTGATGGCGACAAGCTTCTCGAAACGGCCCGCTCACATGGCCTGGAAGGCATAATTGCCAAGAACCGGGAGAGCAAATACCGATCTGGGCGAACTGGCGATTGGCTCAAGATCAAATGTGTCCAGAGCGAAAGCTTCATCGTCGTCGGGTATGAGCAAAGCAGCGTCGCCCGTGGTGGTATTGGCAGCCTCCTCTTAGCGGCGCGCCAAAGGAACGACTGGAAGTACGTTGGCTCCGTCGGGACAGGGTTCAAAGAGCGTGATGCCATCGATCTGAAGCGGATGCTCGACAAGCTGGCAACAAAGAGCCCGGCGGTCCCAATGCAAGGAAAACGACTGGTTTTCTCTCAGCCGACACTGATTGCAGAAGTTGACTTCAGGGGGTGGACCACAGACGGACATCTTCGACATGCGTCGTACAAAGGCCTGCGTGAGAAACAGGACAATGCTTCGGTCTATGAATTTCTGAACGAGGAATGAGAAAGCCGGCCACTCGGTCAATCCGCTACGCACTTGTTCTTTACTTCACGTCGTCCCCCAACTAGTCAGCTCGCTCGACTCAAATGTGGACTGAACATGATGGTGCAGAGATACCTCTGGACGTTGGACCGAAATGACCGGCAAACCCGTGGCGGTCTTTCCACGGAAGCCGAACTTATAGATGTCTTGGTCGCCGAAGACCTGCCGTGCATCATGCCGCCCGACTGGCTCGTTGCGACGATGCAGATGGATATTGAAGGAAGCGGTATCGCAATCCACGAGTACACTGCGGCCGGACGCAACATGTGGAAGCTTGAACTAAGGGTGGTAGCGTGATGGTCGGTGCGGCCCACTTGAGCCCCACCCCTTTGATGACAACTCGGCGTGCATATCGGCCTTCGCCAAACTCTTAAGAATTCGCCCGTCGGACAATGGCTTCCCCGATGACGTCGACTGCGCGGTCCATGCCATGACGGACCTCCAGGAGGGACGTTTACAAAGGGCTTTTTGTTCCATAGCGTCAATTAGCCGTCGGGCCAAGGCGGCCCACTCAACCCATCTGCTAGTTTATCGCGTGCATCCTGGAACAAATGTTCACGATGGACATTCTTCCCGCGCGATTAGCGAGGGCCGTCATATGAGCAACCATTTCAAAACAAAATCAATGATAAAGAGCGGAACCCGACAGGTTTTTCGGGTCGACGATTTTGCTGACCGGTACAATCTGGACGAAAAGCAAAGACGCGATCTTGAGGCCCTTTTCGGGCAATTCGCCACGCTTCACGAGCTGCTGATAAACAGCCGCCTCCCCCGAGACAGCCGATAGTCGGCCTGGTGTCGCAACATCTATTTTCAGGAACCTGATGAGCAAACGTACCCTCTTCCAATTCTTTCATTGGTACTCTCCAGGAGATGGGCACCTCTGGAAAGAGGTAGCTGAAAAGGCTCCTTACCTCTCACAGATCGGAATCACCGACGTGTGGTTGCCGCCCGCCTATAAAGGCGCGTCTGGCGCTTCATCGGTCGGATATGACACCTACGATCTTTTCGACCTCGGGGAATTTGATCAGAAGGGCAGCGTGACCACAAAATATGGTGTCAAGGCAGCCTTTGATAACGCTTGCAGGGCTCTTGTCGACCATGGCTTGCGGCCGATCCATGATGTCGTGCTGAACCACAAAATGGGAGCGGACGAAAAGGAAAGCGTGGTCGTGCGACGCGTGAACTCCGAAGATCGAACGCAGATCGAGGACGACGACGTGAAAGCCCTCGCCCACACCCGGTTCACTTTCCCCGGAAGAGCTGGAAAGTACTCCGAATTCATCTGGGACAAGCAGTGCTTCAGCGGCGTCGACGTGATTGAGCAGCCAGATGGGGCCGGCGTCTTCCGGCTTATGAACGAATATGGCGAAGGCCAATGGAACGATGAGGTCGATGACGAGCTTGGCAATTTCGACTACCTGATGGGAGCCGATGTCGAGTTCCGTAATAACGCAGTCTACGAAGAATTGAAATATTGGGGGCGCTGGTTTTCCGAGCAGGTGCCTGTTGCAGGATTTCGCCTGGATGCGGCGAAACACATCCCGGCGTGGTTCTTCAAGGATTGGGTTGGCCATATGCGCGACGCGGTCGGGACCGATCTATTCGTCGTCGCCGAATACTGGCACCCCGATATGACGACGCTTACAAACTATCTGGAACTCGTCGACAAGCAACTGATGGTTTTCGACGTTGCGCTCCACCACCGATTCCATGATGCCTCAAAGGCCGGTGGAGAATTCGACATGCGGACTATCTTCGATGGATCGCTCGTGTCTTCAATTCCAGACCACGCCGTCACTCTGGTCGATAATCACGACACACAGCCCCTGCAATCGCTGGAAGCGACAGTCGAGCCCTGGTTCAAGCCCCTTGCCTACGCCTTGATCCTCTTGCGCGAACACGGCACGCCCTGCGTTTTCTATCCGGATCTGTATGGCGCGGAATACAGTGACAAGGCCGTAGACGGCAGCCAGCAGACGGTGAACATGCCGGCAATCACCTGCATGTCCAAGCTGATAGAAGCGCGCGAGCGGTTCGGCAATGGCCCGCAGAGTGAACATTTCGACGACGCGCGTGTGATCGGTTTCGTCCGTCACGGAACCGAGCGCGAGCCGGGTTGCGTGGTTGTTATGTCCAATGGCGGGGAAGGACAAATATCCGTTGATCTTGGCCTAGGCCATTCGAGTACCTCCTTTGTAGACTTTCTGGGTCATCGTGAAGGCGAGATAACAACTGATGACAGAGGTCGCGCCGATTTTCCAACCAACGGAGGAAGTGTCAGCGTTTGGGTCCGACGGGATGCTTTATAACGCTCTTGACGACTTTACCCAGCCGATGTCGTCGGTCACCGAATTCAGCGTACGTCTGTGATCAGATCTTTGATCAGTAAAACGCCCTCACCAATCGGATACGAAAATTCATCAAGTCCTGATCTGGCTGTAAACTTCTCGTCTCGACCCTTGGATGTCCAGTGGGTCGCATTGCTTCGGCGAGATGGATGCACAAAGCATGCGGATATTCCGCGACGCTCCAAACCCGGGGTCCGGGAGACTACTGCCAATTTTCACGAGACAGGCTCACCACGCAGGCCCCAAAAGCGGTTTAGGTCAACCGAGCTGCACCTAGACCACCTCAGTCCGGTCATCGAGCTCGCCTGCTAGCGTGTCGTCGATACTGACCCCTTCGCCTGGTACACTAGGCGAAGAATTGTCCCCACCGAATGATGCGATCTGTACCATCATCTCTTTCGCGCGCAATATCGCCGCGCTCTCACCTCCAGCCGCGTCGGAAGCCATACGGACAGAGATCATCTCATTTCCCTCACCGTGAAATTCGACAGTCAGGGTTCCCTCGGTGGTCTTGGCAACATTCGTATTGAGCAACTGCATGTGAATTTCTCCTGTTGAATAGCCGCATCGGTGGACCCGTGCAGCTAGCGTCTTGTGCGGGGCTGCGACAGCTGCGCCTTTAATCAGACAGATCGTCGGGAGCGGTCTCGCGTTCGACCAACGCCTCCCTCGCCTGCCTCAGTCTTTTGGTCTTGATGGCGCGGAGCTGCCGCTCCTCTTCCAGCGTCTGCATTGCAATGCGATCCGTTTGTTCTCGGGCGTCGATACGCGCCTGCTGTGAACTCGCCTGTCGCCGTTTCGATACGTGTTCGTCCATGGAAATCACACTTTCATATGCGCCAGAGGCGCATGTCCAAGTTCTGTTCGGACGCGCTTGGCTAGGATGAAATCGCGCCGGACGGGTGGGGCGCTCCACTGCCGTTTCGTTGGCCATAGGAAGAAATCGGAAAAAATTCCCATGTTCACCATCCCCGTCACGTCCGATTGACACGGTCGCGATCTCGGGAAAGTAATGACAATCTGACGATGTTGTTCCGATAATCGATTGCTCCGTCCGTTGCCGTACGCAGTGCATTTGCGACAAAGACGCTGTCGTTCAGTGGTATGCCGACGATGACGGAGCGGTTGCCTTCGTCGCCATCGGTCCATTGTAGTTCTGGATCAAATGATCGGTGATCTGCCTCTCGTCAAAACCAAGGGAGTACAGCGCGATAGCGGCTGTACAGAGAACGTCGGCCACCTTGTGGTCGAACGCAACTTGGTGGACGCGAAACCAGGTCACGACCGCGTTCAACAGGATCGGACCGCTTCTGCCAGCTTCGCCATTGTCTTCTTGATGCCGCGACATTTCTTCCCCTCGATCATGGCTAGGAACGAAAGCATGAACAGGGAGTTGAGCAAAAGGTTCCAGACGGAGTTACGACATGGCCGCTCATCGCGCTCAGTGGAAGGGTCACATCAAGATCGGCGAGCTCAGCTGTGGTGTCGGTCTCTATACGGCGGCTTCCACGTCGGATCGCATCACCTTCCATACCGTGAACGCGGCCACGGGTAATCGGGTCCGCCGGGAGTTTATCGACAGCGAAACCGAAGAAACTGTCGAGCGTGACGAACAGGTCAAGGGTTTCGACGTCGGAGACAACCAGTACATCATGATCGACCCGGAAGAGGTGACGGCTGTCATTCCGGATTCTGACAAGATGCTGGAAATTGAAGCCTTCCTGCCCTGCTCCGACATTGACGATGTCTATTTTGACAAGCCCTATTATCTCGTACCGACGGATGATGTCTCTGAAGATGTGTTCGCCGGACTTCGTGAAGCGCTAAAGGAAGCGAGCGTCACGGCAATCGCCAGGACTGTTCTGTTCCGTCGGATGCGGACTGTTTTGATCCGAGCCCACGGACGGGGCCTGATCGCCACCACCCTCAATTTCGATTACGAGGTCCGTTCCTCTGAAGAGGCATTCAAAGAGATGCCGTCGATCAAGGTCGACGGTGAAATGCTTGATCTCGCCAAACACATTATCGGCACCAAGAAGGGCGATTTCGACCCCGCCCAGTTCGAGGACCGATATGAAAAAGCGCTCGCAGACCTGGTGAAGGCAAAGGCCGAGGGCAAGAGGCTTCCCAAGCCGAAGCCCGTCAAGGTTTCCAAGCCAAACGATCTTCTCAAGGCATTGCGCGAAAGCGCCGGCATGGGAAAAGCCAAGCCTAAGAAGGCTGCCAACGCCAACGCCCGGAAGTCCAAAAAGGCGGTCGCGGACAAATCGAACGGCAAAACCCCACAGAAGAAAGCCAGCTAGGAGGATCACCCATGGCCCCGCGTCGCCCCTACTGGAGAGGCTATCTGAAACTTTCGCTGGTCACCTGCCCTGTCGCCATGAGCCCCGCGACTTCCGATAGCGAGAAGGTCCGTTTCCATACGCTCAACAAACAGACCGGAAACCGTGTCGTGTCACAATACGTGGATTCGGTGACCGGAAAGCCCGTCAAGGAGGAGAACGAGGCGAAGGGCTACGAACGCGGCGAGAACGAATATGTTTTGCTCACCGATGACGAGCTGGAATCAGTCGAGCTGGAGACGGTTCGCACAATCGATATCGAGAAGTTCGTTCCCCGTGAAAGCATCGAGTGGGTGTATCTGGAGACGCCGCACTATCTCATGCCGAACGACAAGATCGGGAATGAGGCGTTTGCGGTGATCCGGGATGCCATGGAAGCCGACGACGTCCTCGGTATCTCCAGGGTTGTCATCGGCAGGCGAGAACGCGCCGTCGTGCTGGAGCCTCGCGGCAAGGGCATTGTCGTCTGGACCCTCCGTTTTGGCGACGAGGTCCGTCCTGAGGGAGAGTACTTCCAGGAAATTGAGAAGAAAGCCGATCCTAAGACCGTCGAGGTCATCAAAAAGATGATCAAGCCGCGGATGGAGAAATGGTCGCCCTCGATGGTGACTGATCCAATACAGGAAAGTCTGCTGAAGCTTATCGCCTCGAAGAAGAAAGGGTTGAAACCCACTCGGAAGACCGACAGCAAAAAGGACAAGTCGGAGAAGCCGTCCAATGTCATCAACATCATGGATGCGTTGAAGAAGAGCGTTGAAGCCGACCTGAAAGGTCGCAGGAAAAGTGGATGACGGTCCCGCTGCAGTAGCTGCGCGATAGCCGCTTGAGTATCGGCATGTGAATGCGACGTCACGCAACCCCACACCCGCTCCTTAGTAGACTGTCCCTGCCCGAAGTGCCGCGGCTACTAGCGCCGTATCCTTGTAGACGGAAAAGGTCTCCTTCAACCTGTCGATATGCGTTCGCACGGTGTGGACCGAAATCCCGAGAATGTCGGCGATTTCTTGTGCGCTCTTCCCGTCGCACATCAAGACGAGGACTTCACGTTCACGCGCGGACACAAGGTACTCCATCCAATTGATATGGGAATGGATCCCCGGATTTCATGGTCCTGCCACCAAAAACGACAGCTTGGATCGCCTTCGCGCTATATTTGAAACGTCTAATTAAATGAATGCGCGCATTCTCATGACACTCGCAACGCACGGCCCTGGTCATGGATGGACAGCCCGAAATACCTAGCGCGGCCAGCCTTGTGGTTGGCGCGGTCGCCGGCACGATCGCCGTGAAAATCGCCATCCTCTACAGCCTGACGGGAATTCCGTACGTTTTGGGCGTCCTCGCTCTAATCATCGCCCTGACGCAGTTTGGGTTGCGCTTCGTTAGCCAATTCTGGCGCGATTCGATCTAGAAACTTTTGAGGAACCCATACAGGCGCAGCCGCGTTCATGGTGCGCTGGCTTGTTCCTCTCCCAGCTATGTCACTCTCGCGACTAGCCCCGCCCTCAAGCGGGGCTTTCTTTTGGTTGGTCATACAGGCAAATCATTGGAGGCTGACTTTAGAAGACGCCCATGGTCACGCTGCCAGCAGTCTTTACAGTTTTCGCGCTGGCCAGCCCGGGTGCTATCTCGTAATTTTGCCCGTCGACAGCAGTGAACGTTAAAGGCCTGCCTCGGCTTGAGAAACGAGCCTTCCACCTTTCGGCGGCTGCGCAACTGGCTGAGCATTGCAGCCTACCCTAACTTCTATGATCATCGATGGTTCCCGTCGACAGAACGCCACAGCTTCGTCGACGGGGATCGACAAGCCCACGAGCGCCCGGGAATTGATCGATTCACTGAGCCTGTCGTCGCGATCAACTCCTTCAACGCATTGACGATGGAGTTGCTAAACGAAGTTCCGAGATAAGAATGGTGTAACGTGAACTTTAGTTTCGTAGGTACTGGAACGAGTTGCGGGTCGCACCGTTGTCTTTCGAACCTACGGGTTCCACGCGCCTCGCATGGACTTTCCCGGCGTCTGACCGGATAGCAACTGTGAGGCGCGGCCAGAATTCACGAAAGCTCGGGCAAGTCTGCCATATCGATTTCTAAATCAGTGTTTCTTCCCCGATCCTCGACACGATCGATTCGTGACAGGAGTTCGGCGAAGGGATCGTGACCGGAACTTTCAGGTCCATACAACGATTGAAGCCGTCGACGGAGATTTGCGTCGCCGGCATGGAGGTCGAAACTCGGGCGTGCGCTGATGTAATTGCGCTGAATCATGTGTCTCGCTTCAGTTGATGCGAATTTATAACGCATCAACCAGAGATCGGTTCCAGTCGCCGCGCGTTTTCCCTCGGCACCATCAACCTCCACAAAAATTCCCGAGCCTTGCCAATAGAGTTGCTGCCAATTGAGTTGGATCTTCACGGTTAGCCCGGGAGCTCGCCGCTCCGCTGGACTTCCTGTTCCGATTCGACGCTTGGCAGCGAGCTATCGACGGCCTAGCCATCATCGGTCACGCTTTGGTTCAAGCTGTCGAGCCGAACCGTGCCGAGCCAGGCCGTGGAAGCTATCCAGTCCGCCGAGAAGCAGATGGGCGGCCGGCAAGGATAGATCGGAGGTATGGGCCGCGTCAGGATGGATGCCGATCAAAGGATCTAGCTCCATTGTCGAGCCCTCATGTGGGTCGGCTCTATTCGTGATGCTCGGCCCAATGCGGATAGGTCACCTACGCAGTGAGAGCACCCTGCCATACGTCAACCTCTCGAAGGCCGAGATCGTCGTCGATGGTGCAAATCACAGTACGCCGTTCACCGAGACTTGGTCCTGCTACAAAGGCGGCGAACGCCTCTGTGGGCGCTGTGGCACCTGTGTCGAGCGGCGCGAGGCGTTTCACCTCGCCGGGCACATCCATCCTATTGAACAGGAAGGACCCAAACTTCTGGTCCGAAGCGGTCAGGCGTTACTCCGTGGAAGAGGTGCGTTGGCGCACCGGATCACCAAGAAATTCCATATCTCGGCGTCGCATCAGCTGTGCCACCTGCCCGCTGATCACCAGTGTGCCAGGCTCCATGGTCACAATTACATCGTGGGTGCCGAGCTTGCGGCTGCCTAGCTCGACGCCGACGGCTTTGTCCCGGACTTCAGCGACCTTTCGGTCTTGAAGCACCTGACACAGCCTATCCAGGAAAAGTGGCCCTCACTCGGGGCATTTAGCCGGCCGGCCGCAGCCTCGATTTGATCTGTGCGTTCGAGGACTGGATCGAAAGCGCGCGCCAGTCCCCAGGAGCGCCCTCGCGCTCGCGAATATGCGCAATATACTGAGCCCGCGCCTCCCGCATCGTGATGTGACCGGCGGTCCACTCCTCAAAGAGTTCGGCAAATTTCGGATCGCCGTCAACCGCTATGCCCATGCTGGCAGCCCTCGCCAATGCTTTGGCGGCTGCGGCGCGCCGATGTTCGATCATGTTCGGATCCAAGATTCGCTGGAGCCGGAAGATGCCAGAGGTGATCGCCTCTTGCAGTAGCAGGATGGCAACACCCGCGATGGTGCTCGACCGCATTGGAAACGGCCAGACAGTGGCGATACTAGACCAAACCACTGCCCTGGCGTTTATGAAAGCGCGCCGTCAGATCTGGCGGACAAGCCATCTGACCATGTTCGCCATTAGCACGTCATACCCGTCCCATTCCATAAACTCTGTCGATAGCCAATGAGGACCGATATCGCTCATCCACGCCAGTGATCGGCCTTTGCCAAGGTCCCGGACAGCTAGAAGTGGCAGTGCTTCTCCGCGCCGGTCACAATGAACAAGGGTCGTTGAAACATCTTGCGGGCGCTCTGCCACCCTGTTCATGCCCAACAGGTAGGGTATCGGCGTTGTGATGCCACGCAGGATTGGGTGGTCTGGCTCCGTGATGCGGGGATCTAAACCCTCAGGCGCCTCGAGGCCATCGGGTCCGGCATAGATCTTGACGGGAAGCGCATCGTCCACGGCCGTATCGTGAAACAGGGCCAGTCCGTCGATCCCCTGAAAGCTGCAATAGCCTCCCGCCATCATCAACGAACCGCCCTCCAGCACCCACTGGCGCAGCAGCTCGAGGCGGTTGACCGAGCGGCGGCCTTTCCTGGTCTCCGGCGTATAAAGCAACGAGAGCGCTCCGACGTCCGAAAGTACGACGGCTGCGTATGCCGAAAGCTGCTCCTTTGTTGTCGGGAACTCGCTTTCGCACCGCTCTCCGCCGATCTGGGTCACGTCAAACCCATGTCGTGTCAGGGCTTCGATCCAGCGAAGTCCTCCATTGGAAAAGCGAGCTGACGCGCTAACCTCATAGCCTTTCGACGCAAATGAGGTCACGTGGAAAGTCTCGCCAGCGAGAAGGACCGGCTTCATTTCGTTCTCCGATTTTTTGTTGGAGGTGGAGCGCTGGTAGCGCGCTCCACCCGTCAGGCTTCAGAACTTGAATTCATCGACGTTCTTCGGGGTGACGATCTCGGCTGGCCCAAGAAGCACTTCGCCCTTCGCACCGACCTTGTAGGAGCCCAGGCGTCCTGCCTCGAAGCTCTCGCCCTCCTTGCCCGTCACCTTGCAAGACGCCACCGCCTGCGCTGCGTAATAGGTCAGGTAGCCGAGATCCTCGACGTTCCACCAGATGTCCTGGACCGATCCGTTCTGGATGTATTTCTTGATGAGCGTCGCCGGTGCCAATCCCGTCAGCTTGACCTTGCCAAGTAGGCCCGCCTGATCCATAGCGCGTGCGGCTGCAGGCAGACCTATCCCGGCTGGGATGATGATACCCTTCAGGTTGGGAAATGCCTGTGCGAGCGCCAGCGCCTGCTGCTGGTTGACCTGCTCGCTTTCCTGGCCGTAGGCGACCTGGACCAGCTTCATCTTCTCGTATTTCTTGTCGCCCGCCATGCGCTTCTTCATGAAGTCGATCCAGGCGTTCTGGTTGGTTGCTGTCGGCGTCGATGACAGGATTGCAAACTCTCCGTCGTAGTTGATCATCTGACCCATCGATTCCAGCATCATCTCCGCCAGGCTGTCGCCGGCGGCCTGGTTCAGGAAGAGTGTTCTTGCTGCCTGCGAAACGTCTGAATCGTATGAGACGACCTTGACGCCCTGCTTTTCGGCGCGACGCAATGCGGGTGCGACCGCATTCGCGTCATTGGCAGAGATTGCGATCACACCAACCTTCTGGGAAACCAGATTATTGATGAAGTCGATCTGGGCCTCAGCGGTCGCTTGCGACGGCGCCTGCTTGACCGCCTTGCCACCGATCTCCTTGGCCGCCTCTTCGGCACCGGTCTGGGCGACCTGGAAATAGGGATCTGTATCGAGCTTCGGCAGGAACCCGACGGTCACTGGCTCCTTGGCGCATTCGGCGGCCTGCGCTGCGGCAAACGGCGCAACCAGGCACGACGCAACAAGAAGCGATCGAATAAGTTGGGATGTCATGCTGTTTCCTCCTCCAATGGATCCGGTACGATGTGGACAGGCCAGTCCCGGAAACTACTTGCCTGGTTTGATGTCGAACTTGCGAAGTCTGGCTCTGGCAAAGACACGTTCGGCCGCGTTGCTGGCAACGAGCGACAGGATCAGAAGCAGGCCGATGACAGTCCCCTGTGCATCCCCGCCGATCTGCAGAAGGCCGAGCACGTTTCTGATGGTGGCGACCAATAAGAGCGCCCACAGCACGCCCGTCAGTTTGCCCCGCCCGCCAAACACACTGATGCCTCCGAGCAGTGCGATGGTGATCACATCGAGCTCGATCCCGAGCGCGTTGTTTGCCCGCGCATTGGCCAGGCGTGCCGTGTAGACCATGCCGGCTGCGGCACAGACGACGCCTGATGTCACAAAAAGACCGAAGACCAACCGTGCGAGGCGAATGCCGGAGTAACGGGCAGCATCCGGGCTGCCGCCGACCGCATAGATGCGTCGTCCAAGCGGCATTTTTTGCAGGATCACGGCAAAGATCGGGGCAAGGATCAGGAATGGGACGATCGTTTCCGGGATCGGCGAGTTGCCAAGCGTGTCTATTCCGAAATCAAGGAAGCTATCCGGAAATTCGTTGATCGATCCTGAACCCAGGAGAATATAGCCGATGCCTCGAAAGAGAGCCATTGTGCCAAGGGTCACCACCAGCGATGGCAGCCCGAGCGCCGTCACCAGAATGCCATTGAACGCCCCGCACAGCCCGCCCGCAATCAACGTCAACGGAATTGCAGCAACAAGAGGCATGCCTGATTGGACCAGAAGGCCGAACAGAACGCTTGTCAGCGCCAGGATGCTTCCGACAGACAGATCGATTTCGCGCGCAATGATCAAAAGTACCATTGGCAAGACGATGAGGGCGCGTTCGGAAATGCCGGCAATCGCTTGCGAAATATTGAATGCGGACGCGAAATTGTCGACGCCTGCTACGGCATAGACAACGACGATCACCGTCAGTCCTGCGAGGAAATTATCCCAGTTTGCAAAGCGGCTGATGAAGTCAGGTCCCTGCGTGCGGTTCTCGCTCATTGCCCAACCCCGTGATGTTTCCCGGTTGCCCGGCGTGCCACATAGGCGTCGATGCCGATCGCAATCAGGATGACAAGACCGTAGACACCCTGAAGCCAAAGCGGGTCGACACGCACCAGCGTCAATCCATTGTTGATGACCAGAAGCATCAAGGCTCCTGCAGCCACGCCTAGGACCGTGCCCGAGCCGCCGCGAACGGCAACCCCGCCAACGACAACGGCGGCAATGACCGTCAGCTCAAATCCATATGCGACGCGCGCATCGACAGTGGCATAGCGCGATGCCCAGAGCGCGCCATCGAAACCGGCAAGCAGACCTGACATGCAAAAGGCAAGCAGCACACGCGATCGCGCCGGAATGCCGATCAGTTTCGCACCATCCGGATTGGATCCGATCGCGTAGAACTCACGCCCGATCGAGGTCGATCTCAGGAAATAGCCGACTGCGCCAAGGGTCAGGACGGCGATGATGAGAACAGCCGGAATGCCGAGGATTTCGGTTGCCGTCATGTCGAGCCATGACTGCGGCACCTGGTCTGCACTGACCTGCGTGCCGGCTGCCCAAAGACTGTTAATACCCCTGAAGACGGACATCGTCCCAAGGGTGACGACGATTGCAGGAACCCGTCCGTAGGTGACGATCAGCCCATTCAACAGCCCTGCCGCCAAGCCGATTGCGCAGGCCAGCAAGACGCCTCCAAAAACACCGATCTCTGGATGGGCATGAAGCGTCGAGGCTGCGCCATAGGCAGCCAGACCGATGATCGCCGCCACCGAAAGGTCAATGCTGCGGGTCACGATCACAAGCATCTGCGCCAGTGCCACGATCATCAGAAGGCCGGCATCCATGGCAAGCGCGGACAGATTGGCTCCGCTCAGCATTCGCACGTTCAGGATCGAGACCGGTATGACAACGGCTGCAATAGCCGCCAGAAGGCCAAGCTCGCGGTGCGCAAGCATGCTCTTTGCGGACGAAGGCTCGCGATGGTCCGGCTGTGAGGTGCTGTCTTGAGATGGACGCGCAACGATGCCGCCATCGACCTTGCTGACGACAGCGTCGGTCGCGGCTGCGATAATCTTTTCTTGGCTCGCATCCTGCCTGGAAAACTCGGCCGTGATGCTGCCTTCCCTGAGGACCACGATCCTGTCCGACATTCCAAGGAGTTCTGGAAGTTCCGACGATATCAGGATGATTGCCATGCCCTGGCTGGCAAGATCTGCCATCATGGCGTGGACGTCTGCCTTCGTCTGGACGTCGATACCCTGGGTCGGCTCGTCGAGAATGAGCAGGCGCGGCTTGGTCGCCAGCCATTTGGACAGCACCACCTTCTGCTGATTGCCGCCAGACAGGGCGCTGACCGACTGATCGTAGGAGCTGAACCTGAGGCGCAGGCGCGAAAGAAAAGGCTCGGCGATCCCGATCTCCTTGCGCCGGGATATCAGGCGTGTCGAGGTGGTTTCGTCCAGAACCGTCAGCGTCGCATTGGTCAGGATCGGGAAATCCATGACCAGGCTTTGACCGATCCGGTCCTCGGAGACATAGGCAATCCCCCTTTCCATCGCATCCTTCGGCGAGGAAAACTGCCTCGGATGTCCGTCGATCTCGATTGATCCTGCGCTCGGCTGGTCGATACCGAAGAGAACACGGGCGATTTCGGTCCGGCCGCTGCCGACAAGGCCGCCAAGCCCCAGGATTTCGCCTGCCCGGACATCGAACGTCGCGCCGCGAAATGCGCCATCCCTGCCAAGGCCCTTGATGCTGAGGACGACTGCGCCTGGCGCCGTTGCATGGTGAGGGTAAAGACCATCGAGCGACCGGCCGACCATCATCTGTACGGCCCGCTCGCGCGACAAGTCCGATGCCGGTTCTGTACCAACATGCTTGCCGTCGCGCAAAACGGCGATCCTGTCGGCGATCCGGTAGATCTCGTCCATGCGATGGCCAACAAACATCATGGCGACGCCGCGCGCCCGCAAGCTGTCGACCACGGAAAACAGCCGCTCGACTTCCCTTTGCGACAGCGCTGCCGTCGGCTCGTCCATGATCAGGACGGACGCGTCCAGAGATAGCGCTCTGGCAATTTCGACCAGTTGCTGTTCCGATGTCCTGAGGCCGGACAGCGGAGCCGTCACATCGACGTTGAGACCAACGATTGCCAGCAACCGGCGGGCGTCTGCCTCAATCCTCCGGCGATCGAGCCTCAAGCGAAGTCTGGTCTGCCCGATGAACAGGTTTTCGGCGATGCTGAGATCAGGAAACAATCCGGGATGTTGGTGCATCACCGCGATGCCGGCCTTCTGCGCCTCCAGCGGCGAAGAAAATGCCTGGGGCTCTCCCCGCACCAGAACGCGGCCATGGTCAGGATGATGGACGCCAGCCAGAAGTTTGACGCAAGTGCTTTTGCCTGCACCGTTCTCGCCCAGAAGCGCCAGCACTTCGCCGGCGCGCAGCTCGATCGAAACGTTGGAGACGGCTGCCGTTCCCCCGAAAACCTTGGTAACGTTTTCGAGCGATGCGACAACCGTCCCAGCGGCTTGGGAAGCAACCATGTTTGCCACGTCAAGCATTGGCGCCGGCCAGACCGTTCAGAAAATGGAATGGATAGCGATCATGCATCTCGTGGTGTCTCCTCTCAGCCGTCAAAAGAAATCCCAACTCCCACTGGGATTAATTAAAGCAATTTACTATAATTGTAGTTCGAACACGTCAAGGGGCAATCTGTCGGAGGTCACCCGTGCGGGCTAGCGGTCAAGACCTTGTGCAAATCAGAGGTGGCGGATAGGGCTTCTTAGATAAAGCAGACTGCATTTTTTGAAGCATCGATACTGGTAGGACCATGGCGGGCAAAGGCAGCAACTCGGTACAGTTACGGCACTACAACGAGCGTGTTGTTCTGGACGCGGTGCGCCGCTTCGGCCAGGCTTCCAAGGCAGAAATTGCCCGCTTTGCCCATCTGACACCCCCTGCTGTCGCCGGCATCGTCGATGCGCTGGTTCTTGGTGGCTATCTCGTGGAAAACGGGCGGCGCTACGGCGGCAAAGGCCAGCCATCTGCCATGTACGCTCTGGCAAGCGATGGCGCCTATTCAATCGGCTTCCATATCGGCAGGCGGTCGATGGATGCCATCCTGATCGATTTTGCCGGCAAAAGCGTAGCCTATGAGACACATGACTACGACCATCCGGATCCGGACACGGTCAAGCGGCTGGCAGCCAGTGCAGTCAACAGGTTCAAGAAGCAGCTGGGTCCGCAACCAAGCCTCCGCCTCACGGGTATCGGCGTCTCGGCGCCATATTTCATCGGTGGCTGGGATGAAGAACTTGGCTTTCCAGGCGACGTTCAGCTGGCCTGGCGCCAGTTTGACCTGAAGGCGCATTTCGTCGAAACCTATGCACTGCCCGTGATGATCGAGAACGATGCGTCGGCGGCGGCCGTCGCCGAACTCGTCTTCGGGCTCGGAAAGCAGTTCACCGACTTCCTGCATATCTCGCTTAGCACCTTCGTCGGAGCCGGGCTCGTTCTTGACGGTACGCTGCAGACCGGGCCGAACGGCAACACTGCTGCTTTTGGGCCATTTCCGGTAACCCATTCAAACCTGAGTTCCGTTCCAAAGCCCGCTGGTAGGTTTGAGGTGCTCCTCCACCGCGCTTCAATCTACACGCTGATCCATCACCTGAAGACCAATGGCATCGACATCAGCCGCGTCCGTGATCTGGAGCCGATGCCGGCACACGCTCGAAGGTTCGTCGAAGAATGGCAGGACGACTGTGCCGACGCGCTTGCCCAGGCCATCATCGGCAGTATCGCCGTTGTCGATGTCGAAGCCATTGTGATTGACGGGTTACTCCCCTCACCTCTCCTTCTTGATACGGTCAATCGCGTGCGAGGCTGTTTCACCCAGATGCTCCCCCCCGGGCTCATTGCGCCGAAGATTACAGCCGGCAATCTCGGTGCGCGTGGCTCGGCGCTCGGTGCCAGCATCATGCCAATCTATGCCCAATTCGGGCCGGATACCGGGGTGCTGATGAAAAAGGGCCTCGACAAGAAACCGCTGATGATCGGATCGCCGTCATGATGGTCGCAACGGCTTGGTACGAAGACTGCGCCGCGCAGGCGATCCGTCTTCGAGCCGAGAAGACCTGACGAGGTTTGGCGTCAGTGCCTGCGCCCAACGACCTCTTCCATGGCGCCGTCGCGAAGACGCCTGCTCCCAGCTTTTTCCTTTACACCACATGTGAGACAGTCAGTTACTTCCTACCGCCTTTCGGATAGCTGATGGGCACGTTCTCAAACCCATGGGACTTGAATGCGCAAGGCACTGACAGTCACGGTACTCGCGTCCGCCATCTTATACGCAGGCATGGTGATTGCCGTCGTTGCGTTTTCCGATCAGTTCTGGCTCCTCGATCTGCTGACATTTGCGTGGCAATATGTCGTGGTGGCAGGACTGGTGCTTCTCGTTGCCGCGTCTTTAACGAGAGCAAAACCCGCGGTTGCGATAACTATTTCAGCTCTCCTGATATCGATCTACCCCTATGCTGCTGTCCCGGTCGCCCAAACGGCCGCTCGATGCAGTTTTCGTGTTTTGACGGCCAACCTCTTCATCGAAAACACAAACGATCCGGATCAGTTTCTCGAGTTGATAAGAAAGGAACAGCCGGACCTTCTGGTGCTGCAGGAGACGCTGGACACTTGGCAGGACCCAATTCGCAATCTTGGCCTTTTTCCATATGAAACGACCCGGGACCTTATGACCTATGACCGGGTCAAGGTGTTTTCGAGGTTTCCGATCCTGCGTGAGAAAATGGTATCGGACCCCGCGATTGACGAGCAGTTCCACAAGCACCCCGTGCGCCTCGAGCTCGGCGGCTGGAACCGCCCTCTCGTCCTTTACGCGATCCATCCGGACACACCGCGATCTCTTCAGCAATGGCGTGAGCGGAATCTCCATCTGAAAACATTGGCAAGCAGCGTTAGATCAGACCTTCCTGCTTCCGACGTCGTCGTCGCAGGCGACTGGAACACACCACGCGCCTCCGGTTTTTACAGGGATGTCCTGAAGAAGACGGGCCTTGGCGTTGCGGGTGACGGTGATCCCTGGATAACAAGCCGCTTCAGCCTGAAACTGTATCCTTATTTCTACCTCGGTTCGACGATCGACCATGTCGCGGTTTCCGCTGCGTTAGCCGTCAGTGATCGACGGACGGGTCCAATGTATGGATCAAACCATCTTCCGGTCATTGCCGATATTGGACGTTCGGCGCCGGATGACGCGCAAGATCCGCGTCCCGACGGGGCGACAGATCGATCATCAGCCTGCGCATCGGCGCGCTAAGGACGAAGGCGCTAATGGAAGCCCGGGTGAGGATTTTCTGCAATTCAACTGCCCTGACATCATCGCCACACGCGCAAGCGGGCACATGGACCAGGGAACAACATCTGTGACGCATTTTCGGGCCGTGGCCGTTGCACACCTTGCCCGGCTCAAGTATCCGCGTTTGATTTGCAGGATCTGCGGAGCGACTGCCGGGATTGTGCTAAAAATAGCGCCAGTGGAGATGGCGCTAAGGTGATGCTCGGGAGTGAGCACTAGGGAACTGAGCATCGAAGAGGTTGTCCCTCCGCTCAACCATAGCGATATTTTGCCTTGATCAAAGGCTAAGCCCGAAAGCGCATATTTCTCCGAGCCTTGCGCCACGCTTTCCAGTCGCCGTCGGTCGACATCAGCGTATCCATCAGCGGAGGACTTGGCGCGGGGTGTTTCCACCAGCTGGTTTGTCTTGGAAGCGGCGCTCAACGCAGCGTGGCCACAGTCGCATTCGTGCTGCAGGTCCGGAACCCATCTGGAGACCCGTCGTTATCATCGAAAGGAGATCTTTGATGACCGAGAGAACCAAGACAATCGCCGGAATACCTGACAATGCGCCAGCCAGGGAGCAGCCAAGGATTGAGCCTCTTGTCGGAAGCACCGAAACGTCAGAAACCAAAACGGATATTCAGGCTCCACGCCCGCCCGGAGAAATCGACGCGCCTGTAGAGCACGCTAACGAAACCTTCCCTGACGATCACCCGAGCCTTGAAGCACTGCGGGAGGCGTCACGCCAACATACCGACGCCTTTGTCGTCGCAACCGATCTTGAGGATGCTGATCAGCGCGAAGCTGCGCCGGGGACACGCGAGCAACCCTAGTTACGGCCATATACCTGCCGCATAAAAGTCCGGGGCTGCAGGGGCGGCCAGGCTGAGGCTATTCTCCGGCGCGATCCACCATTGACAACGTAGCGGTGTTGGGCAGTCCAAATCGCGGATCGCGTCTACCTGATGCTGAAAGGAAAATACTTCGCATTGATTGTGTCGTAGACATCGCTCGCCTGGATTTTCTCAAGGGCGCCATTCAGCTTTCCAAGCAAATCCTTATCATCTGGACGCACCGCTATCCCCGCACCGTCGCCGAAATACTCAGCATTCTTGATGTCCTCGCCCTTGAACTCGCAGCAGCTTCCTGCCTTGGTGTTGGTCAGCCAGTCATAAACCGCAAGCTTGTCTTCAAAGATGATATCAACACTTCCTTCAGCCAGTTCCTTGTAAAGGTCGGGCGAGGCCTGAACCACGGCCGTCGATACATTGCCATAGTATTTCTTTGCGTATGCCTCCTGCGCCGTTGATGCAGTGACGCCAAGCCTCTTGTCTTTCAGGTCGTCCGGCGACGTACCTGCGATATCGGAGCCTTTGCGCACGATGAACACCGAGGGACTGTCATAATATTTTGCCGAGAACGCCACTTTCTCACGTCTCTCGGCGCTCATGGACATCGACGAAACGATGGCGTCATACTCGTTTGCGAGCAGGTTGGGGATCATGCCGGTCCACTCCTGGATGACGAATTCGCATTTGAGCGCGGCCGCCTCACAGAGGGCTTTGGCGACATCGACGTCAAAGCCCTGGAGCTGGTTCTCGGAATCTAGGTAGTTGAACGGTGGAAAGCCGCCTTCGACCGCCACGCGGACGGTATCGTGTTCGGCTGCCAGCAACGGAAACGGCGCCCCTGCAGCCATGGCCATCACCGAACCCAACACCAGCATCCGTCGCCTAATGAGCATCTTCATTTCTGGCATGTTGCGACCCCACCGTTCGTTGCCCCTATCAGGCTGTTGATGATGCCAATGAAACCATCAAAGGTTTAAGATGCTTACCCTTTCCAAGCACTAAATTTGCGGATCCTTGACAAGGTTTTCGTAATGAATGCGCGCCAGAATTGAAGCCGCCCCGGAGAGAAGCGCTTTGTCTGCATATGATCTGCCTCAACGTTTTGCCCAGAAAGCTGCCCGCTCTTCTGGAGCCACACTTGTGCTGCTCGCGATCAGCGGTGTTGCCATTCTCGGCCTCGTGTTCGTCGCGGCACTTTGGGCGGGGAAAGAAAGTGACGCTGCGGCGTTGGACCATCAGCGCAAACTCGTCAACGGCCGCCTTCAGGACCAGGTGGACCGGGTTTCGAAAGACATGCGCTTGATGGCTGCAGGCTTCTCGTCACTCCTGTCGGGAAATGCGGTGGCCGCGGATGGCGGATACGACAGTAGCACCGCCGAAGCTTTCGCCACGGTCGCAAAGACCGTGTTTGGTTACAACGGCACTTATCTGGTCACATCGACCGGCGATCTTGCGCTGGAGGCCGACGCCGAAACCGCCCGCCGGTACAAATGGATCCGCCCGCTCCTTTTGCCGATGATAAAGGAGTCCGATCTCAATGGCCCTGGGCAGAGCGAGACTAACCCAGAAAGGATCCATGTTGCTCTGATGAAACTGGAGGGGCGGCCGTCTATTGCGGGCGTCGCGAAAGTGACAGGGTCAATCGAAGCCAATGGCGTCAAGGTAACACCAGTGCAGCCCTTGTATCTCGCTGCTTTCCGCTTTCTCGATGGGGCCACTCTTGATGCGCTCAGCCGTGAGCAAGGCCTTGCCGGCGCCCGGTACGCGCGGACCGCAGACGCTGATGCAAACGAGGTCGCCTTCCAGATCGAGGCAACTGCTACGAACGAACCCATCGGTTTTATCATATGGACGCCGGATCTTCCCGGCTCACGCGTCGTTGCCCGTCTCGTGCCCCTCCTCTCGGTCGCAGGACTGTTGATCGGCGGTCTGTTCTTCGCTCTGATGGGACGCCTGAGAAAAAGTCTGAAGGAACTCGGCCGCAGCGAGGACCATGCTCGTCATCTATCCTATCATGACGTGTTGACGGGATTGCCCAACAGAGCGCTCTTTGCGGAGCGCTTTCAGCATTGTCTCGGCACCCTGGATGCTTCTGCCGGCGACGCCGTCGTGGCACTCATTGACCTGGATCGCTTTAAAGAGGTTAACGACACCTACGGACACCCGGCTGGAGACGAGCTTCTCCGCAGCGTTGTGATCCGGCTGAGCCCTCTGTTCGGAGAACGGGATATGCTTGCCAGGATGGGCGGCGACGAATTCGCCTTGCTCCTGCCCCCTGGGAGCGCAGCGGGGCGAGCGCTCCCGGAATTATGGGACGAGGTCGTCTCCGAGCTCGCCAAGCCATTCAACCTGCGCAACGGCGATATCGTTGTCAGGATTGGCGGCTCGATTGGTGCTGTTATTGTCAACGACCGGACCTTAGCCCGCAGCGAATACCTTCGCCGCGCTGACGTGGCGCTTTACGAGGCCAAAAGCCATGGAAGGGGTCGGTGTGTCGAGTATCACGAATATCTCGATACTCGAAATGTCGAAAAGGACAACCTGACTCAGGATCTTCGTCTTCTTCTGGGCTCCGCCAGCGATTCCATCACCCAAGAACATAAGGGCGAACTGGAAGTATTCTTCCAATCAGTCCACCTCGCTTCCGAAGAAATGCCGCTGTCGGGTGCAGAGGCTTTGGTACGGTGGAGGCATCCGCATCTAGGGTTGCTCACGCCCGACATGTTTATTCCGATTGCCGAGGAGGCCGGTCTTATCGATCAACTCGGGGAATGGGTGTTGAGAACTGCCGCGCTCAGAGCGGCATCATGGCCTATGGGCATCACGCTGGCCGTCAACGTTTCGCCCACCCAAGTCCGGCGCCGCGGATTTGGCGACCGCGTTCTTTCGATTATCAAGGAGGCTGGCCTCAGCCCCTCGCGTCTCGAACTCGAACTCACCGAGGCTGCGCTTTTCAACCTGGACCACGGCGCTCAGGAGACGCTTGCGATCCTTCGGGCGCACGGAATTCGCATTGCCTTGGATGATTTCGGGACCGGCTTCTCGTCCCTTAGCCATCTAATCCAATTCAATATCGACAGGATCAAGATCGATCGCTCATTTGTCAACTTGCTTGGAAGCCAGGCCGAGGGAGCTGCCATCGTTTCGTCGATCATCGGATTGAGCAGAACGCTCGGAAAAACCACTACAGCTGAAGGTATCGAAACCCAAGGGCAACGCGACTTCCTGATCGCGGCCGGTTGTACCGATCTGCAAGGCTTCTATTTTTCCCGCCCGATGGCGGGCGTAGATTTTGACCGGATCATTGCCAGAAACGAAGATGGCAATTCCAGGGCCGCAAATACCGGGTGATCCTTCCGAGCACTGTGTTTCACGGCACCGTACCCGCTAAACGCGCAAGCCAAGCTGTCAGTAATCATATACTCCAGTCGACCGTTCGTAATTCTGAGCGCCAGGCCTTCGTTCCGTTTAGCAACCCTACTCTTGCGATTCAAATCACATATTCCATCTTCTCGATCAGCTGACCTCGTGACAGGCTGGCCGGCCACTTGCCTTGTGACCGTTTCGCATTTTAATGACTGCAACAGTAACCCATATGAAAACAATCGCAGATGATGATGAGCGACGCGGAGTTGACGATGGAGAAATCGCAGAGGAAAGACACAGGTCCCATTCTCGCGACCGAGCTTGAGGTCAGGCGGGCCGAAGCCATCATCGAGATGCTCGTACGCACCATCGATATTCTGCCGTCGGAACCCGGCGACCCTGTCCGGCCATTCGCAATTGGTCTTTTCGACGAGATCAGGGGCTTGCTCAAGCCCGACAGGACCGTATCGAAGCTTCGGCGCGTCACCTCTGGCTATGTTCACTCGAAACGATACTACCTTGCCTGCGCTCGGCCGAACGCTGAGCGTTTCGATCTGGCAGGTGTTGCCGTCGGCAACGTGAGTGAGGCAGACCGGGAAAGTGCGCTGCAGAGCCTTGTTGCTTTGCAGTCAGCCCATGCAAAGCCTACCACCGCGCCAACGCAAGAGGACAGGGCCTCCAGAATTCGTGGGGGTCTCCTGCCACGAAAGTGGGAGTAGCCCACATCGCGCGCCAACGCGTAATCCGCCCGCCGATTTCCAACGACAACGCCGTTTCCGGCGGCCATCACTTGGACAGAGGTTTGGGATGTCGGCAAGGCTCTGAGTCTACCGGACAACATCATCAAAGCCTTGGCTTCGGCTTCTTAACGCCTGATAGCGGAGGTGCGGACATCGTGATTCACATCTCGGCACTTCAGGTTTCAGGCATCCAGTCGCTTCGGGAAGGCCAGAAGGTATCTTTCGACACCGAACCGGATAAAAGGCAAGGGACCGAAGGCTATGAACTCGAGCTTGAGACCGCAGAAACCTGGAAACCGGCAGTCTTGTCTGGCGGTCATAGTGCCGCCACAGAGTTCGGTGCAATCATCTGGTAAACATCGGGTGGTGCGAATGAGACTGCTGGCCTTCCTATTCTCGTTTTTCGTGCTAACAGCGGCTCACGCTAAGGCCCAGGTCTATGCGTCATACGATGGCTATGATGAATACAGCGGCTATAGCTACGACGATCCATACAGTCCCTATCCACCGCCTCCCTATTACGAGGACGAACCGCAGTATCAAGAGCCCGAGTTTCGGGAGCCGCACTATCGTCTACCAGACAGGGAGCGTCGCCAGCCTTTCCTACGTGCCGCGAGGGGAACCATCACCATCTCAACACGCCAGCACGTGCTTTCCTACACGACCTCGCAGGGACAGAAGTTCGTCTATCCGATCGCTGTAGGCCGCGAGGGCAAACAATGGTTCGGAACGACGAGGGTCGTTTCCAAGCGACCAACACCCCGAATGGCGTCCGACCGCCAGCATGCGTGCGAAGAACCCCAGGCTCCCGGCAGTGGTGAAGGCCGGGCCACAAAACCCGCTGGGTACACGCGCCATCTACCTTGCCGACGGTCTACTCCGAATTCATGGCACCAACGACCCCTCGTCTATCGGTACCAATGCCTCAAGTGGATGTTTCCGCATGTACCGGCAGGATGTCGAGGAGCTTTACGAGATGGTGCAACCTGGGACGCAGGTCATCGTGGGGAGATGATCCGTGGGCCGTAGCCGACCGTGAGTGCGCCACAAACGAAAAAGCGCCCACCGAATACCGGCAGGCGCTCGGGAACTGGTTGTGCGTTTACCGGCTAGAGGAAGCGGCACGGGCGATGTTGCGGATGTCGCCGCGATCAATGCCGAGATCGTGAAGTTCGCGATTGGTCATACGGCCCAGCTCGGAGACCGTCTGACGATACTTGCGCCAATTGTTCAGAGTGCGTGCTACGTTCATGATTATCCCCTTTCGTGGGCTTTCGAAACACAGCTGCCGGTGCTTGGCGCTTCGTTTGTTTCGATGACCTTTATGTAATGGAGTGACGGCTGATTTTGCAGCGCTAAGGCGCGATCCCAGCTATGCAGAGAACACATGACCTGACTAAAAAGTCATCAAGCCGCCACGTGATTGGCTAAACCATCGCTGAAGCCTCGCTGCCACTGCCGGAGTTAGCTTCGATCTGCGTCCCGCATGACCGGTCCGGATACAGCACGCAGCCAGATAACCACAGCCACCGCACCTGCATCAGGGTTCCCGATCGCACGCTCACCGAGATAGCTTGCCCTTCCTAGTTTAGGATGCATGGAACTGGTTAACCTCATACCTTCGGCTCCGGCGTCAACAGCGGAACGCCATGCAATATCGGCAGGGATGCCGGCTGCGACTTGGGTTGTGAACGTGCGAGCCATCGGGTGCAAGGCATCGACCATCGTACGATCGCCCGGCTTTGCTCCACCGAGATCCATAATCGCTTGGACCGCGTCCGAGAATGCGTCAGCGATGTCGAAGGCCGTCGGATCGGCAATGCCCTGAAGCCGGCGTGCAGCGCGCATCAACGCGGTGGCATAAAACGGCCCCGAGCTACCAGCGATGGCCTTCCTGATACGATCGGCGGCATCACTGAGGGCCGTACTGGCGGTGGAGAAGGAGCCGTTCGGAATGGCGCGCAATGCATCGGCGCCGCGGCGCATACTTGCTCCCAGGTCGCCATCACCGGAAACCCCGTCCAGCCGCGCAAGCTCGGGTTCCGCGCCGGTCAAAGCGTCCGCTATCCGGGCAAAGATTTCGCGTAGATGACCGGCGGCCTTGTTACCGATCGAGCCAGTTTCGGAGACAGTCGCCGGGCTGAACCTATCCCCAGTCGCAGTCACTGCAGGGTTCCTGTTGACCTTTCCGCCACCCGGCCAAGCAAGTGTGTCAACCGGATGATCGAGTAAGGCGAGGTCATCGCCAGAGACCGGCAGGACCGAGATCGAAAAGCCGGGCATGTCGAGGGCTGAGAGGAAGGTGCCAGCCCAGGCGCGGACAACATTGACACCTTCAGCTCGAAGCTTCGCCATTCCTGCCCGTGCCAGGATGGCGAGCTCCAGTGGCGGTGTCGATCCAAGACCGTTGATCAAGATCACTGCATCGTCACCCGACTTAGTCCTGCCGTCTGCCAGTATGGCATCAACGACGATAGCCACGAGCTCATCGGCGGGAGCAATATCCATTCTGCGAACTCCGGGCTCGCCATGAATGCCGAGGCCAACTTCAATTTCGTTCTCGCCAAGCACAAAGCCCGGCTTGCCGACGGAGGGAAGCGTGCATGACCCGAGCGAAATTCCCATTGACGAAACGCGAGTTGCCGCAGAGTTCGCCACCGCCACAACCTCTGCAAGCGGCAAGCCAATGGCTGCCGCCGCGCCCGCGATCTTGTGAACCAGGACAGTGCCGGCGATTCCCCGTCGGCGGTCCTCGGTCACGGTGTCACGAAGAGCGACGTCATCTGCCACGACGATGATCTCGACCGGAATACCACTTGCTCGGGCCATTTCCGCGGCCATTCCGAAATTAAGCCTGTCACCTGTGTAGCTTCAATGCCTACATCTCACTCAACGAACGCGCTGCGCGCTCGGCGCTCCTCGATATCCAGAAGGCGCTGGCTCCGTTCCGCAACGAGCGCGTGGTCGCGGCCACCGGTATCACCGACATCGACATCGCCTCTCTGCAGCGGCGACCGGTCACAATCTATCTCGCACCCAACATCACCGATATGACCATCCTTCGGCCACTGCTGACACTCTTCGTTCAGCAGATCATGGATCTCCTGACCCGCGAACATAATCCGGCTGCCCTGCCCGTCTACTTCCTTCTCGACGAATTCCGGCAGTTGAAACGAATGGACGAGATTCTCAACAAACTGCCCTATGTCGCGGGCTACAATATCAAACTAGCCTTCATCATTCAGGACCTGAAGAATATCGACGAAATCTACGGTGAAACCGCGCGGCACTCGCTGCTCGGCAATTGCGGCCTTCAACTCATCCTCGGCGCCAACGACCAGGCAACTGCGGATTATACCTCTCGTGCACTTGGGAAGCGGACGATCCGCTATCAGTCAGAATCGAGGACGGTCGAGTTGATGGGGCTTCCGCGCCGCACCAAGGTCGAGCAGATTCGCGAGCGCGACCTGATGATGCCGCAGGAGATCAGACAAATGCCGGAGGAGAACGCGATCCTGCTGGTCGAAGGTCAACGGCCAATCCAGACCAAAAAGATCCGCTACTACAAGGTCGAACCGTTCAAAACCGCTGCTGCTGCTCCGTATCGCATGGTCGAAATTCCTGAGGTCGAACTCACAGCGATGCCGATGGTGCCGGCCGTGCTGCAGGACGACGGACAGTCCCCGACTGAAAACCTTGAAAAGCCTGAACTCCCACAAGCAACCGACAAAGAAGCGTCTCCTTCGATAACGCCGAGATGGAGCGGCACTGCTGATCAGATTTCGAACGGCAGCATCCCGACGCAACAGGCGCCTGAAAAACTCGTGACAGCAGAGCTGCGTCTCATGAAGACGGCACAAAAATTGAAGGCCGCGGTCGAAAGAGTAGTCGATGACAATCCCAATCTGTCGCCAAAGCAGCGCAAGAGCATACACGACATCCTTGCAAACACAGTCCCTGATCCGGAGGAGATTGGCACCTAGGAACAGCACGCAGCCTAGTACGGAACCTGCGCTGGCTCGCCGCTGGCACCATCATGCGTGAGAGCGCCGATTGCGCTACACCTTGGGAACGCTGCCGTTAGCTGTCTTGCGCCATAGGTTTGTCCCGTTAACGGCAAAAAAGGCACGCGGAAAGTCTGGCATCAGCTCTTTTACTTGAGTTCGACAAGACATCCCGCATCACGTCGGGCCTCCTGCCTAGCCGGTCGTCAGCGTAGCTCTGCATCAATCTGTTGAGCCAGGAGTGATTGAGACGAGACGCGACCCCTCATCTGCCATCGAAGCGTGAGAGCATGTCTCTCAATTGGTCGTTCTGTGTTTCCAGTTTTTTGGCAAGTGTGGCCCTGAGCTGTTTGATATCATCATCCAAGTTGAACGCTGCGGTGACATATTCCCCACGCTCGTCACTTGGCGGCGGCTCAACCAGTTTGGCTGGGGCTTTGGCCCCTGCGGACTTCAAGGAGACCCGAGAGGCCTTGGCCGCTTTCTTCTTAGTTCGAAGATCGTAAGTCGGTCGAGCATCGCTGATCGTTAGCGCATCCTCGAAAACTTGATGCGCATCTCCGGGCTCTTGCGCTATCTCGGTGTGCGTCAGCTGTTCAGTCACCGCAGAGTTTTCGGAGGATACGTGGTGGGCCGAGACCCTGAGGACAACGCGCTCATGCTCGCGTACCATTGCATCTGCAACCGGGGCGGCCTGTGTGGTCCTCACCTCGTCAGAGGCAACGCTCGACGAGGCCTCTACGCTAGGGGGAATTGCCGGCTCATGGGCTGGTTTTGCAGCTTGAGCCGGGGCCCTAGACCTAAATTTCGAGATAATGTTCCATGGCGACATCGACGTTCCCTCTCGCTTGACGCGCCAATATACGCGGCGCAGAGACCGGATCGGAAAGTCCGATCGGGCGAACGATTCTCTACATGGAGTTTAACCGATGGCGGATGCGAAGCAAACCATCCGCCATCGACAGGTGATCACTTCAGTCCAAGACGGCTGCGAAGATCAGCGTTCTCACCGCGAAGCTTTTCTGCCAGCGATTTGCGGAGGCGCTGATTTTCTTCCTCGAGCTGGAGAAGTTCCGCGAAGTCGTCTGCCATAGGAGATGTGGCCGCTGTTGGCTTCGCAGAACGGTTTGGCCCGCGTTTGCCTGTCGTTGGGCTTGCTGCTGCGCGCTTACCGCGGGTCGCTGTGGCGCTGGCAGCTGCCGGCGATGCGGCAACTTCGGTTCGCTTGGGACGACCACCACGGTTTTTCTTAACGGGCTCCGCAACCGTTGCAGCGGCCTTCGCATCCACCTTTTTGGCACGCGGTGCACGTTTTTTCTTTGCCGGGGCTTCCGGCGCTACAGCGGCTGCGTCTGGAGCGATGCTTGGATTGTTTTCGTCGGCCATTGGCGTGTCTCCTTGTTTGGCAGTCTCGTTGTCGTTTGTAGATTCGAGGCTGTCAATATCGCATGCGATACTTCAGCATTCGAGCATCATGCCCAATGTCGTTTGCAAGTTCCTTGATGGCACTTTGGCGATCTCACATCGGCACCGGATCGGGTGACAATGTTGAGTGCGATGACACAGGACACTGCGCCGCCTGACGCGAACGCGCTTGGCACTGCACCCAACGTTTGTCGGATTGTCAGCCCGAACGTCGTTCCAAAATCACGACGAGTACCGCGCCACGCGGCAGAAGCAGGTAAGGGACAGCTGGGCCAGCCTTCGGTTGGATTTCCAGCAAATACAGAAATGCGAAGGCGAAAGGAATGGCAAGCACGACGGAGGTGGCACCATTGATGCAGCCGCCGTTGATACCACGCCACCTATAGCACCGCCCAACACGGCGGCGTATAGACCGCTGCTGACTGCGGTGAAGTTTTCCCCAACCTCAACGGGACTGCACTCCTAATTATCCAGTCAGCGAGCGCACGGGATCGCCGTTCTATTGAGGCGACCGAAGTGGTCAAAAATTGAGAAGAGGACGCTCCCGCTCAGCTCTCCGACAGACAGGCAATTCGCAAAGGAGCACGCCTGTTACGAATACAGCGTCTTCGTATCGTCAATGTAGCCCATTTCGACGAGCTCCGAATTGATCAGACCGGAGGCCCTCTCAATTGAGCGATTGAGGGCCTGAAGATTAATTTGCGACGATCGTCATCCACCGAGTCTATTTAGGTTTTTGGAGCGCACGCAGACCATACGAACCTCAGTGGAACTGGCCCGCAAAGGAAAACCCTGGCTTAGGCGACCCGCCTCCGCTCGGCCTCCGCCTTGATAGCGGCGTCCTTTGCCATTTTGATAAGGTAGACGACAAACGGTTGATCGCTGAGTTCGGCGAGTTTTTTGGCTGCTTCCAAATGATCAATCAGATGAACCTGCGACATATAAACCTCCGTTGCAAAGAGCATATGCATCATTGCTAATGAAGCTTAACCAAGGCTTACTATGCGAGGTTTGTCCTGCACGGTACAACGACAGAGGCTGTGGGTAACGTTTGCACTGCTAGGCCCGGCGGCCGCTCTGACGGCCCTACTTTGACGCAATGAGAGTGGGCGAAGATACATTCGAACTGCAAATATCTTTGTGCCCGCAAACCTGTTGGGTGTAACGGCTCGTGCGCTACCTAGATACTACGGTCTGTTTTATAGCGCGCTTGCTGCGTCAGAACCAACATGGTCTGCTGTCGACCTCCGAACTCAGAGCGCCAAATACTGCGGATGATGTTTTTCACCGGCGACACACATTTCGGCGATCCGCGTGTCCTCCGTCTGGATCGAGGGCCTTTCTCCAACATGGATGGAACGCGACGCAGCGCTTATCCGGAACTGGAAAAGACGGTCGGCTCCCAAGACGAGGTGGCATCTTGGAGACGTCATGGCGGCGAAGGCCGGCAGTTGCAACGAACTCCTAAGGAAGCTCACGGCCGCAAGCACCTGATCGTCGGCAACAACGATCCTGAGACGACGACGCAGTCGCGAGAAGGGGATAGCGTGCAACACTATGCCGAGCTCCAGCAGGGCGGTCACCACCTGATCCTTTGCCATTATGCTTTCCGGACATGGAACCAGATCGGAAAGAAGTCTATAGATCTGCTCGGCCACTCGCCTGGGCGGTTGAAGCGCCCCTTTCCCGCCAATCGACGTCGGAGTTGACGCACAAGGGCTGCGTCCTGTCACTCTCGATGTGATCCTTCGGAGAAGGCCGGTGGCCGAGGAGGAGTGAGATATAGTTGAGGACGATTAGCACGCGAGACGTCGGAGGACGAAAGCAGCCGGCGACCATTTTTACAGGCTATGGCGCCATTACCGCGAGTTATCTTCTGGCTTCGGTTAAAGTCGGAACATTCAACGCGCGTGCTCGTTGGCTACTAACCAAAAGAGGAGGAGCATTCATGACCAACGTCTACAACGAAAGCGCGCCCGTATACGCGGGCGACCTGGCCAAAAGTACTTTGACTGCATTCTTTGACAGCCGGGGCAACGCCGAGACTGCCATCGAAAAGCTGAGGTCGGCAGGCGTTGCCGACGTCCGTCTAATGCCGGGCTACGAGGCTGACGGCGAAAACGTTGCAAGCGAAAGGGAAGGTTCCGGGTTCTGGGCCGGGCTGGCCGACTGGTTCTTTCCCGACAATGACCGCGACGTCTATGCCGAGGGCCTTCGTCGCGGCGGCTTCCTCGTCTCCGCGTCGGTCGACGATAGCAACTACGACACGGCGCACGACATACTTGACGATGAGGGATCGATCGACATGGACGAGCGGGCCGACCTGTGGCGCGCCGAAGGCTGGTCGGCCGGCGGATATAACCAGCAGGCTGTAGCGTCCAAGGAGGACGTGTTCCAGGCTGATGCGACCGCAGGCAGCGTGACCGGCATCGGCCGATACAGCAGGAGTTCCAAAGCGACTTCGCCAAGGGTTCGCGGATATGATCTGGCTGAAGACATTTCGAGCGACGTTGTCGACGACGTTATCCCGACCGGCCACCAACGCGACGTGTCAGAGGGCGACCGCAATGCTAACGAACGGATGTCGCAAAGCCAGTCGATCGACGACTTACGGCAGAGCCAGAGCCTGCCAGGCAGTCGCTGATGCCGAAGACTTTCGAAGCCGCGCACGGTCAGCGCGGCCTCGTATGACTGTATCTGTAAGTGCGTTCGATTTCCGCTGCCTTTGATGCCAGCGAGCGGCGGTTATGCGGCGAGCCCGATCAAGGTTTGAGCCAACTCCTTCCGATTGTATGGCTTTGTGAAGAAAATTCCGCGCTCCGGCATCTGGTGAAGGAGCGGTTTTGTCATCGCAGATACAACAAGTATCTCAATCGGCGGATATCGTTCACGTACGGCCTTTGCGAACACGAGGCCATTCATTGAGCCGCGGATGTCGATATCCGTCAAAATTATTCGAATACCAGGCTCCGCTTCCAATAGCCGAAGAGCGTCGTCCGCGTTGTTTGCTTCGAAAACCTCGAAACCAATATCTTCGACAAGGTCCAGCGCCATCATCAAAAGAAGCGGCTCGTCTTCAACGACTAATACTTGGATCACCGGATCCTCCCCGTTAAGTAGTGCGAACTACCAGCCCGCAAGGGAGTTCCATAGCTTAATGACTATAATCGAAGGATGGCATTGTCGAGCCTGAGGTCGCTGTCTGTGGCGTTCCGCGAGCTTGAAGCTCTGGGCCGCTCAACATCAACGCACGATGCAACGGTTTTGCTTGCCAATGGATGAAACTAGACCCTTGCTGCCGAACAAGCCTCAGGTCGTCTCAAATTCAGTGAAACCCGCGCAGAAACCCTACATACGAGCGCTTTCAAAAGTGTTGGGGAACACCATATTCGCGGTATCATTAGTGTTGGGGCGGGCAAGTGAACGAAGACTTCCAAAAAGACATCGATAAAGTTCAGCGAATTTCCGCGGTTCCATCGATACTCGATGTCGTTTGCCGATCGACCGGAATGGGGTTTGCTGCAGTAGCCCGCGTCACGGAAGAGCGATGGATCGCATGTCAGGTCTTGGACAATGTCGATTTCGGGCTGCCGGCGGGTGGTGAGCTGAAGGTGGAGACCACTCTCTGTCATGAGATCCGGCAGCATCATGAAGTCGTCGCCATCGACGATGTGGCTGAAGACCCGACCTACAGTGACCACCACACACCGCGGATCTATGGCCTCCAAAGCTACATCTCGGTGCCGATCATCCTTCCCGACGGAACTTTCTTCGGCACTCTGTGCGCTATCCACTCCAAGACAGCGAAGGTCAACAACCCCGAGACAATAGGTACCTTTAAGCTGTTCGCAGAACTGATCGCCTACCATCTTGACGCCAGTGACAGGCTAGATGCCGCACAAATTGATCTTGACCACGAAAGAAAGCAGTCCGAGCTGCGGGAACAATTCATCGCCGTGCTCGGCCACGATCTTCGCAACCCGATCGCCGGCGTGGACGCCGGGATCAATCGGCTTCTACGTCATGGCTTAAACGACAAGTCGCCACAACTCTTACGCATGATGAAGGCAAGCCTGGTGCGCATGGCGGGACTGGTAGACAATGTCATGGACCTGGCGCGCGCGAGGCTCGGCGGCGGGATCAATCTTGACTTCGATCCCGACCGAACCATTGAGGACACGATCGAGCACGTCGTTCAGGAGTTCAAAATCGCACATCCCGAAAGAGCGATCGAGGTGTCCGTGGAGATCGAAGCTCCGCTGCGGATCGACCATGCGCGAATAGGACAGATGTTCTCCAATCTCCTTGGAAACGCCCTAACGCACGGTGCGCCAGACCATCCCGTGCGGGTGAAGGCAATCACCACGGATGACAAATTCGAGTTAAGCGTCGAAAATCGTGGCGAGCCAATTCCGCAGCAATCTCTCAATAAGCTTTTCCAACCTTTTGAAAGAGCAAAGGGTTCGAAGGGTCAGGGGTTGGGGTTGGGCCTCTTTATTGCTTCAGAAATTGCCCGCGCCCACGGAGGGACGTTGGGAGTTCTGTCCGACGAGAAGATGACTCGCTTCAGCTTCTCCATGACCAAGGAGTTTGATCCCGTTGCAAGATTGGCTCCGAAATGAGCGCCGTTGGACACCAAGGCATTGCTGGCACCGTTCAGGTTGCTCGCCGCCGCCGGAAAGATACCGCGCCCACGTCCCTTGCTGGACGTTAGACACCGAGGCAGATCGCATTGGCCATGCATCGGGACGATGCTAGCCCACCGCACCTTCCTCGCAAGTGCAAACCTCGGATTTAATCACCGCTGTATCGAGGCAAGGACCGAATATCTTGGGCCCAAGAAAGCTCCGATGAGCACCAAAACTGTGCGCGTGGTCTGAGATCTTGCCGCTGCGTTATGGTCCCAAGCCGGATTCCAACCTGATTGGCATCCTCGAGTTCGCCGGTCGTATAGATCGGCGAGCCGCAGTTGGAGCAAAAGTATTGCATTCTTCTGCGGCCGTTAGCGGCGGTCTTCACGTACAGCGTTGGATGGCCAGAAGTTAGGCGGAAGTTCTCACGTAGGGCCGTTACGGTCACGCGGTACGCCGCACCCGTAAGCCGCTGGCAGTCGTTACAATGGCAAATCGTGACGTCCTGGGCTTGGACCTTAGCGACGTACATGACCTGTCCACACTGGCACGCGCCGTCGATGTCGATATGCATCTCATCTCCAACCACTCATATCTTTGACGAAATAGGGGTTGAATGCCAGATGTCGATGTGACTGTGTCAGATTTCCAGACCCCTCACCGATAAAAATCGGAGTTCTTTGGAGCACTTGCAATCCCAACGAAACTCAGTGGGACCGAAAGACGTGGCGGACACCTTGGCAATACCAAAACACGCACTAAATGCGTCGTGGGCATGATGACTTCCCTCTTCGTTGTCTTGTCCGCTCCTATGCTCAATTCCCGAGCACAATTCAGCGCCACCTCCCAGCGGCGCTATTTTTTTCCTTGAATTCTGGGCTATTCGGATCCCCGTGTGGAATTGCCAGTGTCGAGCGGCCGATCCTGAGCGGACAGGTTTATGGGGCCCCCCTGAGAAACAGGACAGCGCCAATGCAGCGGTTTATGAGTTCACAACCGAGGAATTAGCAAGCCGCTTCGCGAGCAAACCAGTATCGACTTGGTCTTCACTTCACGTCGTCCCCCGAGTAGTCAGCCCGCTCGACAAAAATATGGACTCAACATGATGATGCGGAGATACCTCTTGACGTTGGACCGACACAATCGGCAGACCCGCAGCGGTCTTCCCACTGAAGCTAATATCATAGAGGCCTTGGCCGCGGGAGATCTGCCATCCATCATGCCGCCTGACTAGCTTGTTGCAACCATGCAAATGGATATCGAGGGAACGGCATCGCAATCCACGAGTCCACTTTGGACGCCATCAACATGTGGAAGCTTGAACTGAGGGTGGTCGCGTGATGATGGTCGGTGCGGCCCAATTTAGCCTCACCGCGTAGAAGGCAAATCGCCGTGCATATCTGGCTTCAGAAGCCCCAAGACGCGGTCTACCAGTCTGCAGCGACGTTCAAAGCCGTCTTTGACTTCGTGTCTGCCTTCGCCAAGCTCTGGAGAATTCGCTCGTCGGAAAACGGCTTCCCGATTACGTCGACTGCGCCGTCAAGACCGTGACCGACCTCTCGGGGCGTTCCAGTCACGAAGATCACTTTCGTTCCATAGCGGTCGATCAACCTTCTGGCCAAGGCGGCTCCACTCAACCCATCCGCTAGACCAAGGTCGACCAAAGCGGCCTCGACACGAGGGGCGTGAGCGAGCGCCTGTTCCACTGTGGAAACTGGACCAACCGTAGAATGCCCGGCGTCCGTAACAATCCGCTCAAGCTCCATAGCAATGAGCGCCTCATCTTCAACAATCAAAACCCGCATATTCTCCTCCTGAACATCCGACGAGTTAGGTCACGTTTCATGCCCGTCGAGGTTTGTTCACGGGTTTTTGACGGCGAGCCAGCGGCCTGATGAGGAGATGTGTGACCGCTCGCAATGATAGGACCCGACTCTCCATATGCTACGGCGCTCTAAGCCCTACCTTTCAGCAAGGCTGTCGCCGTAGCCTTCCCGGCCAGCTGCCCGTCATCCGCCCTGCCTGGAGCAAGGTTGCTTGCATAAGATGTAGCTCATAAACTTGGAGCTGCGCGATGCAAATTGTCATAGATACCATCTCGTGCGTTGATCGTAGAACCGATCGATTGCGACGGCGTTGTGCTGACTGTTCGGCGCAACGCGAGGGATATCCGAATTCCACTCTCCGCTATCGCAGACTGGAGCCCGATAGGCGGTGAACAAGGATCGCTTCCGCTTGATCGCTGGATCAAACGACGATCCGATGTCGTTTGCTTCTGACGTTGTTTTTATGGTTGCAGGCTTCCAAAAGCCATTGCATGTTGCTGCCCGTAAAAATGCCAAGGGGAACAAAAATGGCAACAGGTACCGTCAAATTTTTCAACATGGACAAGGGGTTCGGCTTCCTCACCCCGGATGGCGGCGGAGCGGATATCTTCGTCCACATCTCCGCGCTTCAGGCGTCCGGCATCCAATCCCTGCGCGATGGTCAGAAGGTTTCGTTCGATACGGAGCCTGACAAGAGGGGTAAGGGCCCCAGAGCCGTCAACGTGCAGCTTGAGACCGCATGAGGCTGTATGCCCCTGCGGTGCTGCCACAGAATTCTGTCGCAAGTAAACGGTGCCTTAAAAAGATAATCTTGGTCGGTTTCGGCACTCTACAACTACGCTTCGGAATTGAAAGCCGGGGCATTGGGCGCCTTCAAGCCAAGGCGAACGCTTTGGCCTGATGCCCACGAAAGTGCAAAATGAATGCCTGAAAAATCCTGCTCGGTGACCTTGCCCAGCTCGGTCACCCGAACGATGTATCTGTCTCCCGAAGGATGAGATCAACAGCCGACTGTTTCATTTTTTTGTCCCATGATCAGTGGAAATACAGTTTCGTGCGTCGGGATCGTGCGAACCACTAAGTCTGACGCGCTTCGCCCAACGCAGCCAGCAACTCGCTTTTGGTTGTATATCCGGCCTGCAAAAGGTCGAAGAGGCGCGATACCAACGAACATCCCTCCTGGCTGTTCGGACTGACGCGGTGAGTTTCACACCACTCAGCCATGGCCTCAAATACCGGTGTCACGTCATCACTGAACGAAATCGCGCGGAATAGCTCCGACATAGATCGCCCTCCTTGTTAGAGGGGCGAGAGCTCGTATTAACTCCCAAGCGGCCGTTGCCATTGCATTCCAGCCGACGAACAAACATACGCTTATCGGTCGATGCCGCCAATTAATTTTGACATGGTACGGTCTCACAAATTGCCCAACCTCAGAAAAGACTCTGAACTCTGAGTGACGTCATGGTCAACGCGCTCGTTTGGGGATCTTCATACATTGGAGGGCAAAAAGTGAAACGGATCGAGCCTCGGCGTACAATTTTGTCGCAATATCACCCATCGATAGTGGAAAGCTAACTAACCGAAACCAAGTCCGGAGTTGCCGATGTCCGACAAATCCTGCCCAGTCCCAACGCCCGAAGAGCGAAAATACATTGAGATCAAGGGCGCCGCAGAGCGCGCGATGCTCGACAAGGTTTTCGCGGCTATCAATGACGCTGCCGCGGAGGTCGCGGACAGATTTAGAGAGGCGGAACTGGCGTTCGAGCCAACAAGCGGCGACTATTTTAAGTTCACGGTCCAGCAGGTCATGTTCGTGAGCTTGAGCGGGGAGATCCCGACACTTTGAAGGGCGGCGATGCCGAGATCGGCCAGCGCATCGTCAACAACGGTCAGCATATTATCGACCACTACTGGCGGCGCGCTGGCGAGATAACTGACGGCGGCTAGAGCCTTGGCGTCATCCGTTCCGGCATGAAAGCCATATCCTCTTCTTCTGAGTTACCGCGCCGCTCCTCCACGAGGGGCCCGATGTCCTCGGTAGCCACGTAACGGAGCCTGTCGGTACCGTCAGTCGCAGCGTCTTATATGACATTCGCAACCTGTTTGCTCGTCGCCAAGCCACGGTTCTGGGCCTCAGCAATTGCTGGCCGCTTGGTCGACCTGCAGATGACTGATTTTGGTCTCACCGAATACCGCCGCAGAACTGATCTCTACACCACGGTCACCTTGGAGCCGGGATCGGTGATGGTCGTTCACACGGAAGGCGAGCAAGCATACGCTGAATGGGAAGAGGCAATCCCTTCTACCGTTCAGGGCGGGCGGCAGTCGATCGACTGAGATCAAGATGCTCTCTCAGCGCGGACAACGGTGGTCGCTTGAATGACGTTCTGAACGGCGCTCACTGCCATCATCGCGTTGTGAGACTTTGGCTGGAACCGTGCATCCGCGGGCAGGTCGCTCCGTGGAATATCCACCCTTTATGACGTCACCACGATGCCAACGCGGGGGATCGTGCTAACCAACATCTTGTCGAGGTCAATGCCGCTCAGTCCGGCATATCGACATCGGTGAAAACCGCGTCAATATCGAGTACGTCTGCCAAGAAGAGGCGGATGAGCATCTCATATTCTACGACGCGTACAGCTTATTCATCTCGGTTCCCCGTGGTTGTTCAGGGAGGTAACGCGATACGGGGGCTCGGCTCGCAGGGGATAACGGTGTGGTGGTCCCGTCGTTTTCTAGCAACGTCGTCTGATGCCCCCGAGTCCGCGCGCGCTCGTCGCCCCAACAGCGTCTGTCGCAGTCTGCTACCTTTTCGCATGACCTGTTTCAAGACCCTACCCCCAACGCTCCCCGCCCCGCACCGCGCCTCTTAGGCGATTGCCCGACGGTGCCAGTGGGCAGACGTAACGGCTGGAGTACGAGCAGGACGGGAAATAAGCAAAGTTGAAGTCGAGAATGGCGCTTCCGTCCGGGCGCAACGTACCGAGGTCGGCGCCCTTGATCGTATCGAGAAGGTAGCGCCCGCCTCCGTACGTTTCGTTGCCTGAGGTGGCGTCAGTGAAAGGTAGGAATACTCCGCCGCCGTAGCCCTCGATCCAGTAAAGCGTCAGTTCTCCTCCAAGCACATCCTGTAACCCGCCGGTACGTGAGAAGGCACGCATGGTCAACTCGCCATCAGCGCCCGTCGCAACGGTGATCCGTTCCTCGCGTGTTTCCTCGAGGCGGACAGTCAGACGCAGCGAAGGATCATAGGGAAACATTGCGGGGCCCTGATAACCTTGTCGGTCCTGGGCCTCGATGGGTGATTGGGGATGCCCCCGGAACAGTTGGGAACGGGTGTCGCACCACGTTTGCCAGGCGATCGCGGGGTCTTCGCTCGTTCGGATATTACAGTAGAGATCCGCAATGGTTTGCCGCCACTCCCACAGTTGCTCGATCGAGTTCACCGGACGCTCCTTTTGTAAAACCTTGCCTTCGCCGCCCGACCCGGTGGTCGTCGCGATCACTTGGGACTCGGCTTCATCAAACATAGGAACGGCCATCCGAAAGCCAACCGGATTCCCGCTAACTTCCGGTCTGGTCGAGACCAAAAAAATATGACTCATAAAGCGGGAGAGGTTTGCCGGCGGCTTTGGCGAAGGCGCGACCGCTATCGCCCCCCTGAATCCCGTGATGCTACGCGAAACCTTAGAGCCAGCGCAAACACCTCGATGGCTATTCCTTTTGGCAGTAGTTCGGAATCTCTAGTTACAACGTGGCGGTGTTCTCAAAAGAAGGCGTGTCCACACGAAAATCCCAATAGCCGATCAGCGGCGATCAAGGTCATCGGGCGATTGCTTTCATCTTCGGCTATGATCGTAATCGCGTCATGGGCGTCCGTCGACGCTCTTTACACTTCGCTACGCTTCAAAAGGTAGTCCAGGCCGCCGGATCGATACCAACGGAAGCCGTACGGCTCGAGCACCATTCGATGCTTTCCGCCTTGGTCGATATGGCTATCGTGGCCGTCGAGAATGTCGATCAGCACCGACGCGTCCTCGTTGTCTTCGATCCGGAAACTGATCTCGACAGGCTTGTCGTGGAAGCTGTGGATAATCGCCAATACGTTCCTCCTCCATTCGTAACGCAGGATCAGGACACCGGGATCACCGCAGTCGATGACTGCGAATTCGCCCCAGCCGATCTCCGGTGCCTCTTTCCGCATGCGGATCATCCGCTCAGTCCAGTTCAGCATGGATTCGCTGTCTCGGCGCTGAAACGCGACATTGACGTGATCGTATCCATATGGCCCATCGGAAATCACCGGTAGGACCGGCTTCTCGCCTTTGGTGAAACCTCCTTGCGGTTCGTTGGACCACTGCATCGGGGTGCGCGCGCAATTCCGCTCGGGAAGCGTCAGGTCATCGCCCATTCCGATTTCGTCGCCATATCGGAGGACGGGTGTGCCAGGTAGCGAATACATCAGGCTGTACGCCAGCTTGAGCCGGCGGACGTCTCCCCCAAGCATGGGCGCAAGCCTGCGCCGAATGCCGCGGTCGTATAGCTGCATGTCCTTCTCTGGCCCGAACGCGGAAAACACTGTTTGCCGCTGACTTTCCGTGAGCCTGCCGAGGTCAAGTTCGTCATGGTTCCTCAAGAACACGCCCCACTGCCCGGTCTTCGGCAGGTCTCCAGTGTCACGCATCGCTTTGACGAGCGGTCGAGTATCAGCACTTGCCATTGCATAGAATAGCGCTTGGTTGACATGGAAGTTGAACATCATCTGCATTCGGTCGCCGTCATCGCCGAAATATTCGAGGTTTTCCTTCGGCACGACGTTGGCCTCGGCGAGGATGATGCTGTCACCCTTCCGCCACTGAAGAAATTCCCGGAACGTCCGGAGCATTTCGAACTGCTCCCTGGGTTTCTTGACGTCTGCTCCCTTCTCGGCGATGACGAAAGGCACGGCGTCCATGCGAAAGCCCGAAACGCCGAGCTGAATCCAAAAACCCATGATTTTCAGAATTTCAGCCTGGACGAGCGGGTTCGCGGTATTCAGGTCGGGTTGGAAATCGTAGAAGCGGTGGAAATAGTACTCGCCGGATTGCTTGTCCCGCGTCCACGTTGACTTCTGGACCCCTGGAAACACCATCCCTTCGTCGGCGTTTTCCGGCTTCGTCTTCGACCAAACATACCAGTCTCGGTAACGGGAGTCCTTATCCGCCCTTGCCTCCTTGAACCAGGGGTGCTCGTCGGACGTGTGGTTGACGACGAGATCGATAAGAACGCGAATGCCCCGTTGTTTTGCGCCATGCGTGAACTCGACAAAATCACCGAGCGTGCCGTAACGAGGATCGACGTTATAGTAGTCGGACACGTCGTAGCCGTCATCTCGTCCTGGTGACGTTTGGAAGGGCATGAGCCATATCGCTGTGATGCCAAGGCCCGCCAAATAGTCGAGACGGCGCTGCAGCCCCTGGAAATCGCCGACGCCGTCACCGTTCGAGTCCATGAACGTTTCGACCGACAAGCAATAGACAACGGCGTTCTTGTACCAAAGATCGTTAATCATGCGTGTTGCTCCCGCCACCGAAGATGGTGACGGAAGCGCTTTAGAGCCCGAAAGGTTCCGAGCGCGCGCGCGGAGCGGTTCCTATCGGTGAGTGTCTGGCGACTACATCTTTGAAGATGCGACCTTATGCCTCGTTACTCGCCGAAGGTCACGAGGCCGTCGATGTCGCATGCCCGTGTTGGATTATATGCGACCTCCCATGCGTGGCCGTCGGGGTCGTCGACGTACCTACGAAAGCCCCGTGGCCGGGCGCGTCAACTTTGCGGATGAGTGTTCCCCAGCCTGCACCAACTTTTCGAGGAGCGGCTCTACTTCGTCCTGTTTGGGGACGTTGTGCGAAAGCGATGTTGCTGCTGGACCGGGACCAGCCTCGCGAGAGATGTCGTCCTCCAACGACGATCTGCGGAAAGTCCGAGGACGAACCCGCTCTTTGGCAGAAGACTATTTCGTCATTCTCAAATATCGGCTTCCAGCCAAAGCCCTCCGAGAAAATCGGTGGGAGCGTTTGAGGTCGGAAGCACCAAGCGCGAAATAGCGGAAATTTTCTGTTGCATGACCAACACCTCTCATTCGCGGCGCGCACCGTCGATTCACGGGCAGAATCCGTGGCTTACGACCTCTCATTCACGGAATATAGGAAGATAGTACCGGCTGTGACGGGAGGTCTGTTTCCCAGTCAACCAGGTGAGACCGGCGATCGCCAGCTAAGCGACGTGCCGATCGGCGCTCGGCTTCAGCTCGAAAAGGTCACACCCTTAACAGCTGGTCAGCGACAGCGGCGACATCTTCGCCGAGAGGGCGGTCTTCCTCAACGAACGGCGACAAAACGCGAACGAACGAATGCGTCTTTGCCGTCTCTCGACCACACCGATGGTGCGGACGCAGGTCGACGGCCTGAGCGGCGGCGAGTAATTCGCAGGCAATGACAAGCCGCCACAGGTCGAGCATCTTGCCGAATTTTCGAACGGCAAGCGCCGATTGCGTCGCATGGTCTTCCACGCCCTCGGACACGGTGAGGAAATCGAGCATCACCGGGTTGGCCTTGTGCCGGATATCAGCCATCAGCGCCGCGACCGTCTTCTGCAAAGGCACGAAACCGGCCGATGGTCCGCCGGCGAGAGAAAGGTAGCGCGGCAAGCCATTTCGGGCCGAACCGGTCAGCTGGATGAAACGGCCAGCGGAGGCCGAAGCCGCTTGAGCGACCGCGAGGCCAAGTGTCTCGAAAGCCAGTGCAAGCGATGGTGTATGAAAATTTCCGCTCGACAGAACCCGCTTTTCGTCGATCAGCACCACCGGGTTGTCGGCCGCCGCGTTAAGCTCGGTCTCGACAGTGGACCTGGCTGCAGAGAGCGCCGTCGCCAGGGAACCATGAATGGGTGCGAGGCAGCGAAGGCTGAGAGGGTCCTGCAGGGCCGTTGTTGTCTCGAACAGTGTCGATCCTTCGAGCGCGCTCAGCAGGCGCGCCGCTTCCTCTGCCTGCCCGGCTGCCGGACGGGCGGACTGTATTCCCGGAGACAGGATAAGCGGATTTCCACCAAGCGCCTCGAATGTCAGGCTGGCTGCCTTCCGCTGGGCGTCGAAAATGCGTTCCGCATCGAAGAGAAACAGAGCGCCTGTTCCGACGGATAAGGCGGATGCGTTGATGAGGGAAATCCCATCCTTCGGCAGCAGCCGGGCAGGCGAAAGGCCGGCCAGCCGCAAAGCCTCCTTCGCAGGGTGGAGCGTCCCCAGGAACTCAGCCTCGCCCTCACCCACAAGCGAGCGGGCCATGGCAGAAAGCACGACGAGATCGCCCGCGCCGATCGAACCCAGCGACGGCATGACAGGATGCACCCTGGCATTCAGCATCGCAAGCAGCGCCTCGAAGGCCTCAAGCGAGATGCCCGAGCCGCCAACTGCCAGCGTGGCGATCCGCGTGGCCAACACCGCGCGCGTCGCGTCGCGTTTCAGCGGCTCGCCGACGGCCATCCCCCGTCCACGAATGAGGGTCAGCTGGAAAGCCTCGAAATCGCCAGTGACCGCCGTCTTGAGGTTTGCCCCAAGGCCGGTATTCATCCCGTAGATTTGTTGCCCGGCTGCTGCCGCCTCCTCGAGGATGCGGCGAGCGGTCAGCAGACGGCCGCGAACGGTTGAGGATGCGGCGACCTCCTGATCATCTCTGGCAATCGCGGCGATATCCTCGATCGTGACATCTGCACCGGAGAACTCGATCGTCATGCGAATCTGAGCCTCTGGCCGATGCCTTCCTTATGGGCCCTCATCAACAATGCATGCCCAAGGGCTATATCGCTCAGCGACAGGCCACGATGCCAAAGGAGGATCGTCTCGTCGTCGTTCGCGCGCCCCGTCTTTAACCCGGCGACGACCTGGCCAAGCTCGGCATGCAATGTCTGTTCCGAGAGGCGGCCGGTCTCCACGTGAGCCCTCAGCGAGCCGAATTTGCCGGATTTGCATTGGCCCCAGTCATCAACGACCAGCTTGTCCATAATATCCGTCAGCGAAAGTTCGACCGCGCTCATCGTCCCATACGGGACGACGAAAGCACCCTTCTTGATCCATTCCGTCTTCAGCATCGGCTCTGGTTCGGAAAGACGCGATGCCTCGACGACGATGTCGGCGTCCTCCACGCAGTCGCGCCAGTTGTCTACGACGGTTATCTTCTTCCCGAGATCGGCTTCCAGCTTAGCACCGAAGGCTTCGCGGCTTTCAGTTCGTCGCGAATGAACGCGAATTTCGTCAAAATCGAAGAGATGGTCGAGAAGACGGACATTCCAGTAGGCCGTACCCCGCGCACCGATATGACCAAGTACCTTGGAGTTCTTTTTCGCGAGGTGGCGTGCGCCGAGCGCGGTAACCGCGCCGGTGCGCATATCAGTAATGACAGTCGCGTCGAGGATCGCTTTTGGCACGCCTGTGCGTGGATCGAAGAGGTTGAGCACGCCGAATTCGGAGGGATAGCCAAGTTTATAGTTGTCGACGTAATCGCCGACGACCTTGACCCCTGCAAGGCCGATCGGTGCAACATAACCGCGCAACACGTTGAAATGTCCGTGGAAACTCGCGTCGGGCTCGAGGTGGACCCGTGGCTCGATGACGGTCTGGCCATTGCCCTGGGCTTTGAGCGATGTCTCGATGGCGGCGAGGATTTCGGCGTCCGTCAATGCCAGTGCTTCGATGTCGAAGGCGTTCAGGTAGTCGATATAGATCGGGTCCATTGTCATCTCTTTTATCGTTTGGACGGGGCACCGACGCCGAGGTTTTGGCGCAAGGTGCTGCCTTCATAAGTTTCGCGGAAGACGCCACGGCGGCGTAGTTCCGGCACGACATGGGTAACGAAATCCTCAAGCCCCGAAGGAAACAGCGGTGCCATGACATTGAAACCGTCAGCAGCCCCTGCCCTGAAACGCTCTTCCATCGCGTCGGCGATCTGTTCGGGTGTCCCAACGACCTGCCAGTGGCCGCGCGCACCGGCGAAATGGCGAGCCAATTCGCGAATGGAGAGGTTCTCGCGCCGGCCGAGATCGATGATCAACTGCTGCCGGCTCTGGATCAGATTGGTCGGTGGCATGTCGGGTAGAGGCCCGTCGAGCGGATAGGCCAAGAGGTCCTGGATACTCAGATAGCTCGCCAGCAAGGCGACGCCGACCGCGTCCGGGATAAGTTCCTGGAGCTCGCGATATTTGGCCTTCGCCTCGCCTTCGGTGGACCCAATGATCGGCGAGATGCCCGGCATGATCTTGATGTCGTCGGGCTGGCGGCCGTATTTGGCCATCCGCGCTTTGACGTCGTCGTAGTAAGCCTTGGCCTCCCCCAGCGTCTGCGACGCGGCGAACACCACATCGGCAGTACGCGCCGCCAGTTCCTTGCCGACGTCGGAAGCTCCTGCCTGAACCATGATGGGGCGGCCCTGCGGCGACCTTTGGCTCTGGAGCACCCCCCCGACGGTGAAGTGCTTTCCGCGATGGGAGAGCGGATGGAGCCTGTCGTGGTCGAAGAACCTCCCTTCCCCCCGCGGAAGATACGCCCCCTGGTCGACGCCATCCCACAGAGCGAGCGCCGCGTTGGCGAACTCCTCGGCACGCTCATACCGCTCCGAATGCGGACGCAAGCCGCTGCTTGCGAAATTCTCGGCCTCCAGCTCGCTCGCCGACGTCACGAGGTTCCACCCCGCCCGACCGCCGCTCAATTGATCGAGCGAGGCGAAGGTCCGGGCCAGCCCGTAGGGATCGTTGTAGGTGGTCGACGCCGTTGCGACGAGGCCGACATGCGAGGTGTTGACGGCAAGGGCCGCCAGCAGGCTCAAGGGCTCGAACCCGGTGGAGCGGGCCGCCTGGCTCGCCATATCCGGATTGCGCTCGCGGATTGCGGCTGCGTCCTCCACGAAGATCATGTCGAACTTGCCACGTTCCGCTGTGCGCGCAAGCTCGATGAAATGGGCAATGTCGACACCAGCGGGCGCGTGGGCGTCGGGATGACGCCAGGCAGAGACATGATGGCCGCCGGCCATCAGAAAGGCCCCAAGACGCATCTTGCGATCGCTGCTCATGATGCGCTCTCTTCAGTGGCAGGATGGGGAGGACGTGGAAGTCCAAGCTGCGACCGCAACGTCTTGCCTGTTTTTGCCTCGATCAGCCCTCGCCTGCGCAATTCCGGCACAACGTCGGCAGTGAAAGCGTCCGCGGCCGACAATGTCGGCGGCAGGATCGTGAAACCATCGACCTTCGCCGCTGTCTGCCACGTCTGAAGCGCGTCGGCGATTTCGGTGAAGCTGCCGATCGGAACAAGTCCCGCAAGCACGTCGAGATTCGTGCTCTGCAGCCTATCGTATTGCGCTTGCGCGATCTCGCGGGTGGCGGCGGCGAAGGGAACGACGTTCGACAGCAGCCGCACATCGCCGCGCGAGCGACCAGCCGCCTCCAGCGCGGCCTCGAACAATTGAACAGCTTCGACTGTGCCTTCTCCCGATGTCTCCTGAAGCAGGACCACTTCGCCGAACTCGGCAGCAAGGGCATAGTCCGCAGTCGTCAAAAGGTGCGCGATAACCGGCCGGCCCTGAGGCGACCTGTTGACGTTGAGCGGTCCCCGGACCGAGAAATGTTCGCCCTGATGATTGAGAACACGCATCTTGGTGGGATCGAAGAAGCGGGCATTCTGCTTATCGTACACGAACGCGTCGTCCTCGAAACTGTCCCAGAGAGCCCGGACGAGATCGATATACTCACTGTCGCGCGCGGGCTCACCCGCTGACGGGATGTTAAACCAGCCGCTGCGGCCCTGGCTGATCTGATCGAGCGATGCAAAGCGGCGTGCAAGATTGTAGGGCTCGTGCTGAAATGTGGCCGCTGCTGCGAGCAACCCGAGACGCTCAAGCTTGGTGGCAAACGCGGCAACGAGCGTCGTGGGCTCGAAGGGTGTCGCGATAGAAGACAGCGCATCCAGCGGCCTAGCACCATGGAGGTCCGCGATCAGCGCGAAGTCGAAGCCGGCGTTCTCGACCTTTACCAGCTGCGACAGAAGCGCCTCAAATGAAAGCTCTTTGACGTCCGCGCCGTCGCGCCACGCCGACAAGTGATGTCCGAAAGGGGTAAGCGAAAATCCGAGAAGCATGGACATCTCCATTTTCAAATCGAAAAGATCGCATCACGCGTCAGTCTCCCGATGACCTCGTCACCGTCGACGACCGCCAGCTGGTCGCAATCTGCTGCAACCATGAGCGACAGGGCTTCGCGCAGATTGGCGTTACTTGGAACACTGGGGGCCGTCATCGGTGACGGTCCCGCCGTCATGGCGTCTTCAACTGAAAACAGACTGAGACGTTTGATCGCCCTGTCGATGCCGACGAAACTCGATACGAAAGCGTTTGCCGGGCGCGAGAGGATAGCGTCCGGCGTATCATATTGGACGATCTTGCCCGACTTCATAATGGCGATACGATCACCCAGTCGAATCGCCTCGTCGAGATCGTGGGTCACGAGCACCACGGTCTTGCGAACGCGTTTCAGGATTTGGCGAAACTCGTCCTGGAGGCGTGTGCGGGCGATTGGATCGATCGCTCCAAAGGGCTCGTCCATGAGCAGCACGGATGGATCGGCCGCAAGAGCGCGGGCAACGCCGATGCGCTGCCTCTGGCCGCCCGAAAGCTGACGCGGATAACGCTTCAGCATTTCGCCCGGATCGAGCCCTACCAGATCGAGTAATTCATCGACGCGCTTGGCGGTTCGGGCTTGTTCCCACCCTAGTAGGTTCGGAACTGCGGCGACGTTCTCGCCAATCGTCATGTGGGGAAAAAGCCCGACGTTCTGGATGACGTAACCGATATGCCGGCGCAGTTTCACGGGATCAGCCTCCGTGACGTTTTCGCCGTTTACGAAAATCCGTCCTTCCGTCGGCTCGATCAGGCGGTTGATCATCCGCATCGTCGTCGTCTTGCCGCAACCGGACGGGCCGATCAACGCGACTGTCGAGCCCTCGGGCACGTCGAGCGTCAGGTTATCGACCGACGGCGCAGTGCTTTCGCCGTAGCGCTTGGTGACGTTCTCCATGCGGATCATACGGCAGCTCTCTCTGAAAAAAGCAGTTTCTCGACGCGCCCCAGCACGAATTCGGTCGTCAGCGCGAGTATGGCGATCGGCACAGCGCCGACCAGAAGACGGGACATGTCCATCACGCCGATGCCGGTAGCGATAAAATCGCCGAGCCCGCCACCGCCGATGAAAGGAGCAAGCGTCGCACCTGCCAGAACCTGGACGGCAGCGGTGCGGGCACCGGCAAACATCGCGGGCGCGGCGAGCGGGATGCGGATTTTTCGCAATAGCTGGCTGCGGCTCATTCCCATGCCGATTGCAGCTTCGACCGCGTCCGCGTCGACGTCGCGCAGGCCAACAAAGGAGTTCAGGAGGATAGGTGGCAGCGCGAGCACAGTGAGAGCCACGATTGACGGCATGAGGCCAATGCCCAGAAGCGGCAGCATGATCGCTAGGATCGCCAGGCTCGGGACCGTCCTCAAGCCGTTGATGACATTGATCACGGCGAACGCCAGTCGGCCATTGGTCACGATCAGTACCGCGAGCGGCAACGCAATCACCAGCGCGATGGCAAGTGAAATGCCCGACATCAGGAGGTGCTGCCCAAGGGCGCGGAAAAACTCCGTCTGATGGTCGACAATCCAGAAGAAGGCCGTGCTCAGCATCGCCAACCTCACTGCCAGCCAACGAGCCGCTTTTCAGCGCGCGTCAGAAGGAAATCGAAGATGATCGCGAGAAGCGCCGTCAGAATGCCACCAACAAATATTTTCTCGGGATACTCCTGGTCGATGCCGATCAGGATGATGGTTCCAAGCCCGCCACCGTCGATGAACGCCGCAACCGTGGCAATGCCTATCACCGTGACAAGCGCGATGCGCGTCCCTGATATGATCAGCGGCATCGCAAGCGGCAGCTCGACCCGAAAAAGCCTCTGCCAGCGGCCGTAGCCCATGCCGTCTGCAGCCTCGAGCACGTCGGCCGGAACGCCGCGAATGCCTGTAACGACGTTTCGCAGGAGGATCAGCAGACAGTAGGAGGACAACCCGATAAGCGCCGGCTCCATGCCAAGCCCGACGAATGGGATCAAGAGTGCAAACAGCGCAAGGCTTGGAATAACGAAGATGATATTCGTCACGGTCAGTGCAAAGGCGTAGAGCCTTGGACGCCTCGCGCAAGCAATTCCGAGCACAAGCGCAATCACCATGCCGATCAGCACCGACGTGATCGACAGGAGAAGGTGCTGCCAGACGGCAAGCGCTATCTCGGGAATGTGCTTAGGTGCCCAGTTCAAATGGAAACGATCCTGCCTGCTGTCACGCCGATACAGCCAAGCAGAGAACTTGGCCGCATTTTGCTTCCGGGGGAATGAAAACCTTCACCGTAATCAGATGCCCTGCGACTTCAAGAATTCCGCGGCGACGTCTGCCGGTTCTTCCTTGTCGCGGTCGACCTTGGCGTTGAGACCACGCATCGTGTCATTGTCGAGTAGCGGGCTGATCTTGTTCAGTACCTCGGCAATCTTGGGGTTCTTAGCGAGAGCGTCCTGGCGGACCACAGGCACGAGATAGTAAGGCGGGAAGAGGTTCTTGTCGTCGTCAAGGATGACGAGCTTGTTGTCTGAGATCTGCCAATCCGTCGCGAAACCGTAGGAGACATCGAGGTCCTTGCTGGTCAAGGCGCTGTAACGAATTCCGAGCTTTGCGAATATCTTGAACTCCTTGAATTCGATACCGTAGGTCTGCTTCAAGCCCGGCAGACCGTCCTTGCGTTCGCTGAACCCGCCCTCTGCGCCGAAGGTCAGGTCCTTGGAAACAGGGCCGAGGTCGCTCAAGGTCTTGAGCTTGTACTTCTCGGCCGTCTCCGGCAGCGTAATAATCGCGTAGCCGTTATTGATCTTTGTCGGCTCGAGAAGCGTCAGCTTCAGGTTCTTCTCGTAATAACCCTTGACGTCGGAATAGATCTTGTCAGCGGAGCCCGACAGGTCGCCCTTAACCACTGCCGCGAGAGCGGTGCCGGTATATTCCGGATAGAGATCGATTTCGCCGTTGGTCAAAGCGGTGTGCGCAACAAGCGTCGCGCCAAGATTCAGATGACGATCCACTTCAACGCCCGCCTTCTCCAAAGCCTGGGCATAGATTTCAGCGACGACGAACTGCTCTGTAAAATTCTTGCTGCCGATCTTAACCGCATCGGCATGGGCCGGTGCGATGGCTGCAACGGCAACGAAAGTGCCCGCAATCATCGCTGCCAAGGTCTTCGAAATCATTGCATTCACCTCTTCGTTAAACTTCACCACGTGTTTTAAAAGCTCTAAATGACGTCGGCGCGCAAACGCGTGCCAATTTCTGCCTATCTAGGAGAAAATTGCCTTTGGGCCAGAGCTCGGCATTCATCCGCGGTGACCGACCCGTGGGGGTTCAAATTTGGTTCTGCCGGCAGAATTGCTTCGCAAAAATCATGATATGGTAGAATCGACTACATCTTGCGTGTTGATGACGGGTGGACGGACTCGGCGGCGGCGATCTTCATGAAAGCCTACCCCCATAAGGGTCTCGCTGTAGCCCATTCGTTGCTAGGACAATTTTATGACTGCACACTAGACGGTCCGCTGGTCCAACTAGCGAATGCAACACTAATCGAGGTGATTTCGAGACAGTGACCGGTCGGATTTGTCGTCTCATTGTGCCCGAAGGACTGCCTATCCGGTTCTGCGTCTGATCCCTTATTCCAACACATACAAATAACCAATCACTGAGGGACTGAACCTATGCTCTCCAAAGATCAGAAGCTTTCTTTCGCAGAGCTCTTCACGAGCCGCCGTCCGACGACCGAAGGCGAGGCAGATGCCTATCTTGAGGTGGAAAGCTTTCAGATGTTCGCCCCCCTTCATGACGGTAGCCATTTGGCCCGGCTTGCCTTGTCCAGTACAGAGACCATGGACATCGCGGTCAATCCGATCTGTGCACTTCGACTAGCGGCGACCCTTCTTGATCAGCTTGCCAAGTCAGGAGACTTTGTCGTCGATCTTTCGATTTACGATGCCGAGACGGGAGATCAGTTGGCACGTGTTCGCCCTTCAGGCTCCATCATTTCGTGAGCTTCGCCACATGTGAGACACGTCCACTTGAGAAGTTTCTATTTTGGGATGGAAGACAGACATGCTGCCTGTGCAAAAAGCGATAATCGGACGACTGGGCGTCTCCAGAGTATTCAGCCTGGATGCGGAAGCGGCAAAACGCATATCTTTCCTGGAGAACTACATGCGGGCATCGGCATGCCGCGTTTATGTCCTGGGTATCAGTGGAGGCGTCGACTCCCTCACCGCCGGGTTGTTGGCACAGCGCGCAGTCACGAATCTCCGAGCTTCTGGCTACGATGCGCGGTTCGCCGCTGTGAGGCTGCCTTACGGCGACCAGGCAGACGAGGTCGACGCGCAACTGTCGTTGGATACCATCAAACCCGACAGGATCGTCACCATTGATGTCAAGCCGGCCGCCGACGCTATGATGGCGGCCATATCAAAAGACGCAGGTGACCTTCTGGAGGTTGACCGCTTCCACTTCCATTTGGGGAACGTTAAAGCTCGCCAGCGCATGATCGCCCAGTACGCTCTAGCGGGTGCCACGCGCGGCCTCGTAATCGGCACCGACCATGCAGCGGAAGCATTGATGGGCTTCTACACGAAGTTCGGAGACGGAGCGGCCGACATCCTACCCTTGTCGGGCCTCAACAAGCGTCGTGTTCGTGCCCTCGCCCAACATCTCGGCGCACCCGAGCAACTCGTGTTCAAAACCCCCACGGCCGACCTAGAGAGCGATGCTCCGTTGAGGCCCGACGAAGATGCCTACGGTGTAACCTACGACGAGATCGACGATTTTCTGGAAGGCAAGGAAATCAAACAAAGCTCGCTGGACCGCATCGTGACGATGTATCGTGCGTCGGAACACAAACGCGCCCTGCCCGCTGCACCATCGGAGTAAACGCTAGACGATGGCTTAGTCCAAGGGGGCCGATCACTATTCCGGATAACTTTTCGGCGGCCATTGCGTGTCCCCAAACGATTTTGGCTGTGACAGGATCATTCGCGATCGCCGCCGTCTGAGCACTGTCTGGCAATCGCGCCCACCCATGGAGCCCAGATAGATAGCGGCTCCATGCCCATGGCGAAATCTAGGGATACCGGAGCCCTCTCGTTCCGTTACGTTAGGCGACGACAGTGTCCGCTGTCAGTCGGCCGATGGCGACCTCCATTGACCGATCTCCTGATATTTACGGCCCTCTTCACCCCCCGTGAGAGGGCCTTTTTTTCGGCTATTGGCCTTCTCCGAAACCAAAGGGTCCGAGGGCGCTCGACCTTCAGGAAAGGGAGCGACCCTCTCACCCCGCGCGCAAGCCTCACGCATGCGCCGGCGGACGCCGCTGCGGAGGCTCGTGTGATTTGGTGTGGCCGATCTAAAATGGGGTCGTAGCGATCCCTTCTCAAGACCGTGACGTGACGCGTCCATTACTGGACAAAGCGTGTTGATGCGTTTGAAGGAGCGGCCACACCTTCCCATATGGACGAAATCCCCAAAGGAAAATTATCATGGTGAGCAGGATCAGAAAGACACTGACTGTGGAGCAACGGGCGGCAGCTTTCGAACATACCAACAAGATTGCTATGGACTTCGCCGACGAGGAGCGGCGACTGTGCCACGAAAAGAGCGAGCGTCTACGCCGGATAAGGCTCGCTGGGAACCAAAATCCGACCTCGAAATAGTTCGGCGGAACCAGAATTCTGCTTCGCCGTTAAATGCGGCGAGAAGGAGCATTGAAATGGATCAGATTTCGCACATACCGCAGTCGACAGCTGCCAGCCTCAAGGCGTCTCGTATAGCCAAAAACTACAGCTTGGAGGACCTCGCGATCGCCACCGGACTGACCGTATCCGAGATTTCAGTCGCCGAGGATGAGCTGGGCACAGCTCCATCATCTCATGTTGAGCGCATCAAACACGCGTTGGCATGAACTTATGGCGCCAACTCGATTGGCGCTATCCGCCCCACACCCTTATGGGACACCCAAGGGGAAGTCTTATGCCCGGCACTTTTTCTTCCATCAGCGTATCGCATTCGACCTCGATTACCGCGGCCAGGCCGTGCAGGCTTGGGAGACTGTTGTTGACGCCTCCGACACTGAAGGGATCGAGGAGGCGAAACAGATGGCGTCCAGCCACGCTGGCGTCCTTGTCGTTCGTCGTGATGGAAATCCGGTCGTCGGCGAAGAAGGAGACCCGGTTGTCGTGTATCGCTCCGGAAAGACGGACGGTCTACGGCCGCTGCTCTTGAGGGCAACGACACCTTCGAACTCAATGTCATGAAACGGCAGCCATATTGGACCAAACTGGGAACCGTCGATGGGGATTGCCGTTAGGCAGTCTCGAACCATGGAGAATACGATGGCACAGGAAACTACTCTCGGAAATCCAATCCCTGTTCGGAGTTATCAGCTCTGGCGCTGATGACACCCAGCTTGCACTTCCCGCTCCTAGAGGACTGGAAGGCCTTGCTTGGCCGGAGTTTTTGGCGGCCGACACACTGTGGCTCACGCCGTTGAAAATCGGCCTCGCGACGACGCTGGCCGCGACGACATTTGCCTTCAACCCGTTCTTCGCTTTCAATGTCGGTGGTTTCGATAAAATCGCACCATGAGCCACGGGGGTAGGAATGTATGGTATCTGAGCCGGAAGCCGTATCCTCGCGACCTTCGAGCGGAATCGAATAATCGTTCACCAAGATAATAACGTTGTTGGAGTTCATTAGACTAGCTGCAATTTATTTCCGCAATGACAGCGAGTACCGGGTATGCCGACGTTCGCCGGTACGCGTCAGCGCACCGATCTCCACGAGCTGCTGAAGATCGCGTGTTGCTGTAGCGCGGGATGTAGCTGTGATCGAGATGTAGTTTTCGGCACTTAGCCCCCCCTTGAAGCCTGCCGTGCCTTCCTTGAAGATGCGCGCGACTACCTTTTCCTGGCGCTCGTTGAGCCGGCCCCGGAAACGATCATAGAACTGTGCTTTCTGAATGAAGAAATCGATGCGCTCAAGCGTCGCCCGTTGAGCATCCAGGATCGTTTTCGAGAAGAAAATGATCCAATCTGTGATATCAAGTTTGCGTTGGTGCCGCTCAAGCTCTGAGTAGTAGGCCTTCCGGCTCTTCTCGATTGTGAAGGCGAGTGAAATGAGGCTTGGCTGCCCTATGTTTTGCGCCAGGGATTTCTCGGCGAGCGCGCGCCCAATTCGGCCGTTGCCATCCTCGAATGGATGTATGCTTTCAAAGTAAAGATGGCCTACTGCTGCGCGCGTCAAAGCTTGAAGCGACATGTGGCCATCTGGCCCGGATTGATTGAACCATGCGATGAAGGTCTCCATCTCAGTGGTAACCTGGCGGGACGGGGGAGCCTCGAAGTGGATTGTGGGCTTCTCGAATGGACCTGACACGATCTGCATGGCGTCTTCATGCTTGCGATAAGCGCCAACCGTTTCAATATATCGATTTCCGGCCATCAGCATTGAATGCCACTGGAACAGTCCCTCACGACGCAGCGGCCTATGCCAACTTCGATAGACATCCGCCATCATCTCGGCGATCCCCCGCTCTTGTGGGCGGATCTGTCTGCCATCAGTGTCTAGCCCGAACTGCCGACGGAGCGATGACTGAACACTCGCGCGGTCCAGAAATTCCCCCTCAATCTCTGAGGTCTTGACCGCTTCGTCGCTCAGCAACTCAATGCGAAGTTGGTTGCTGTCGTCATCGTTGAAATGTCGAACAGCACCGATAACCTCGCCGGCGGATTGCAAGAATTTCTGCTCCAATGGTACCAGGCTTGCGGTATCGTACCTGAAGTTTGGCCAATCGGGGTTCTGCCAGTTCCATTTCATGAGTTATAGCCGCCTTCTCTATAACTCATAATTATTGCCATAGGTGAGTTATTGCAAGCCTATCTATGCCTCAGCACAAAAGTCTGCGGCTCTCCATTCAAGAGCCAGCGATCGACAGGTAACCACTTGCCCTAAACATATTTTGTCAACGGGCGCCCCTATTTCCGCTTGGTGTCGACAGAAACGGAATGAGCATGACAAAACACGACCCGTCATCACGTCAGTGAAAAAGTTCGGAATTCTGCGAGCTTCGCATCGCCCCAATCACATCAAGGCGAGTGTTGGTGAATATACGGCCATCTCTGGCCAGATTGATCACCTACCGGAAATCGCCCCCGCTTCTGAATGGCCGTATCGACTGGACGATGTTCATTCAGGCCTGTGGGATCGAAGCAGGGTTGACGGCAGAACTGAAAAAGTAGCTCCGGCCAGGCCCAGATGCAATCATCCACGGACCATCCAATAAAAGGTGGGTCCCTGGATACTAAGCATGCCGGGCCTTGCGGGCGGCATAACGTCTGTCGCGCTCGGCTTTGCGAGCGGCCTCATCTTGAACAACCCGTGATATCCGGGCATTCTCTGCCGCCTGTCGCGCCTCGATCTCTGCCGCAGCTGCTGCCTCGATCGCCGCCTGTTCTTGAGCCGCAAGGGTCTCGACCCGGGTAAGCTCCTCATGCTTCAGCCGATCCCGTTCCGCACGGCGCGCCTCGCGCGCTTCAACAAGAGAGATGCGCTCGGCCTGTCTGGCGGCCTGTGACGGCTCAGCCGCCGTCTTTGCAGCTCGGTAGCTCGTGAGAAGAGCTGTCTTGGCGTCCGCAGCAGCGGAGCGTCGGTCGGTAAGTTCGTTGTTTCTGGCGTGTCTCAAATTTTTATCCTGATAGTTGTCGTTGGGATGATCAGCCGGCCTTGGCTCGTTTGGCAAGCAGCGCAGATGTTGCAGACATCCGGTCGGCTTGCTCCTTGGCGAGGCGCGCTTCGCGCAGCCTGAACGTCTTGGCATCGCGCGCCTGGGCCACGGATTCAAGCTCTTCCGCCGCATTGTTCTTGGCGAAGAACTCCGTCTGAAGATGGCCGAAGGCGGTCTCGGCCTGCTGGCGAGATTTACTATATGTCTCTGTCATTGAATGTCCTCGATGTCAGCTATGACGCCAAAACGAAAAAGGCCAGGCGAATTGCCTGGCCTCAAACTGATAGTTGCCTCCGGCGATGCCAGTACATCCGTGGTCAAAGGGAAGCAGATATCTATTAAGCGTTCTGCAGATTGCAGGCCGACATCTTGCCCGACTTGTTGTCGCGCTCGAGTTCAAAGCCGATCTTCTGGCCTTCGACCAGCTCACGCATTCCTGCGCGTTCGACGGCAGAGATGTGGACAAAAGCGTCAGCGCCGCCATTGTCAGGCTGGATGAAGCCGAAGCCCTTGGTTGAATTAAACCATTTTACTGTGCCAGTGGTCATGATGAACCCTTTCAAAGCATAGAGTGAGGAACCGCGAAGCTTATGCCACGCAGACGAAAACCGACTATTTTTGAAAGGGAAGTTCGCTTAAAACGCGGTGCCAATCGCGCGGTAGACAAAGCTCGGCAAGCAAAAGATCGATGAGCTATCATATACGACAGGGGAGCGGGTTCGTCAACGGTTAGTCTTCGAGGACCGTGCTATTCGTCTTCTGGTTGAGCTCTCGCGCGCAAGACTCACGCGTAGTCGGGCGATAGACCGACGTTCCTCTTCTTAGCAGTTCCTTCAGATTTCGTTCAGCTTTTCCTTCTTCAAGGTCCAGAGTTATACGCCAGTGTGCATCATGCAAAATGGTCGACGCTGTTTGGACAGAAAATGAAAGATCGACCTTTGCCAAGCACAGCAATGCTCTTAATCGTGCTGCAGTGTGAAAACTGGTCAGGCAAATGGGATCGAGGCTTCCAGTGAAGCTGCAACGAAGGCCTGCCGGGAGAGCTCCAGATCCCCCTCCGTCTCAAGCGCGGCGTGACACCGGTTTATGGCGCGTTCGAAAAACCAGCCGCCCCCTGCCGGCCACTCCCGTAGCGACCGTAAGGCATCTGCCGGCCCGTATATCAATCGCGCTGCCCCGTCACCGAGGCCAAGTTGGACGGGCCGCGCCCAAGATAAGACTTGCTGCATTGCACAATTCCTTTCTGTCAACAACATTCCGGCCGGGCGAATGTTCCGTGAACGGCTTGCAGTTAGATGAATGGTGGTGCTTCCTGGACGGACGCAGATCCGTTTTCGGCCGTCACGGACACCCCTTTTCTCTCAATTTCGGGAAGCGATCGGCATGCGGTCGCATCGTTCTCCGTTTGATACGTTCCTGACAGGACAAAGCGGACGCCTTCAGGCAGGTAGGCTGTGTCGCCTACGCCGGAGAAATAGGATGCGACGATCTTGTTCGCCAGACTGGAACCGAAGCCGGCTCGCTTCGGCGGCCTCACGGGTGGGCCGCCTTTTTCCTCCCAGACAAACTCAGATCCTCGCGCGCCGGAGGTTTGCCAGGTGATTTTTATAGAGCCCGTGTCGTTCGACAGAGCACCATATTTGAGCGCGTTCGTTGCCAACTCGTAGACCGCAAGCGATAGGCCGATCGTCTGCTGCGTCGACACATGAAGTGTCGGGCCGAGAATTGTCACACGGCCTGGGTCATCAAGATGAGCTGCGAGGCTTTCTCTGACCGTTGCGGCGACAGCGACGTCTGCAGGCGTTCCATGCAACATGTTTTGGGCCTTGCCTAGAGCTGCTATTCGATGGGTGATCGTTTCGCGCGCCTGGTCGAGCGTCTCGGCGTGCCGAAGGCTTGCACTGACCACCGCAGTCGTCACTGCCATCGAATTTTTGACCCGGTGCACCAATTCATGGCGGAGAACCTCCTGAGCACCTAGACTCCGCACCATCGCCGTGGTGTCGACGGCGACATCGATGATACCGGCGACATTGCTATCATCGTCGTAAAGCGGGCTATAGGAAAACGTCCAGAAAGTCTCTTCATCATAGCCATTACGGTCCATGACGAGGCGCATATTCTCCGTGTAGGTGCCACTGCCAGACAGTGCCTCGTCGACAAAGGGCTTAACGTCATCCCACACGTCCGACCATATGACCGGGAAAGGCTTTCCCAGCGCACCGGTTTCCTTCGCACCAAGGAACGGCTTGTAGGCATCATTGTAAAGTATGTTGAGGTCGCGCCCCCAAAACAGGCATATCGCATGGCGCTGATGTAGCATCATCTGGACGACTGCTTTCAACGCAAGCGGCCAGGTGTCGATCGCGCCGATGCTCGTTGGGCCCCAGTCGTGATCGCGAATAGCCTCCGCCATATCTCCGCCTGCTCGCAGGAAATCACCCATCGCCTTATCCCCGCCGGTTTGCGGACCGACCAGACGCGTCGTTACGCGTTTACATAGTTAATAGCGAACTTCAGGCTATGTCGGTTTGGCTAGGGTCTCGCTCCCATGCTATGTCCGTAAGCGGACAGTTCGGCATACATATCGCGCTGATTCTAAGGAACCCTCGGTGGCAAATGCGTTCATTCGAAAACTGGATAGCTTTGATACTCTACACCCTGATGACCGGGCATGGCTGCTTTCCGTTGCCAGCCGAACAAGAGAAATCGGCGCGGACCGTGATCTCATCAGGGAGGGAGACAATCCGGAGAACGTCCTGCTCATGCTCAACGGCTTCGCTATGCGCTACAAGCTCACCGCAGAGGGGCGACGCCAGATATTCGCCTACCTCATCCCCGGCGATTTCTGCGATCTCCATGTCGCATTGCTAAAAAAGATGGATCACGGCATCGGCACGCTCAGTCCTTGCCGTGTGGCTCACCTTTCGCCTGCAACGATCCTGGAGTTGACGGAGAGAAGACCATCCCTCACTCGCGCGCTCTGGATGTGTTCTCTTGTCGATGAGGCGACGTTGCGCGAATGGCTAGTGAACCTCGGACAACGGCCTGCTCCCCACCGGATCGCTCACTTGTTTTGCGAATTGCACGAAAGGATGAAAGCTGTTGGATTAACAGATGAAGGCACGTTCGAACTTCCGTTAACACAAGCGGAACTGAGCGACACGATGGGGCTTTCGATTGTGCACGTGAACAGGAGCTTGAAAGAACTGCGAGAATCCGGACTGGTCACCCTCAAGAACGAGCGCATCGTCATCCCCAACGTTCATCGTCTTAAGGCATATTCTGATTTCGATCCCAGTTATCTGCATCTTCGCTGGCCGCAGCAAGGGAGCGGCTTAACGCAGTGAGCGGTTGAAGGCGAGCCGCTCAGAGCCCGTGGTGGTCAACCGAAACGTTGACGCCGAAGACAATCATATCATCTGCATCGGTGACGATCATCTGCCAGGCCTGGCCCTTCCACCTGTGCTCTCCGTCGCTCAGCATCTGCCCGGCGGCCCGGACCGCTTCGATACGCATTTCATCCATGCTGGCAAGCTCCAGTCCAATGTCGTCAAGAATGGCCTTGCCGTTCATGATGTGAAAGAAATAGCGTGGCATGGCGTTGCTCCCTGTTGGTGGCGGGAGCGCTTGGTCTCTCTGTCACGGACTGGCCGGAAAGGGTGCCGGTGATCCCTCCGTTAGATACGCAAAGGCTGGGTACGGCTAGGTCATATGTTATGTTAGCCCTATCACGCTAGATGGTACCGCCCATCTGTTGCGTGAGGGCAAGGCGGACGCGGTTCACGCGGCTTTTGATGGTGCCGACGCGACAACCACACCGTCGAGCCGCCGCCTCGTAGCTATCGCCATCAACCAGGACAGCGTCGAATGCCGAACGGTGGTTCGGCGAAAGGGTCGCCACAGCGGCCTCGAATTCGCGCAGGCGCACTGCCCATTCCTGTGACGGAGGCACGGAAGCGAGGGCCGATATGCAATCTGCAGCCCCGGGCGCTTCTCGCGCGCTTTTATGATATCGGGTGCAAAATGTATTGCGCAGAATAGTGAATAACCATGATCGCAGCCGCGTTCCGGGCTCGAATTTATCGATATTTGCAAGGCCGCGGACCAGTGTCTCTTGGACGAGGTCATCCACTTCGCTCTGATCGCGCGTGAAGCGCGTCGCGAACCTGCGTATTTCGGGCATGAGCCTAATCATGTCGGCCTCGACGGCGTTCTTGGCATCGGCAGTTCGCATAGAAGCTCCTGGAAGGTTGTCGGTAAACTGGCTGGCGCGATAGCCTTCACACACAGGAAGGCCCGCAAATTGTCCCGCCACGCCCCCTTGAGCGACGCGACCGTGATGGGAGGCTACCGGGTCCGCTCGTCTGACTTGGACTTACGCTTCTGCGCATCGAACTCCATCACATATGTTAATCAATCGCCTTCATTCACGCGGTGGCCCTGTTCCGTCGTAGGCGTCCCCCCGTCCCGTTTTCCAGGGCTATCAATGCGGGGCTTGGCGCAGAAAAGAGGACTCTGGTGGGGGGGCGGGTCGTACACTTGACGTGCATCGACTTCGGCAGGAACCGATAACTTTACTCGCAGGAAACTTCGCTGCGTGACGTTGGTTCGCTTATTTGGTCACGCATAAGGCGAAATCCGGCGAGTTGTGACAACACAGTACGCAGTCTGAAGGCTCGCAAGACCATAGGCATCCGAAGCGCGAAGCGGACGGTAATGGGATCTGAGGAGGCCAGAACCGAGACCCGTCAGTTAAATAAAATTGAGACTTTGGAATGCTGGGAGGCTGTCCTCGATACCCGCGCCAGGCTGCGGTTCTCGCGCTCTCGCGGTAGCCCATGCCCATGCCCATGCTTCGCCAAAAACCAGCGCCCGAAAACTATCCGCCAAGGGCGCTTACGTTCTCCTTGAAGCCAACCGAGAGAGCGTGATCTCACACTGATCGCGACGGGATCGGAACTGGCTCTCGCGATCGAGGCGCGCGCGGCGTTGCAAACGCGGGATCACCACCGCAGCGGTATCGATGCCATGCCAACTGCTGTTCGGAGCAGGGCCAATCCTACAAGCGTTCCGTGCTCAGTGAAACGCGGGCGCGGGTAGCAATTAAAGCTGCCGTACAAAGATCCTGGGGACCGCTATACCGGCATCGGCGGCGGCTTCGTTGGCATGCACCGGATCGGTGCCTCGGGTAAGATCAACGACGTTTACGCCAAGTTCGAAATCTCAGTCGATGCCCTGGTTCGCACAGCCCGAGACCTCATCGGGAGCGATCGCAACGGAAAATCCGGATACCCGGTTGAATGACCAATTTCTCTCCGGGAACTTAACGACAGGCGGAAGGTTTGGGCGCCTGTGAAGGTCTGCCGATTTGCAGGACAAGCGCATCGGAAGCGTTCAGACGAATCTACGCGCACGCGCACAGCAGACCAAGGAAGATGGCGCGTAAACGCGTTATCCCGCACTGTATGCGGACGTCAGGTCGCTCTGTTAGAGGCCGCAATAAGCACGAAAGGTATATCCTATGACGAAGACAATAATACCGCCGGAGACTGATGACGCCCGAGCTTCTGACAGCGCGGATGCCGACCGGCGCCGCGAGAAGCTTGGGAAGGAGGCTGGAAAGGGTCTGCGCATAGCCATGCCAGACAAACGCGACCGGGACACGAAAAAGATCAAGACACCCGTCAAAAGCGCTGCTTCCTCCGCGATCGGCACGCCAGCCGAGGGAATGGTCGAAGATGGGGAGGGATAATCTCCCAACAGTGCCGGGTCCCAGTCGTCAGGAGCGTGCCGGCGATGACAGAAAGCCATCATGGGCTTGCTGGTAAAGCGAAACAGGCGGGTGAGAATGCTATCGGGAAAGAGGATGGAGGGGATACCGATAGTGACAAGTGAGCCGGATGGGAGATCAGAAGCGAGAGCTTCCCGACCGTTGAAAGTCGAAGCGCTGTTACAAATCCTGACTCATTGAGTCCATCGATGACCAACCTTTTGAACTCAGTCTAGAAATGCGCCAGTGCTTAATACTGCACTCTGGATTTTCCCAAAACCCACGAAGGAGCGGAAAATGCCCAACCGATCTGCGTTCGAAGTGGCAGGACAAAACATAACCGAGGACCAGCGCAATATAGCCGCTTCTGAGGCCGAAATCGCCGAGGGTTTAATTCGCGGCGAAACTACCGCAATCGCTCGTGCCGACCTTTTAAAATGGCGGCAGTCTCTTCGATATCACTTGTTTGCGCGCGATCTAATGCAGGCAACCATCAGATCACAGCTTCGCCGGCCGCCTGAAACCTGATTGTCGCTGTCACGCAGGTTGAACCACCTGCCAACTGACCTTTTAGCACCACTCTAATTCTAGTGATGCAGGCCTGCTGTAGGTTTGTTTCGGCGTCACTGTCGCCGACTCTAAGTCTCGAACCACCGCTGGCGATTTCGTCCATTTACCTGGCTTCTTCGCCGACGGCATGGCCCCAGCAGATGATAGACGTCGTCTTCGGCTTCATAATTAATTTTAGCCAATGCAGCGCGCCAGATACCATAACTGGCGCCTTCGCATCGGGAATGACCTGGGCAACCTTTTCAATGACGAGATGGAGCGCTGTTGCTTTTCAGGCGGGAGCATCTCGACCGTTTTATCTGGTCCACCTCGCGTCAGGAAGATGTCTGACGGGAGGGCGTCGAACCGCTCGCTTGCCGACCATGTCCGGAGACACAAGACCGAAAATACTTGAACTCCGTGACGGTATTGGGGGGCCCCAGCGCGCTTTCCCTACGTGGTACGACGAAGCATGCGCGCGAGTGCGATCAGGATACAGGCGCCGATGAAGCCAGCGATCAGGTAACCAAGCCAGCCGGCTAGCGCGACACCGAAGAGCGACAGGAGAAAGTTGGCGACGATCGCGCCGACAATGCCCAGGATGACGTTCATCAGGACGCCCATGTTCGACTTCATGAACATCTCGGCGAGCCAGCCTGCGAGGCCGCCGATAATGATGGCCGCGATCCAGCCGATTTGTGCGTTTTCCATGTTGATCTCCGATGATTTCGAATGCCGCCGGCCGCGAAATTGCTGATCGGTCAGCACCGAAACACACGCAACCACCTTTTGTTCCGCCCGAGGGCGTTTCAGTCCGCAGTGGGCCAGTCGTTCGCAGTGTCGACTCCGTCGCGCTACCTCGTTGCCAGACCCGAAGTTCAAGTTCGAGGTGACCGGTCTGCGCGCTACCCGGAAAAGCACCGGGTTTGGAGAACGGCATGACAATCGCGCTCAAGGGAGAAGTCGTTTCGCCCGGTGACGCCACCGTGGTCGAACTCCGCGCCCGCCGTTGCTTCCGTTGGAAGTCGTCTGAGCCCCCAGGTGACGTCTCGCTACCGGGTCTCGCCTTCGTTCATTTTGGCTGGATCATAGTTGATGTCCCAGTCCTTGACGGGCTTTTTACCTGGCGGCGTCTTATGTTCCGTCGCGTCTTCCGACCCGGTGACGACGGTCGGCTTGGCGCTGGCCACACCGGTTGCCTTTCGATCACCGACCGACTTCGCATACTGGCCGTTCGCATCCTTTTCAACGTCCGTCATCTCATTCGCCTTTCTGCTTGAGGCCGTGGGAAACTTTCTTGACCACTGGATTGGCATTGGTTTCCCCATTGGCATCTTCGGCGCGGTCCGGATCGTCCTTCGCGGGCATGTATCCTGGCGGCGTGTTTTCCTGTGGCCCCTCCCAACGAGGAGACTGGTCGGTGGTACCTGGCGCACCGTCTTTCGGCTTATTCATTCCCATGATGCTTACTCCTTCTGCGAGGCTAACCTTCATCGCGAACGGATGTTCCGCTCTCGCACCTACGTCGGACTTTCGAAAAGAATGGCCAGACCACGATTTCTTTCCAAAGCGACGGCGGAGATGGAACCTCGGCTCTTGGGCGGACTTCCTGAGCAGACAGAAGAATGACGATGCCCGACCGAAAAATTCCCCAGTAGTGCAGTCTATTGAAATCGAACAGGCCGAAAAGCGCGAGCGTGTCTTGAAGGAATGGTTGAAGAGCCCCTCCGATCATCCGGGAGCGCCGTCACTCGGATCGCGTCTACGAGATTCGCGATGCTCTTGATGCGCTTCGACGAGATGTAGATCGCATGGCGGGCGGCCCTGCAACAGAGATGGCGTCCGGTGCGACATCCCCCGCCAAGTCGGAGGCTCGCACGTTTGTGAAGAGCGTCGAGGACAAGATCCGCGAGAGGCCGATCACAGCAGTCGCCGTCGTATCAGCCCTCGCGTTCGTGTTCGGTGCGGCGCCTAGAAGCGGCTCGCATCACAGCGAACGGATGTCATTCATGCGGCCGGGACCTGCCCCCAGGGCTTTATAGAGGAGGAGGCAGCGATGGCGGACGATCTACAGCTGGCGCGGCGCACGTGGTTTAAAGCGCTCAAACTCGTGCTCCCGCAAGAGATCGTCTCGCTCTGGGTGGGTCGTAGATCGCGGCCTTTCCCTGTAATACTGCTGGGAAGGACCAAGCTCGTGCCATTGTCAGCAAGTTCTGCGCGCTCGCGCGACGACGGCGTCGCATAATCCGCGCGTGGTCGACGGCGAGGAGCCACAGCGGCGGTCGGTGACGGCGGCGACCGCCGCTATTTCTTCCGGCTGCGGAATGTCGACACTTCGAGCGCTGGTGTCGGCGCTTGACAGACGGGCGGCATCTTCTGGAGACCCCAGACCGCCACTACACCGTCGTTGGCGGGATACTTTGGCGAAGGGCAAAACTTCGTCTCCTAGAGAACGAACGGAAACGCTTTATGTCAGAGCTGATCTCGGCGCGCAGCGCAGTGAAGGTACCCGCAGGCGTGGACGAGCGGCTGCGAGCCGCGCGGAAGGCCGTGGACGCGGCGAAGATAGTCGTGGAGAGCGCGGGCCAGGGGTGATGGACCGACGGAGCGCTGGATCTCAATCGGCATCTGGCGCGCACGACTGACTATGCGGACTAGTATTCGAAACAGCATATCAGTGGCTGTTAGACGAACAAAAGTGGTCTTCGAAGGTCTCTGCGCGTTTATGCGAGGCTGGGGTCTCCGCCCTCATCGTCGTCGGTGGTCGCTCGCTTAGCCTTGGCAGGCTCAGCGGGTCCACTTTTGAAGACATCATTTGAAGGCCTTCTCTTGCATTTTTTGCTAAGTCGTCTGGGCGCTTGTTAGATTCCGGGGTATCCGACGATCTGGTATCGTCGGTTTCCCGGTTCGCGGTCTTTTCGGTCACGATGCCTTTTTTGGTGAGGCTCGGCCCTTTATTTGGAGGTAAGGCCTTGGACGCGAACGAGATGCATCCGCAGATCGGGCAAAATCTTTCCCGCGGTGTTCTTAAGCTGTCCATCCGGACCAGATTTTGAGTATTCTTCGAAGAGTTTGACGGCGTCCTGATGGGCCGTAAGCTGAGTCGAGAGATAGGCCTGATCGAGATTTGCACTGTCGGCAGACGCCAGGGCATCCACCTTCTTTTTGCTGTCGGCATCGATCGAGGTGGGGACGGTCACGCCGTCGGCCTTCGCGGCGGCTTCCAACTCCGGGCCGGCCTTCCCGTGGTCCTTGAGCATGTCCGCAGCAAACTGCTTTGCGGGGCCGTCCTTGCCTTTTGCGGCTTCGACTTTCGCAGCCTCGATTTCGAACATGTTGGCGGAGGCTGCTTTCGTGGCGAACTCCTGAGCTGCCTGCTTCGGTCGTTCAGCCGCGAGGCAGGCCGTGCCTGCGAGGGTTGCTGCAATCATGATGGGTGCGATCTTCGAGATATTCATGGTGCTTTACACTCCGTTGCGCTCCTAAACCTCCAGTAGAGAGCGATGTTCCCGCCGCCAGGCATTCTTTGGTCTGCGCCCCCGGCCATTAGGAAAACGGCCGGTACCTTGAAGTTTTGAAGGTTTATCGTGGAACCAGAGGATGGAGGAGCTTGCTGCCCTAGCCTCCCGGCCCGGCAGGCGGGCCTCACCGCGCGCCGAGACCCAGCGAACGTTGGATGCCTCCGTTAATATCCGAAAATCGATTTTGTAGGGGCCGAAGAGCGCTCTGGTCGCAACGAACGCGGCGCGCACGGGGGTTGCGGTCTGCCGGATGAATCTTTTCAAACAAATGCACGAACGTCAGCTCGCCGTTTCCTATAGCCGGCACCCTTTTCCTCCATCACCAGCGTATCGTCGTCGACGTCTCACGTCCACAGCGCGACTCCCGCGGCTTTGGCGCCGCGAAGCTGAGAGAGTTCGATTCGTTACTGTTTGTTACGGACACTCTTCTTGTGGGAGTCCGCCTTCATTGGGAGTGGCACGAACGTAAAGAAAACACCTTTTGCGCGTACCGTTGAATATCGGTTGCTGACGTCTGGCGCGACCGGCTGGGAGACCGTTTTGCTCTTGCCTCATCAGGAAGAGCGATATGCAAAATCCCAACTCGTCCCCTTATCGAAACAACCTGCTGATCCGAATGAACCCAGAAGACTTGTCGCGCATAGCGCCGCACCTTCAGTTCCTGGATCTGCCCCGGAGCCTGGCCCTCGCCGAACCTGGTAAAGCGGGGGACTTCACGTATTTTCCCGAGAGTGGGATCGGATCTGTCGTCGTTCCATCAACGACCGAACCAGAAGCCGAAATCGGTCTGTTTGGCCGGGAGGGCCTGACACCTGCCGCCGGCGTCTCCGGTGTTCTTGCCAGTCCGTACCACGTCTTCATGCAAGTCCCGGGCGCCGGACACCGTATCGAGAACGTGCGCCTCCAAGCAGCGATGGCCGAAAGCGTCACCCTGCGGAATCTCCTCACCCGCTATCTGCATTCGGCGTCCGTACAGGTCGCCTATACGGCCTTCTCCAACGCCACCCAGCATATTGAGGCGCGTCTGGCCCGATGGCTGCTGATGTGCCACGACCGATCCGAGGGCGACGATATCGAACTGACCCACGAGTTCATTGGCATCATGCTGGCGGTGCGCAGACAGAGTGTGACGACGACTATCCATATTCTCGAAGGCAAACGCCTGATCACGGCCTCCAGAGCGTCCATAACCATTCGCGACAGAGCCGGTCTGAAAATGCTTGCGGGGGACGCCTATGGTATACCGGAGCGCGACTACGAGGCGAATGTGGGCGGCCTCGAGACGAAGGACTGAGCGCATCAGCCTCGACTAGACTTCGTTTCCGTCGACGTCCGGCTAGAAACAGCTCTATCGGCCTCCTGCTGTCGTCTGAAGATACGTGCGACGATCATGATAACCTCCGTCGTGGACGTTCCCTTTTCCATTTCGGCCCTGATACGGGCCATAACGAGCCGGTGATTGTCGGTCATGCTCTGACACCCGTCATTGCCACGCCTATCGCCTTGACAATGTCGGCCGAAATCGACGGCTTCGAGAGCCAATATCCCCTTGCGAAAGCCGGTTCGTCCTCCACTAGGGAATGGTCGTCGCCCGAGTGGACGACGAAGGGTATTTTCCTCTCGGCCAGCAGCCACACCTCGGCGTTGCAGAAGCAATCGCGAAGACCGGGATCGATGATCACGACGACCGGTGCCGTTGGCCAGCCAGGTGGTGGCGTCGCCAGACGACGATATGTTCCGCACCACATTAACCGGCCTCGTTGAGGACGTCCTCGACGTCGAGCGCAATCATTGGCTCGTCCCTCAAGCAGCAGGACGGTGCCTGCGCTGCATTTCAACTGCTGATGCATCGATTAAACTGACTGGCACACGGTGCCTGCTGGGAAACGTTCGCACGACGCATGGGACGCCGTCGTCAAGTCAGCATCAACCGCCTGGTGCACCCCATCGGTGCGGGGAGGCAAGCCCGAAAGACCGCTCTCGATCTTCTTTCGTCCACCGGAGGACGCTCGATCAAACGCACGGTACCGGACATTGCTTTGAATGTCACTGACAATCGGTCGAGCAACCACCCTGCTAGCGTTCTGCGCCGCCGTGGAGGACGTTCACCGTACGACGACTGTCGTCGTATTGGCGAACGCCCAGGAGCGCCACACCGCGAGCTTGGCATCTTGTTAAGAGCCGGCGTTCGTGTCGCGTGTCCCGCGACAGCAATCAGTACGGGAAACACCATCCACCGACCGATTAGATCTTAGAAAGCCGGGCTGGAATATGGGGCTGCATGCTTGCCGCCCTCCGGTACAATAGTTTGCGCCCCTCTTCTTTCGCATTCTGGGATTGACGCCGCGCCGCAATCAGCTGATGGCTGTCTCCGGAGGCTTCCTGCTCCCGGTTCCTATTCGGCTGGCTGCAAGGGGCGCTCGTGCTCCCCTTCCAGGCTGCTTTTTGGCTCCCCGGATTCGAGCGCGTGTTTTCTGATTTTGTCGCTAGCTATCGCCTGTTCTCTGTAATGAGGGCTTAGTTCGCCTGTCCATCTCGGCAAACACTACGATTCACTGGCCAATCTGGCGGAAGTCACATTGAGACGGGCTCTTGTCCGGCCGCCACCGCAAGAACTTGGTGCCATGTCGGAAACGATGTCCCGTCACCTGGTCAAAGCGCACTTCGACAACAAGCTCCGGTTTCAGCGGCTGCCAGTCGGATGAACGCTCGGTGCTCCACCGACTCGGTCCGCCGGGTGCCTTACCCGTGAATCCCGGCGGCTCGCGCAATGCCTCCAGCCGCTTTGTCAGGTCTGGCTTCTCTGCATCCAAAATGGCTGACGTGAAGCCCACGTGGTCGAGCTCGCCATTATCATTGTAAAGTCCGAGCAGAAGCGAACCCACTAGGTGACTATCATTCCCGTAGCGAAATCCACCGACCACACAGTCGGCGGTACGCACTCGCTTGACTTTTACCATCGCCCGTTCACCAGGGCGATAGGGCTCATCCAGCCGTTTGCAAACAACGCCATCGGTGTCGCCGCCGGACCCTGAAAGCCAGCTCGCAGCTTCCTCACGTTTGCGCGTGAACGGGGATACCACGAACTGACGGGGATTAGTGGGGATTGTCTTGCCAAACTCTTCCAGCCGAGCTCGGCGATCGGCAAGATGCTGATCGAGAAGCAGTACGCCGTCTTTGCCCATGAGCATATCAAAGGCCACAAGCCGCGCTGGCGTCTCGTTAGAAAGCTTGCGAATTCTGCTTTCGGCTGGATGAAGGCGCGCCTGGAGAGCGTCAAAGGCCAACCTCCCGTCGATCTCAACGACCAACTCGCCGTCTATGACGAAGCGGTCAACCGGGAGACTGGCCAGGAAGGCGATCAGTTCCGGAAAATAGCGACCCAACGGTTTTCCAGACTTTGATCGAAGGTCGACACGGACGCCACTCCTGAACACGATGCACCTGAAACCATCCCATTTCGGCTCGAACTGCCATCCCATGCCAGTTGGCAGGGCCTCCGCAGACTTGGCCTCCATCGGTTCAATCTCGACCGACATGCCGAGGTTGGCCTGTTTTTCCGCCGACTGTCTCGCCATCACGCCACAACTTTCATCGCTTCACCGTTTGTTGCATCGAAATGTCAAACTTACAGGGCGAGACTGAGCATCTCTGCTAGTCTCTTGGCATTTTTGATTGAATGACCGTCACGATCGTTGTTGAAATACGCCCATATCGTTTTCGCTCCGCTCCTGTTTATGCGCTCGGCCCAAACCATGAGCTCATCGTCAGAATAGTCGTGGCGATACCATTGTTCGATCCCGTGGAACCGAATGTAGATATCATCGGCGGTACATACGAGTTCGTCAGGCAACCGGGGACCGCTGCAAGAGCAAAAGATTGCCCCCGCTGCCTTGAAGGCGTTGAAAACCTCCTGGTTCCACCAGCTTTTGTGACGAAACTCGACGACATTCCTATGGCGTGAATCAAGCTGCGCCAGAATGGACTGCAGCATGTCCGGATTGTAGTGGACGCTCGGCGGCAGCTGAAACAGAAAGCATCCCATCTGCGGGCCGAGAAGATCGGCAATATAGCCGAAATCCTCAATCAGGGTCTTAGTCTTCTCAAACCGCTCGATGTGGGTGATCAGCTCGCAGACCTTGATGGTGTAGACGAAGCCCGGCCCGGCTTGGCGGATCCAGGTCTTGACCGAACTGATGGTCGGCCAGGAATAGAACGGCGCGTTGAGCTCGACTGTCGCGAAATGCTCTTGATAAATCGAGAAATATTGGCCCGGCGCAACATCCGAGGGATAGAAATTCCCTTTCCAATGCCAGTAGTACCAACCGGAGCAGCCGATATGAACGCGACCCAGGAGGCGATCCTCGGGCATTGGTTTGCCGGTCGGAGGTGCGGCAATCCGCACCTGATGCATCTTGGCGGCGCGATTGATGTTGGCCTCGCGCTGCTTCAGCCGACGTTCAGCGCGTCGCACGCGTCGTGCCGCGATTTCCTCCGCGGCTCGATCCTCGACCCTAGCCGTCATCTCGGTTGGCTCGCAGAGGCGTCGGTAGTTTCGTGCAGAGCAAGGACATCATTCATCTTGTGAGATTTCCTCAAGCGCGTCAGTCGCCAAATTGCCCTGATGCTCTATCGCTATGTCGCCGAGTGAGATGATGCCGGAAAGCTCGCCCTCACTGTTGAACACGACGAGCCGGCGCATCTGTAATTCAGCCATTCTCCTCGCAGCCTCAGCGATGTCGTCATCCTCAAGGCAGCTTTCGACCCCCTGCGTCATAACTTCGGAGACAGGCGTGAAACCATCCTTGCGCTCAGCGATGACGCGTATGACGATATCGCGATCAGTGATCATCCCAATGACGAGGTCGTCTTCAATCACCGGGATGGCGCCGCTATCTATCTCAGACATCATCCTTGCCACATCTTCGACGGTATCGGTCGGTTTGGCAGCGACCACCTGAGCAGTCATGAATTCTCGTACTCTCATCCAAAATCTCCTGTAGGTTGCGTTCTCGGTTCGCCGCCGATGCGTCGAGCCATTGGCGACAGCAAAGCCCGCCAGCGGCTTCCGATTGCTCTGTTACTTTGAGTTATTGTGGCTTTGTTCGCCGGCTTTTATGTGCTGCTCGTGCGGGCCACCCTGCTTGCCCGACGACGAGCTTGAGCTTTCCTTCGAGGACGCACTCTTGGCGCCACCAGACTTGCTACCGGCTTTGCTGCCGTGCGATCCCCTTGTCGATGCCATGATTTTATTCCTCCATGAGAGATCGGATTGATCTCGGAGCACTAACCCGGGCAAGAGCACAGTGTTCCTTCGGGCTGAAAGTCACCACACGGTGTGCGACGATCGGAATAGATAAGCGACCAGTTCTTCAAGTGAATGTCGCCATTGCCGGTCAGCGTGCTGAAGACCAGGCGGCGGATGAACTCGGCCACATCAGCCGTGCCCGTCTCGATTCCCAGAACACGACCGATCATTCAGGCGCTGTAGGCCGACGTCGTTCTTGTCAGCCGTAAAGCGTTCAACGACGAGAAACTGCAGAAACGCGTCATGGATGGCGCTTTGTTCGATACGCCGACGCCGATCATCATCAACCGCGGAAGGCGGCCGCTCTCGCCCAATTCCAAATCGATAGTGCTGGCATGTCGGCGCCTGGCTCTTCTCCATTCACCCGCTTTCGCGAGAGCGGATCGACCATCGTGACGGTGACGCGAAACATGATCGAGCCGAGCAGCATGCCAATCTTCATGGCGCACTGAGGGGACGCCATGGATAGCGGCTGATGCAATCGTCGGTGAAAGACTGCTGCAGGTTCTGCACGACTGGACGCGGCCTTTCCTGGCTTGTGCCTCCACTACCCGAGGAACGCTATCTCGGTACGAGCATGCAATCCTTCCTCAACTTCCGAGCGTTTAAAAGGGCTCGATGACGACAGCCCGAACGCGACGGCTGTCATGGTGCGTCCGGCCCGTTGTGTCAGCAAGGTCAAAACTAGCTGGATCGTCAAGAGCCTCCGGCTGCGATATCCCGGACGATCTTTGAACAGCCGCCTTAAAGTGCTACGGTATGCCAGAGCGTCCGTTTAGGTCTCCGTTGGCGGCGTTCCTGCCGAGTGATGGCTCGCTGAGCGAGTTTTCGGCCCCTGAGGGCCAATTCCATGTCAAGAGAACCGATTGCTCATTTTGAAGCGGCGAGCACGCTTGCCATAGTGGTCTCGTCGAACGAGCCGCTGCTTTTCCTGTCCGCAGACCAAAAGGTTATTGCAGCCAGTACATCGTTCTGCCGGACCTTTGAGATCGATCCCGCGACAATTCCCGGCAGGGCGCTCAGTGAGCTCGGAGACGGGGAATGGGCAATGCCGAAGCTTGCCTCGCTGCTAAAGGCGACCGCCTCCGGCAGTGCCAGGATAGAAGCCTACGAGATCGACCTCAAACGGTTTGAGCGGAAGACACGACAGTTGATCGTCAATGCGCAGGTTCTGGACGACGGCAACAAGGACCATATCCGACTGCTGGTAGCGATCACCGACGTGACCGATGCACGAGCCGAAGCGAAACAGAAAGACGACTTGGTCCGGGAGAAGGCAATCCTCATTCAGGAAGTTCAGCACCGGGTGGCAAACAGCCTTCAGATTATCGCGAGCGTTCTCATGCAGAGTGCGCGTCGGGTGCAGTCAGAGGAAGCTCGTGGACATCTTCACAACGCCCATAACCGGGTTATGTCGATCGCAGCGGTGCAACGACAACTCTCAACATCATCTGTCGGCATCGTCGAGCTTCGCAGCTATTTCACGCAACTTGGCGAGAGCCTTGGCGCTTCGATGATTGCCGATGAGGACCGGCTCTCTATCGCCGTCACCGTCGATGATAGCGCCGTTGAAGCTGACGTATCCGTCAGCCTGGGACTGATCGTCACGGAATTAGTGATTAATGCCCTGAAGCACGCCTTCCCGAAACAGGAGACGGGCAGGATTGTGATCGATTATCGCTCGGAGGCCAATGACTGGATCCTAACCGTCTCTGACAACGGCGTCGGCATGCCAGCAGGCAGCGCTACACCCAAGGCCGGCCTTGGCACTGGCATCGTCGAAGCGCTGGCAAGGAATTTGCAGAGCGAGATAAAGCTGTCTGATGCCAATCCCGGAACTGTCGTTACTATCAGTCACCGCGGCGGCGCCGACCGCCGAACCAGGATCCCGGCCGCGGCATAAAAACCGATCACTCACTGAACGCTAACCGCCCGGACTTTCCAGGCTCACACAGAAATCGAGTGGCATATGTTGAATGGCAAGGCAGTCGTGCTGGTGGTCGAAGACACCGCAATTCTTCGGATGGAAGCCGTCGACCTGGTGCAATCTGCAGGCTACGAGGCGCTTGAAGCAAACAGCGCCGACGAGGCAATTCGCATCCTGGAATCGAGAGCCGATATCGACCTGGTATTCACCGACGTGCAGATGCCGGGAACGATGGATGGTATCAAGCTATCCCACTACATCCGCAATCGATGGCCGCCGGTGAAGTTGATCGTGGTTTCCGGCATGGCGATCCTCGAAGCGAGTAGCCTTCCCGACGGAAGCCGGTTTTTCCCAAAGCCCTACACCAATCATGCTATAGCAGATGCAATGGCCCGCATGCTTTCGAGTGACTCCAAGATTCCCAACGCATAAGGAGCCGCCTCACCTGCCGAAGCTGTCTTGTGCTTAATTCGTCTATGGCTGGTGAAAAAAGAAACTGGCGGGGAGCAACGCAGGCATGTCAATTCAGCGTACGAGCTTTTACGTTCTTCTGGCAGTTGTGACGATCGCGTTCATCTGGCTGCTCATTCCCTATTATAGCGCTGTCTTCTGGGCCGTCATCCTCGCAATCATTTTCTTTCCGGTGCATAAGCGGCTGGAGCATTTGTTAGGCGGCCGCCGCGGCATTGCCGCCCTGCTGACGGTGCTGATGTGCATATGCCTCGTGATCGTGCCTGCAATGATCATTCTAGGTTCACTTATCCAGGAAGGAACCAGCCTGTACCAACGTGTCAGCAGCAACGAAATTGATCTCAACGGATATCTGGTCCGGATCCAGAATGCCCTGCCGCCCTTTATAGACAACTGGCTGACCTCATTGAAGCTCGGCGGGTTTCCCGAATTGGGCACGAACATTTCGTCTGCCGCCGTACAGGCGAGCCGGTCGATCGGCGGCAGCGTGCTCAGCTTTGGTCAAAATACGCTGCAGTTGTTCATCAGCTTCGGCATCATGCTTTACCTGCTTTTCTTCCTGTTCAGAGATGGCGCTGACCTCAGCGGCAAAGTCCGGCATGCCATCCCGCTCAGCGACGATTACACGCGGCAGTTTCTCGACAAGTTTTCCGCAGTGGTGCGGGCTACCGTAAAGGGAAACGTCATCATAGCGATCATCCAGGGCACGATCGGCGGCGTGGCATTCTGGGCTCTTGGTGTAGAGGCTGCTCTGTTGTGGGGTGTGACGATGACGTTCCTATCGATGCTTCCTGCAATCGGAGCCGCACTTGTATGGGGTCCGGCTGCCATCTGGTTGGTCCTCACAGGTGCCTGGCTGAAAGCATCGATCCTGGTCCTCGTCGGCATCTTCGTTATCGGGCTGGTCGATAATCTGCTGCGCCCACCGTTGGTGGGAAAGGGAACGCGGCTGCCCGATTACGTGGTGCTGATCTCGACAGTCGGCGGCATCTCCCTCTTCGGTATCAACGGCTTCGTCATCGGCCCCTTGATCGCGGCTTTGTTCATCGCCGCATGGTCGATTTTCGCCGAACAGCGCAATGCTGACCGATCAATGGCAAAACTATTGAATGAGGGTTCCCCGACCGCCCGGCACTTGGCACGACGAGAGTGATGAAGGCAGGTGATCGGACGAGCTTGCGAGCCTGTCCGATAGATCTGGCGGCGGTTCGCCTCCACGCTGACGCCCGGCAACTGGGACCAGTAACCACAAATCCGCGGCGCCATCGCAGATCGACAACATCGTCGTCACGATCGGCGACGCGCTGAACCGGGTTGCGTAAGAGCTTGATGCGGGCCGATGACCAGCCCGCACCACAGCCACACGACCGGAGAAAAGGTGATAGCACCTCCGCGCCGGTGCGCCGACTAAACCGGCCCGGCAAATGTCCGGCCCCGAAAAATTAGGTGGTGTCTTAGCTCGTTTCCTCCCGAGCAAGTTTGAGACGGCGGCCCTCGCCTCGTGCCCCAGATCGCCATCCGCCTAAATGCTCGCCTTGGACGGATTAGAAGGCGACCTTTGTTACCGATCAGGCGCATCGTATCCAAAATACTCGGCAATGGTCGTTATGATCAATTACCTCTCGAACGCAGGCTTACCGTTATGATTGACAGTAGTAAGAGTCTGCTAGTGCACGAATTAGTAACGCGCCCTCGGGATAGAGACGAGGGAAAAAGTATCGAGCGCCTGGACCGGAAACCGCAGCCACACGGCCCCCTTGTCGGTAATTGACGCAAGCAGGCCCTCATCGGTCAGCGACTTCAGAACGCGCCGTGCCGATGGATCTGGCAGACCGGTGATACGCGAAGCCTCTCCGCGCTCGAATTCGCCGCGGACAAGGGCCTCCTGAAGCAAGGGCGCGCATTCGTCTGGCAAAGCCTCCTGACGTTGGACATAGCGCTGGAGACGTCCTCCAAGTGTCTATTAAGCGTTCTGCAGATTGCAGGCCGACATCTTGCCCGACTTGTTGTCGCGCTCGAGTTCAAAGCCGATCTTCTGGCCTTCGACCAGCTCGCGCATTCCGGCGCGCTCGACAGCGGATATATGAACGAAGGCGTCAGCGCAGCCATTGTCCGGCTGGATGAAGCCGAAGCCCTTGGTGGAATTGAACCATTTTACTGTGCCGGTGGTCATGATGAACCCTTTCAAAGCATAGAGTGAGGAACCGCGAAGCTCGTGCCATGCAGACGAAAACCGACTACTTTTGAAAGGGAAGTTCGCTTAGAGCGCGGTGTCAATCGCGCGGTAGACAAAGCTCAGCGCGGGCGTCCAACGCTTCGCGCAAAGGACAGGGCTCGCTAATTTGAGTGGATGACGCGCATGCATGTCAGGTTCCGTATGTGATCGCAGCCCTGGTTTTCCTTGCCTTGGCACAGTTCGCGGTCGTCGGCGCTAGCGTTGCTGGATAGCTCAGGCACTAGGCCTCATCGTATGTGCTTGCTACACCGGTGGCGGCGCAATAGTATGGCCGACGGAAAGTGCGAGATAGAACAATCCAACGATGGCGACTGCTGCAACTGCAAAAAAAATCGTTTGAGAGGGACGCATTGGCGACCTCCTATCAGAAGAGACGGGATGCACGGCCCGGTTAGGCTATACATCGAACAGATAAGACGCTTCACGTTCCGTTCAAGCCTTCGTCGGAACGGACCACGCCTGCCGATTTCGCTAGGCAAACCAATCTCCAGTCTTTAGTTACCGAACAGGCGTGTGCTGCGTGCGCTGGGGATTCCCCTGATTGACGGAGACTGAGATCAACCTTCATCGAGGGAGCGAACCCATGCCGAAAACAATCCGAGGCCGCATCAAGTCCACCCTCCGGCAGTTTCTCGACAGCGAGGCGTCGGGCGGCCTGATCCTGATGGCAGTGGCCGCGCTTGCGATTGTCGTCGCAAACTCTCCGGTCGCCGACGTCTACTTCCACGCCCTGCATGTCTACCTGGGTCCGCTCAGTCTGCAGCACTGGATCAACGACGCCCTAATGAGCGTCTTCTTCCTTCTGGTTGGCCTTGAGATCAAGCGGGAGATGCTGGACGGACAACTGTCGAGCTGGAGCCGACGAATCCTTCCGGGTGCTGCCGCGGCGGGCGGAATGGCACTACCCGCACTGATCTACATCGGCTTCAATCTCTCAGACCCTTCGACCCTGCGCGGATGGGCCATTCCGACCGCGACCGACATCGCGTTCGCCCTTGGCGTCCTCTCCCTTCTCGGCGACAGGGTGCCAGCCTCGCTGAAGACCTTCCTTGCGGCACTGGCGATCATCGACGACCTCGGCGCGGTGATCGTCATCGCTATTTTCTACACTGCAGACATCAACGTGCTTGCGCTTGCCGTCGCAGCCGTCCTGATCGCGAACCTGGTAATCCTGAACCGATCCAGCGTTAAGAACATCTGGGCCTATCTCGGGCTTGGGGTTCTTCTGTGGATTGCCGTCTTCCTGTCCGGGATTCACGCCACGCTCGCGGGCGTCGTCCTGGCACTTGCCATTCCGCTGAAAGTCACCCCAGGCACGCCCGAAGCCGCGCACGAGGACTCTCCGCTCCACAAACTGGAGCACGCACTCCAGAAGCCGGTGGCTTTCTTCATCGTGCCAATATTCGGCTTCGCCAATGCCGGCGTCTCCTTTGCGGGCGCTTCGGCAAGCGTCCTTGCGGAGCCAGTGACCATCGGCGTCGCCGCCGGCCTTCTACTCGGGAAGCTTGGAGGCGTACTTGGAACGGTGGCGCTTCTGGTCAAATCCGGGTTGGCGCAACTTCCAGCGCGGGCGACCTGGTCGCAGATGACAGGTGTGTCGTTGCTTTGCGGCATCGGATTCACGATGAGCCTGTTCATCGGACTGCTGGCCTTCCCGGATGCGTCGTCTCAGGATCACGTGAAAATCGGGATCCTTGCGGGCTCGTTCGCCTCCGGCGTGGCCGGGGCCGCCGCCCTGATGGCGTCGCCCCGCAGGAGACTGCTGGCGTAGACCCGCAAGCGTTACAAGGTCCGATCGGCGTCAGGTATGTGACGCGAGCAGTTCTTGCAGTCTGCTCATATCGGTCACGCCGCCCTGAAACCACTTCAGCAGTTCACGCGCAGCGTCCCGCGCCTCCTCGCTATCGGGATCGATCGCATTCGTCAGGCAGTGGTTTTTCACCAGAGTCTGCATCATGGAAACGTGGTCTGGCTCAAGGGATGGCGATCCCCTTCCGAATGCACTGAACATAACGTCCTCCGTGGTTCGGCACGGAGCGATCCTACCCCGATCCCGCGCTTTTTCAATTGTCAGGGGTGATCTTCGGGCGCCTTTGGCATTAGAAAGGTTTCCAACCGTCACGTACCGAGTCCGCCATGCCGAGCCGTTACCGCTATTCCAAGCTCCTTCGCCGCTCCCGCGTGATCTGGGGTTCGTTTTCGGTCTGGAAACCGCGACTGGTGTTCTGGTGCGGGGCGCTCGCCATCGGCGTGATCAGCGTCGGCTTTGCCAAACTTGCGGATTTGGCGCAAAACGCATTCGGATCCCTCACCTCTTCCAGTCAATGGACCTTCCTGATGCCACTGCTGCTGACGCCCGCTGGCTTCATCCTGTCGGCCTACCTGGCGGCGACGTTAATTCCGAATTCGGGTGGAAGCGGCATTCCGCAGGCGATCGCGGCGCGACATTTGCATGACGCAGAAGACAGGACGCGGCTCTTGTCGCTGAAGATCGTTTTCGGCAAGATCGTGCTGACGGTGCTCGGATTGTTCTCCGGCGCCTCGATCGGCCGCGAGGGGCCGACGGTGCAGGTCGGCGCGTCGATCATGCTCGCCGTCGCCCGCTTTGGCGGCATGGCGCAGGCGCGCGGGCTGATCCTCGCCGGTTCGGCGGCAGGCATTGCGGCCGCTTTCAACACACCGCTTGCCGGTATCGTGTTTGCCATCGAGGAGATGAGCCGAACATACGAGTCGCGTGCCAACGGCCTTGTGCTGACCGCGGTGATCCTCTCTGGCCTGGCCGCACTCGGGCTTTCGGGCAGCTACAATTATTTCGGCATGGCGTCGGCTGCGCCGACCGAACTTCGCGACTGGGGATTGGTGCTCGTCTGTGGCATCGGCGGCGGGGCGCTGGGTGCTGCCTTCAGCGGCTTTGCCCTACATTTCGGCCAGAAGATCCGCCGCTGGGCGCAGCCGCAACCGCTGAAGCGCATGCTTGTACTGGCCGGCACCTGCGGACTAGCGATCGCCGTAATCGGCATCCTCTCCGGTGGCACCACCTTCGGCACCGGCTACGAACAGGCCCGCGGCGCCGTAGAGGGCCATGCGCTGCCGACGCTGTTCTTCGTCGAGAAACTGGCCGCCAGCTTCCTGTCGATGCTTTCAGGGATTCCAGGCGGCATCTTCGCGCCGTCGCTTGCGGTCGGCGCCGGTTTCGGCAGAACGGTCGGCTCGGCTCTCGGCACCAGCATCGCGCTGGCGGCGATCCTCGGCATGGCAGGCTATTTCGCGGGCGTGGTGCAGGCGCCGATGACGGCCTTCGTCATCATTCTCGAAATGACAGGCGATCACCAGGCCGTCATCCCGATCATGGCGGTGTCGATGATCGGCTACGTGACCTCGCGCATCCTTTCTCGCGAACCGCTCTATCACGGCCTGTCACGGGTGTTCATCGCCGCCGCCATTCGGGCGCGACGCGCGGCGGAGAAGGAATTGGAAACAACTCGAACCTGACACACTCGGCCGACGACCATGCGCAACTATCTCACTGACCGGTATTCTACTCGCCGCGAACATGACGGCTCCTGGACGATCTTCGATCTGTTCACCGGGCTCGCTGCGGACTACCACGGACGCCCGACAACTCAGATGGACGAGGACGGATCAAAGTCCCTGTGCATCGTCATGAATGCACTGGACAAGCAACGGCGGCGACAAATCTCGAAATAGCTCTCGCAGCGGCTTTGGGAGCGACACAGGTCATATGGAGGAGCACACAATGGCGCCAGTGAGACGAAAAGCTCGTTGTTCCTGTGGCCAGCTTTCGATCACCACCGAGGGAGAGCCGGTCCAGATCTCCGCCTGACACTGCCGGGAATGCCAGCGACGCACGGGCAGCGCATTCGGAGTGGCGGTCTTCTTCGACAGGGAGAAGGTGGCGGTTTCCGGAGCCTCGAATAGTTACACAAGAGCTGGCGACAGCGGGAGATCGATCGAGTTCAGGTTCTGTCCAGCCTGCGGGTCAACGGTCTTCTGGATACCTGAGTTCCGAAAAGATCTCGTCTCAGTCGCATTGGGATGCTTTGACGAGCCGTCGTCCCTGGTTCCGACACAGAGCGTCTACGAGGAAAGTCGCTTGAGATGGGTGGGGTTCGACCTGCCCGGCGGAGACTGACATTCCAGCGAGTTCTTGCCTGACGACCGGCTCCGCTTGCCCAACCAGCGCGGACCGCTCGCGGTATTGTCATTTCCCTCACGTCAAGAAATGAATTAGTATCATATCATGATATTTTCAGCAGCAGCGATAGGCCTGAAGGTCATCGGTTTCATAAGACCTGCCTTCCGTCGTCGACCGGACGTCCCAAGGACGGACGCCCGTGAGCTCGTGGCTGCGAGCCTTCTGCTTGACGAGTGGTGCAGGCGTTCGACGGTCAACCGAAGCGATCCGAAGGCCTATGCCACTATTGCAAAAATCGTCGCGCTCCAAGTGGCCGGCAAAACCATCAAGGACGTGCGGTTAGAGATTCTCTCGGAAGCTGCGTCGGACGCCGAAGACATCGAAAAGGGGAAACAGATGCAAAGATTCGACCTGGTCGACAGCCGGACCGCCTCGGCCTATCCGGGGCACGTCATCGTCGTCGCGGGCGACAACGTCAGGACAACCGGCGACCTCGCAATTAGAGGCCAACCTCATCAAAGCGAGGCGGAACCCCTCGAAGCCGCAATCCATCACGCCCTGTTGGGTCAGGCAGAGGGACGCGTTGCCAGTTGCGGTGCAAGACGATCTTGGACTGTGGCCTCCAAGGCTGGGAGAGCTTGTGCCCTGGACCCCCTAGCGCCGCTTGCAGAAGGCAGCAATCAACACACACCGGCGTGCCGTTAAGCCGCAATAATGTTCTGCAAATCTACGTGACAAACATAAAGTTGACGTCGAATTTCGCGCGCACTATATCATGCCATGATACAGGGGTTCGCATGCGAAGAGAGACGAAGATCTTATTGGGCGTGGTGGCGGGAATCATGATCACCGTTGTGGTCTGCCTTGCGTTATGGATGTCCTCGGAACCACACCAGCCTCAGTGGGAACCTCCGATTTCGGCTAAAACGAATGAATGAAGCGCCGTGTGCGACAAAGCACCCCTTTAGTGGTGCATGGCGAAATCCCAGCGCTTTCGCTCGCGGCCATGTACTCCCTCTACCCGGTGCTCCCTTATGGAAGGCAATTGCTCTGGGTCTGAAATCGGGCTCGAAAGAACCGCTTCAGGGGAGCGTTCCGCGGCGGCGCTCGTCCAGCGCGTTTACGACGGCACAAAGGCTATCGGCAACGCCCTCTTCCAATCGGTCGAGGGACCGTCCGAGATAATCCGCTGGCCAGCCGGTGAAGACGTCGAACACCGTCCAGGTGCCATCCCCTTCGACCCGCACACCGAAACGATCGGTCTCAGATAGCTGAGTTCTCGGCCTTCGATTACCAAGCATGATGTAATTTTCTCGCGACGTCACGAAATTGGCACAGTCTTTTTGCCACCATCGGGAGAATATGGTCTGCGAGCGATCCGCCGACGCCGGTGCTATGCACCGTCTCCCGCATCGGCAGCACTCGCGAACCGTTCTCCTGGCGTGGTTCGTCATTTATATCATATCATGACATTTTGGAAGGACTAATGAATGCCTCGATCGGGACGCCGGACATCCGGCCTGGCTGACGAAGTCTACGATGGCCTCGCAGGCTTCCGGCTCGCCATGCGGCGGTTTTTGTCGTTCAGCGAGGCGGCGCTTGCCGAGGCTGGCGTGACGTCCCATCAATATCAGGCTCTGCTCGTCGTCCGGACGGCGCCCGGCCGGCAGATTAGGCTTCGTGATCTCGCAGGACAGATGCTGATGCACCACAACGGCGCGGTCCAGCTTGTGGACCGCATGTGTTCCGCGGGTCTTGCGGAGCGGATCCCCGCGGAAGACGACAAGCGAAGCGTGCTGATCGGCATGACGACGAAAGGCGAGAAGGTTCTTGAAGCTCTGGCGAGGATCCATGTCGACGGCATGCTCGAAAACGAACCACTCCTGGCAGAATCACTTGCGCGACTGCGTCAGGTGACCGAACTCGCCTGATTGGCGTCACCATTTTTTGATCACACCGTGATTGACCGCTGTTCTCAAATTTGTATCATGCTATGATATAAACCAGAGAAGAACAGCTATGCAAAATCGCGAAAGGGGCTGGTCTGGGTACCGGCCTTCCAAGACTCTTTGGGGTTGGTCGATCGTCGGCGCCTCGGCATTGACGATGGTGCTCGGCTTCACCTGGGGCGGTTGGACGACATCAGGCAGGGCGAACGTCATGACCGAGATCGCCGTCCGCAACGCGAAGGCAGATCTGGTCGCCAGCATCTGCGTCCATAACTTTGTCACCGCGACCGACGCGGAGCATAATCTCAAGGCCCTGCAGGCAAAGTCCTCGTGGCAGCGCGACGACTTCATCACCGAGGGCGGCTGGGCCAAGATCGCGGGGATCGACGGCACCGTCACGAATGCCGCCGATACCTGCGCCGACCAGCTCGTCAAGATGAAGGAACTGCCGCAATCGGGAGGAGATGTGGGAGTGACCGACAGCTAGGCTTCGACCAGGCGTGATGAGATACCTGGTTGGCGCGAGGCCCGTCCGAAATGATTTCGGGCGGGCCATTTTCTTTGGAAATCCCCTACCGCCCGGCGCCCATGGCCTCTTGCAAAGCCAGCAATATCTCCTTGGTCATGAGATGGGCTGCCATCAGAACTGCGGGAGACAACGGTCTTCCCTCGCGGGCGTCGCGGAAAATCTTGAGGAGACCGACGAGCTCGACCGGGTTCTCGATGAAACCATCCAGCGCCTCTTCGACGTCCCTTGGGAATCGAGATCCTGCATCGCAGACGACCTCGCCGTCCTCGTTCAGCACTCCCCGTTCGATCAGAATGGTTTCCAGCCGGCCCAACCAGAGACCGAGTTCTGCACGTCTGTCGATCATGGTATCGACCCCTCCTTCACGCGAAAACACGCATCCCTTCCGGCGGTGAGCCGGGCGATCCCTCGCGAATCGCCCTTAGATACTCGAGAACACTGCCGATTAGCTTTGGCTGGGCGGGCTTCGATATCAGACCGATGACTTTTGACAGATCGGTGACGATCATTTCCGGATTGGCCGTGACCATGACAACCGCGACGCCGAAGTCGTTCGCGAGATACTGCGCAATCCTCGGCCCGGTGGCGCCGTCGCGAAGGTTGACGTCGACCAGGGCAATGGTTGCGAACGGGGCGAGCCGCTGCGCGCTCTCGAAACTGTCGGCAATCCCCACGACCACGTAGCCGGAACTCGCCACGATATCTTGAACATCCGCCGCGATCAGTGCGTCATCCTCCACGATCAAAATCTTTTCCATAAACCATCGCCTCCCATATTCGTTCATCCCGCATTCAGGATTGACATTATGAGCGAACAGTTAAAGAATGTCATGACATGATACAAGGGAGTGAACCATTGACCAGGAGCGCCATACTTTCCGCCGTGTTCGCAAGCTACGTCGCGGTCATGTTCGCGGTCGCGTCGATCCCCGCCGAGGCCCCGTCCGAATTGTCTCAGGCCGCACCGATCCAGACGTTAAACTAAACGCCAGGACTTGCGGGGCACTGGACGGGACCGCGTTGACGGTTGATCATGTCCCTTGACGTCAGACTCTTCTTGGCGGGCGTCGCCCTGCTCGTCGCAGCAATCTGGGGCGGTGCGATCTACGTCCTCCTTCAGATCTAAACGCCATTTTCATCATCATATGATATATTCCACAGCACCTGGAACCGCAGGGGCGTCGGGTCCATTACTCCTTTAAAGGAGTTTTGATCATGCAGCGTTCCCAACAAGAACTGAGCCCTCTCCCATCGGTGAACGAAACCGAGGTCGAACCCAGCTACGATGTGAGCAGCCTGCGGCGACGCTACGGTATCGGCCGACATGAAGCGGAGCGCCTTCTGCAAAGGTTTGGAAATTCTAAGCACGAACTAGACCTCCTACTTTCGGGTAAGGGCCGAACCCCGTCGCACCGTCTTCGAGAACTCGCGACGCCCGATAACAAAGCCGCGTTCGGGATCGGTTGAGCCCTGCTTCACTTGCAGCGATCGACCCGCTCCAAAGCAGCCGTGACCCCTGACAGCGAATAGTCGTAGCTGGTACGCGTTCCTCTCGCCGAGGTCGCCTGCAAGGTCATCCGGCTCCCTGATCGAAGCGCGGTGATGAGTTCGGGTTCCTGCGCGGCGTCCGCGACCCAGGCCGTATTGTCCTTTACGAACATCTTGAACGTCTTCTCGCCAACTGAAACCCGCACTGGCGATCCGGCCCTGACCGCATAGCCAAGGATCGCCTCCGGCTCGTTGCCGCCGCCTTTTTCCGCTGGCGCGATCAGGAAGTAATTCTTTCCATGATCGACGTCAGAGGGTCTGGCTTCCTTGGGCACCGAGAGCGCGTAGCAGACGGGCTTTCCATCTCTTTTGAAGGAGTAGACGCCCCAGTCGCCGGTCTGGGAGACCATTCTGGCCGCAGCATGGGCGGTAAGAGGTATCGACATGGCGACGAGGAGGCCGGCAAGCTTCTTCATTGTTTTCCTTTCTGAAAGTCAGGTCAGGGTCGGCGACGGACCATTTAATTTGGGCTGCCCGCCCGTTTGCCGCGGATGAACCTGACCTCTTCGGTGGTGACGCTCCCGTTCACGACGACACCTTCCCAGATCCTGTTGCCAAGCTGGCAGGTGACCAGGATCCCGTCATTTCCGGTCGCAGCAGTGGTCGAAACCGAAACGAGGTTTTGCATGCGGTATCGCTGGAATTCCTTGGTGGAGAGGCCCAAGCGGTCCGCAAGGACCTCGTCGGTCGGCAGATGCCGGGTTTTGATTGCGTCTGACACGACGTCAAGCTCCAGATAACAACAATATCATGCCATGATATAAAACATTACGCATTGACGGTTCAACGGTCTTGAACAAGAAAATTGCGGACACGTACGATTATGACATCGGCCGCACGAACCAGTGAAGCTCCTAGCCAGCCCGCATCGTCCAGGATATCGGCCGTTGTCGTGCGCATGAGATGATCATCCTCGACAAGCAAGACTGTCAAACGGCCGGCCGATATCGGGAGGCCGTTCCTTCGCCTTCCTTGCAAGCTCGGGGATTTCAGCGTGCCGGGCATGACCACGTCGGTGAAGAGCAGATCGATCGGAATGCCACTATCGATGACCGTCAGCGCGCTCGCAGCGTCCACAGCCTTGAAGGTGCGATAGCCAAGATCTGTCAGCAGGGCAATGACGATCAACAGACCCTGACGATCAGGACGGCGCCAACAATCAGTCGGACGATCTGACATCGACGGGGGGAACTGCGAATTGAGCTTTGAACGCTCGGCTGAACGCGGCCTCGGATTCGTACCCCACCTGTCTTCCAACATCACTCACACGCGCATTGGCCTGACGTAGCATTCCATGAGCGAGGGTGAGCCGCCAGCGGCTTTGGTACGACAATGGCGCTTCCTTGACCAGAAACGAGAACCTTTCAGCAAAGGCCGACCGGGACATTCCCACCGAGGTTGCGAGATCAGCCACGCTCCAACGGCGGAACGGCTCGTCGTGAATGGCTTTGAGGGCGCGGCTGATGCGGGGATCTGCCAAAGCGCCCACCCATCCGGTGTCACCGGGATTTTTGGTCTGCGCCCAGGTTCGGATGACGCGTATGATCAGAACGTCGATGAGGCGGGAGATCATGACTGAGGAGCCCGGATGTACCGCCTGGGCTTCCATCATCATGAAATGCGCCAACCCCTCAAGCCATCCGCCTGTCTGACCGCCCGATTTCTCAATATGGATGACGGCCGGCAGCACCGAGACAACCCAGGGCACGGACGTGCTTTCGAAACGAAACACTCCGCCGATTGTCTTGGTGCGTTCGCCGTTTCCGCCATGGTGCAATTCCAGCCGCTCGGCTGTGAACTGGTCCTGCATCAGGTCATCGGCATTCGCTGCTATCGCCTCCCCGCCATCATCGAGAATATGCCCAACACCGCGCGGCAGCATGATCAAGTCACCGGCGACCGCCTCAACTGAGGGTTCCCCCGCAAGCCGAACGGTCAGGCTCCCTTCCAGGACCACGAAGAAATAAGGCGATCCGGGTTCAAAGCTCATTGCCCACGGCCGGTTCAGCTCGGCGGAAAATATCAACTCTCCCCTTAGCCTTACCAAGTCGAGCATCTGCGACAAAAGATCGACGCGCGAAGCGAGCATGGCGGGCAAGTTGGACGATGGAGCATGCTTTTCGGAGTTCCGGTCATGGCCCTTCATAGGATCTCTCCATAAGTTCATAAGGTCTTCAGAACAAAAATATGAAGACAATACAGGATACTGTCCATAGAGATTGGTTTTTCCATAGCTCCTTGGTGCAGGCGTCTAGTAAATTGCAGATAATCCGAAATAAAATCAATCCATATCAAGCGCTACCTAAAGGAGCCCACCAATGAAAACTCTTATCATGTCCGCCCTCATGCTCTCATCCACCGTCCTGGGCATCGCGCCGGCCTTTGCCCAGACCAATCCCGCGAAGGCCATCAAGAACATCGTGCTGGTCCATGGCGCATTCGTCGATGAGACGAGCTGGGACGGCGTCGCAGCCATCCTGACCGCCAAGGGCTACAAGGTTACAGCCGTCAAGAACCCGCTGACATCGCTAGCCGATGATGTCGCTGCCACAAATGCAGCCCTTGATGCACAGGATGGCCTGACTGTCCTCGTCGGACATTCTTGGGGCGGCGTCGTGATCGGTGAAGCGGGCAACAACCCCAAAGTAACATCGCTGGTCTATGTGTCCGCGTTTGCGCCGGACAAGGGTGAGACGATTTCCGCGCTCGCAGCGAGTGGCCCTGCCACGCCGGGCGTCAAGGCAATCCGGCCCGACGCGAAGGGCTATCTGACCATCGACCCTGCCGTGTTCCCAAGCGCGGTGGCCGGCGATCTGCCGAAGCAAATCGGCGAACACCTGGCGGCCCACCAGATGCCCATCAATCACACAGCGTTCGATGCCGCCGCCGAAGTGGCCGCCTGGCACGACAAACCGAGCTGGTACGTTCTGAGCGCTCAGGATCTCACTCTCGATCCCCATGCACAAGCGTTCTTCGCCGAGCGTATCAAAGCCAAGCTGACGACCGTCGACGGTAGCCACGCTTCCTTAGCATCGCACGCGGCAGAAGTCGCAGCCGTTATCGAGGCCGCGGCCGGCGCCAAGTAATGCCACCATTCCGACAACGCCGCCGATCTGATCGGCGGCGTTGTTAAAAACCAATTTGTACGTTCTAAATCGATGTCGGTGCCGTTCTCCGACACATAGGATCGGAGAAACATCTAAAAGTTGCAGGCCAATCGCACGCTGGCCACCCGCGAAAACGCTCCTGTCAGTCCTTGGGCCCAACGCCCAATCTTAGCAGGAATACGCGCCGCATCGTCTCGGGGGAGGCCAAACCCGCACCGCGAGCGACCGACGCGACTGATGTCCCGGTTTCCAGCAGACCCTGCGTCCTTTCGAGCCGTATCTCCACCGCCTCGCTCGGTGTGCGACCCTTCTTTGCCGATAGTGGCGAGCAAAAGAGCGGCGGCTCATTCCAGCCCTGTCCGCTAGTGTTTGGAGCGTGAGAGAACCCGCCAGATTGGCCGACACCCAGGCGTTGAGGTCCGAGAACCTGTCGTCGGCCGCCTGAAGCTTTAGCGGCGCACTGTATGGTGACTGACCTCCCGGCCGCTTGCCAACCACGACGAGTTCGCGTGCCACAGCAAGCGCGAGAGCGCGGCCATGATCTTCTTCAACCCCCAACAGGGCGAGATCGATGCCTGCCGTAACACCTGTGGAAGTCCATATCACCCCGTCGCGCAGAAAGATCGGGTCGCGTTCAAGGCCGACCTGCGGATACCGCCCGGCAAATTCATCGCAGCGGTGCCAGTGCGTGACAGCACGGCGACCATGCAGCACTCCGGGCTCGGCCAGCAGAAACGCGCCGCTGCAAACCGACGCCTTCCTCCGGACCCGGGACGCGCGGTTGCGGACCCGTTCAATCAGTGCCGGCCTGGTACAGGCGATATTCACCCCGCCGCGGCCGGCGACATTGGCCGTGTCCGGAACGATGCCGGACACCGGCGAGCCTTCGGCCAAGAGCCGGCACCGTATTGGAATGTTCGGTCAAAAATTTTCTACGCCATCTAGACAATTGGGTCTTTTAAGACTAGATGTGGACAAAAGGAAACGTCAATGCTGAATGTAATCAAAATTGGTGAGCCTGAACCGGAAGTCGGGTTTGAAGCCAACTACGCGCTCGACGAGATACGTGCGATGCAGCGAACGGTCATGAACATTTTCGACAGATGGGGTGTTTCCGACGTGGATGCAGCTACGATTTTAGGAGGAATTTCGCCGAAGACCTATAGGCGCTGGAAAGATGACGACTATGGCCGGGTAAATCGCGATCTGGCCGACAGGATGTCGAATATTCTGGGCATCCATAAGGCGCTTAGGATCATCTTTGCAGAGCCTCAAACAGGATATGCATGGGTGGACGCCAAAAATTCCGGCTTCGCGGGCCTGTCTGCGCTCGACGTGATGAAGCGTGGCAGTATGGAAGATATCATGCGCATTCGACGCTACCTTGATTCAGTGCGCGGTGGCTGGTGAACGTCTTCAAAAGCAGGGTAAATTGGCCGCAGACCCATCGCCTGGTTATGTCCCATTATCCGCCGATCGATCTCTATGACGATGTGGCCGATCCACGCGACTGGGAAGCACTGGCGCAGGCCCAAGCGAGAACTAATCCGAGAATCTACGAGCAGATCGGCGACCTGTCACTGGTTCCATCTGATCGGCGCATCTCGGGTGACGGAGCGTCTTGGGTCATGGCGGCGTTCACACACATATCTCCACATCGGAGCTCTCGCTTCAGCGATGGCTCCTATGGTGTCTACTACGCAGGAAATAGTCTCGAGACGGCACTACGCGAACATACCTTTCACATGGCACGGTTTTATGCAGCCAGCGCGATACAGCCCGGATGGGTCTCGCAGGTTCGACAACTGATCGGATCGATCGATGCTGACTTGGTCGATCTGCGCGGCGGTGAACACATCGACATACTTCGTCCTGACCTCGATACCTATTCCGCTGCGCAGTCGTTTGCAAAAACCGTAAGGCATGATGGCGCAAACGGCATTGTATACCCCAGCCAACGACACACAGCGGGGCAATGCATTGGTGCCTTCTATCCGGATGTCGTTACCGCGCCACGCCAGGGAGATCACTTTCGGTATCATTGGAACGGGCAGGACGTCGATTTCGTGCAAAAGATCACAGGTCAGCGAACGGTGTTTGACCTGACCTTGCAATGAACGAGGTCAAAAAACGTGCGTTTGCCAACTATGCGATCGACGCTAAACTATCTCTACATGGTCGGGAGCGCTGACTAGAGACGGTCTAGTACTCAGCATTTGCTATCATGGCGACCAAGTACGCAAAGACGACTAATGCCAGCCTCCCCACCCAGGTACGGGGCCGACTGAGCCGCCCATCATTTGAGCTTCCGCCGCCCGGTCGCGACAATGCCGAGGAAGTTCCGAAGGCACCCGCCAAAATCTCACCCGTTCGACATGAAGAACTCATATCAGTGACCGATCCGGCCTCCATTACATCGATCTTCATGTCGGCAAACGGATCGGACTGCTGCGAATCCACCCCGGGCTGTCACAAGTCGAGTTGGCGAAACAGGTCGGCGTGAGTTACCAGCAACTCCAGAAATACGAGAGCGGCAGAAATCGCGTCAGTGCCCGCATGATGCACGAGGTCGGCGTTGCGCTCAGCGTGCCGGTGGGTAAGTTCTTCGAAGGGCTGCCCTCCCAAGATAATGCCGCTCACCATCTTGTGGCAGAGCTGGATGCTCGATTGCTCAAAGCTCTCGATGTCGAGCGGTTCTTGAAGAACGCCCTATGGGCGTATCTTGACAGCAGTCAGAGACCGAATGAACGGATTGAGCAAACTAGAATGCGTCGAGCCATCAGTGTTTGGGGAAAAGATCCTGTGGATCGGCCCGGAGCGGTTTAGGATTTTCGATGTCCGCTCCGGACGCTGCAACGGGAGCAGAGGTATCTGAAGCGCTCGTGAAGTTTTTACAGGGGCAGACACCGAAGTCAATTTTGGCTTGGGCACACGTACCCGAGTAAATTCGACTCTCCAAACATTGTTTAATCCAATCTTTTTGACCACCGAGAAACGGAATGACCTTGCCTAGGAGACATCTATAAACGAATTTCCCGATCGGGAAATTTCATGGACGAAAGACATCAGTAGCCGTCAATTTTCCCGATCGGGAAATTCTTCTCGACAACACGCCTGATATCTTGCTATTTTCCCGATCGGGAAAATGAAGATGGCAAAACAAGTCAGAAATACATCGGATATCGGCGCCCTGATACGCAGCGCACGCAAGGAGCAAAACTTGCGGCAGGATGAGCTTGCCGGAGTTGCTGGCGTCGGTCTTCGCTTCATTGTCGATCTCGAAGCCGGCAAGCCAACGGCCCAGATTGGGAAGGTCTTGCAGGTTTTGCAAACGCTCGGCTGCTCCGTCGATATTCTGTCCCCTGGCGAGCGTAGGCAATGACGGCAAAAACTCTCAACGTTTGGTGGGATGGCAGCTTTGTCGGTCAGTTCACGCAAGGCACGGCGACATTAGTTTCACCTATTCTCAACCTTGGCTTGATGACGAGAAAGCGCTTCCGCTCACTCCCGAAGCGGCCAGAGCAATTCTCCCGCCGAGAATGCCGCCCGTTCTTCGGCGGCCTTTTGCCCGAGGAGAGCCAACGCCAAGTCGCCGCCCAGGCATTGGGTGTTTCACCTGCGAACGACTTTGCGCTTCTCGACCGCTTAGGTGGTGACGTTGCAGGCGCTCTTCAGCTCCTGCCTGAAAATCAAAAGCCAATTGAGATAGCGCCGCTTGCAAAGCGACTGCCGACTCCCCTTGATGATGCAGGAATCGTTCGAGTTTTGGACGCACTTCCGATGCGACCTCTCCTGGCCGGCGAAGAAGGCTTGAGCCTGTCTTTGGCCGGTGCGCAATCCAAGGTGCCGATTGTTCTGATCGGCGAGCAGATAGCACTTCCGCTTCCCGGCCAGGCGACCACGCATATCCTGAAACCGCCTATCGCACGCTTCGTGGGAACAACCGAAAACGAAGCATTTGTGATGAGGCTCGCCGCCACCATCGGCCTCGATGTAGCCCCAGTGGAGCCAAGGTCTGTTGAGGGGCGTTCGTTTCTCTTGGTTGAAAGATATGACCGCGCGCGCGATGGACGCGGCGTGGTGCATCGCATCCACCAGGAAGACTTCTGCCAAGCGCTCGGCGTGCCACCCGAAACGAAATATGCGAGCGAAGGCGGCCCCACTTTCAAGGACTGCTTCGAGCTATTGCGACGAGTGTCGCCGCGCCCTGCAACTGATGTGCTTAAGCTACTGGACGCCGCGATCTTCAACCTGGTTGTCGGAAACGCCGACGCCCACGGCAAGAATTTCTCGATCCTCTACGACGATCAGGGACCAAGAATGGCCTCGTTGTACGATCTGCTTTCTACGATCGCCTATCCAGACCTTTCACCGAAAATGGCCATGAGGATCGGGAAACGTGCCACGCTTGCCGAGATGGACGCTGTTGGATGGCAGACTTTTGCGAAGGAAGCTGGAGTTGGCTTACCTTTGGTGCGCCGCAGAATTACAGACTTGGTCGACTCCACCGCTGAAGCCGTAGCGAGAGTAGTGGAAGACATCTCAGACCTCTGCATCGATTCCGCTAGGATAAATCACTTTGCGGATCTGATCGCAGGCCGCGCCAAACTCGTCAGGGTGTCGATTTAGCCGCTGTCTTCCACGTCGGGATCGGGCACAAGAATAGGCGAAGGCTTTCCGGACGACAGATCGGGATGCCGCGGCTCGTCTTCGGGTGCGCTTTCATCGCGGACGCGGTCGATTTGGCGAAGCACACGCGCGGCGGAGTCGCGAGAGCCGCCGTCCGCCGTCATAGCTAAGAGCTTCCGCCGAAGTTCCGTCGCTGCAACGGGAAGCACGTCGAACGCACCGCGCCAGCAAGCGGCGGCTGCGGGTGTGACCGGACGAACTCAACAACGAGTTCACGAACCTCTGGCAGAAAGCTGCTGTGGAAAGGCCTCAGCTTTCGCCGCGTCTTTTGACCAGCGCGGCCTTAGCCTTGGCTATCGCCGATGCAATCCCAATTGAACGCCAGTCGGCCTGTGCTTGGTCCCTCTCCCGGATATGATCTAGGTACGCAGCACGAGCTTCCTTCATCGTGATGTGCCCATCTGCCCAATTCTCCAGAAGCTCAGCGAACCGAAGATCAGCATCGACTTGGATCCCCAGCGACTGCGCCCTTGCAAGTGCTTCATTGATCGTGACCCGTCGTCGATTTGAGACATCTCCTTCGTCGGTCATGATGTCCGATCTTCGTTCGTCTTATCGATGAGGCCAGCTTCTCTAATCAACTCTTGCCGCTCAACACCTTGGATAATAACGCGTGCATGGTGCTCGCCGTCGGATTGGACGTCGAGGGCGATGCTGGGTTCCATTAAGATCTTCGCTAGCGCTTTACGGGAAGCGCGGACTTCGTCGTCAGCTTCAACGAGTATTGTCGCAGTCACGAGAAACGCGGGCAAGTTCACCTCTCAAAAATTGATTTCTACGATTATCAGATTCTCGACAACACATAGAGGGCGCCTGACGGCTTAACACTGCCTCGGTTCGGTTTAAAACGCGATTGTCAGATCTGGTGAGCTCTTTCCATGCTGATCAGGCGCATTTGCAAGTCTGGCCATTGGCGATCAAACGGCAAGGGTGACGCTGCTGTGGTCAACGGTCAGCTCAATGTGACCCTAAGCCTTTGGCCTCCCCCGGCCGCCGTTGAACCTACTTTCGCGGCGCCTCCGGCCAGCGCAAACAATCAGCACCGTGAAAGTTCAACGTCTCCTGCGCACCTGCTCAACGCTCAATGCAACGCATTGAGACATTTGATTGGGTTGGCTGAGATCACGATATGAAGCGTCCACTTGGACGCTGCCTACACGACGGGTCAATCAGTTCACCGTTGTTGTCGCACTTGCCGGCCGCTGTGGGTCACCTGGATGAACCTTGTAAGAGTACCAACCTGCCAGCGCAAAAGCGACGACAACAATTGCAGCAACGTAGGCGATCATAGTGCGGTAAGGTCTAGGTCGATCGTTCGCCAAATTAATCCTCCGGCAGCTACGCGGGCTAAAGTCGGCTGACCCGGCCCTGATGATGAGAACCCAGCGCTCGGCACAATGTTCCGTGAAGCCTCGGTATCCTGCAGCACCGACTTGAAAGTCGGCCTGATCAGTATACTTCGCCACTAAGGCCTAAGGTCATCGGGGCGTCAGGAAAAAATCGTGTTCACGAGCGGTATCATTAACCCCGAAGGACCCATCGCTTCAGCCGAGGCAAAGATACTGTTCAATGCCACAGCCATCATGTTGGCGGTCATTATTCCAGTCATAATTGGGACGATCGCTTTTGCTTGGTGGTTCCGCGAGAGCAACAAGAATGCCCGGTACCGGCCAGACTGGACATACTCTGGGCATATCGAACTTGTCGTCTGGTCCGTCCCCACATTGGTTGTTCTCTTCCTCGCGGGAATAACCTGGCTCGGCACCCACCAGTTGGACCCTTTCAAGCCGATCGCTTCCGACCAGAAAGTCTTGAACGTCCAAGCAATCTCGCTCGATTGGAAATGGCTGTTCGTGTATCCCGACGACGGCGTAGCAACCGTCAACCACCTCGTCATCCCAGTCGGTCGCCCCGTGCACTTTTCAATCACCTCGGCTTCGGTAATGAACAGCCTGCTGATCCCCCAGCTAGGGAGCCAGATCTACGGGATGGCCGGGATGGTGACGCAGCTAAACCTCCAGACCGACCACGCCGGAACGTTTCGCGGGCTGTCGGCCCAATTTAGCGGCCAAGGCTTCTCGGACATGGTGTTTGATCTTCAGTCACTTGCACCAGACCAATACAAGACCTGGTTAGATCAGTCCCGAGCAAGAAACGATATGCTGGACGAAGCTGCTTACTCTGACTTGATGAAGGACCGCACACCCAGGCTGGTACAAACCTTCGGGAAAATCGAGCAGGGTCTGTTCGACAAGGTTGTCAAGCAATCAGGCGGCACCGCCGACTTTCCCAATCAGGCAACCGCCACCCCAACCGCCATGGAGACGCGCTGATGCTCGGCAGGCTTGATTGGAATGCGATCCCGCTTGATCAGCCTATTCCGCTAATAGCCGCAGGCTTTGTCTTGCTGGCGGCCTTGTCCCTGTTCGCCACTATCACTGTGAAAGGGTGGTGGCCCTATATCTGGAACGAGTGGATCACCAGCGTCGATCACAAGAGGATCGGCGTCATGTACGTGACGCTAGCGTTCGTCATGCTTATGCGCGGATTTGTCGACGCCATTATGATGCGGACCCAGCTTGCAATGGCGGCCAATGGGGAGCCAGGGTACCTTCCACCCGAGCATTACAATCAGATCTTTTCCGCCCATGGGACGATCATGATCTTCTTCGTGGGAATGACGTTCATGGTCGGCTTGATGAACTTTGCGGTTCCGCTGCAACTGGGCGTCAGGGATGTCGCCTTCCCGGTCCTCAACTCGGTCAGCTTTTGGCTAACGGCGGCAGGCGTGCTGCTGATCAATCTGTCGCTGGTCATCGGCGAGTTCGCCAAGACCGGATGGCTAGCCTATCCTCCATTATCTGAACTGACCTACTCGCCAGGCGTAGGCGTCGACTATTACCTTTGGGCCTTGCAGATTTCTGGACTAGGGACGCTGCTGTCTGGGATTAACCTGACGGCGACGATCCTGAAGCTACGGGCTCCAGGCATGGGCTACATGCGCATGCCGATCTTCTGCTGGACGGCGCTGGCCTCTAATCTGCTTATCATCGCGGCGTTCCCAATCTTGACCGCAACTTTCGGGATGCTCCTGCTGGATCGATACCTCGGCTTCCACTTCTTCACGAATGACCTTGGCGGGAACGCCATGATGTACATCAACCTCATTTGGGCGTGGGGACATCCCGAAGTCTACATTCTCATTCTACCGGCCTTCGGGGTTTTCTCGGAGGTAATCGCGACGTTTTCGCGCAAGTCCCTTTTCGGGTACCGTTCGATGGTGGCCGCAACGATGGCAATCTGCGTTTTGTCGTTTCTGGTTTGGCTGCACCATTTCTTCACGATGGGAGCCGGTGCCGACGTCAATGCCTTCTTTGGCATCATGACGATGATCATCGCGATACCGACCGGCGTAAAGATCTTCAACTGGCTGTTCACGATGTACGGCGGGCGCATCCATTTCGCCCTCCCGCTTTATTGGGCGCTGGGGTTCATGGTGACCTTCGTGATTGGCGGCATGAGCGGCGTACTATTGGCGATCCCGCCCGTGGATTTTAACCTGCATAACAGCCTGTTCTTGGTTGCGCACTTTCATAACGTCATCATCGGCGGCGTCCTGTTTGGAGCCTTCGCCGGATATAACTATTGGTTTCCCAAAGCATTCGGTTTCAAGCTCAACGAACGCCTTGGCAAGGCAGCGTTCTGGTGCTGGTTCGTCGGCTTCTATCTTGCCTTCATGCCGCTCTATCTGCTTGGCCTGATGGGCGCGACCCGGCGCATGCAACACTACGACGATCCGACATGGCAGCCATTGATGATCATTGCTCTTTGTGGGGCAGCGCTTATCCTGCTCGGGATCGTCTTTATTGTGCTCCAGCTCGTCGTCAGCATCAGGAACCGTGATCAAAATCTCGACGAAACGGGCGATCCGTGGAATGGCCGCACGCTCGAGTGGTCGACAGTCTCCCCGCCCCCGGCCTGGAACTATGCTGTCCTTCCCAAGGTGACGAGCCTGGATGCCTTCTGGAAGACAAAGCAAGACGGCGATAGCCGCGACCGCAGTGAACCGGTGGAGGCCATCGACGTCCCGCAGAACACCATGATCGGAATCACGCTCGCCTTCTTTGCGGTCATCCTGGGGTTTGCAATGATCTGGCATATCTGGTGGATGGCAATCGTCGGCGGGCTCGGCTTTGTGGTGGCCTGCCTAGTCTATGCCTGGCGGACGTCCACGGAGACCAAGATTCCCGCTCATGACTTGATTGCCACCGGAGTGCTTCGAGGATGAGTGACGCCAGCGTAACCGGTGACGAAGCCACAATCCCGCTCTCTGAGCGTGGACCAGCTTCCAAGGAGATGGTCGTCCGGTTCGGGTTCTGGCTATTTCTCCTCAGCGATATCGTTGTCTTCGCTGGATTGTTCGCCGCCTATGCGGTCTTGTCGAAGTCGACGGCGGGCGGACCGACCGGGCCCGAACTGTTTAGCCGGACCCATACGTTTATCGAGACCACCTGTCTTTTGCTGTCGAGTTTTGCCTGCGGTTTGATGACCGTTGGGGTCGAGATCCGCCAGCGGATGCTGATCTACCTATCGGCACTCGCCACCTTTATCCTTGGCACTTGTTTCCTTGGTCTTGAGCTGAGCGAGTTTATCGATCTCGTTGCACGAGGAGCCGGGCCGACACACAGTGCGTTTCTATCCGCGTTTTTTGCCCTGGTAGCCACTCATGGACTGCATGTTACCGCAGGGCTGCTGTGGCTCATCGTCATGATGGCGCAGGTAGCAACCCTTGGGTTGCGAGACATGGTCTTAAGGCGCTTGTTCTGCTTCACGCTATTCTGGCACGCGCTGGACATCGTCTGGGTCGCTGTCTTCACCATTGTTTATCTGGGAGCGAGCTGATGGTTGACACAACTGGCCGCCGAGACAATGAGCAAGCGAAAGCTCCCGGCGAGCACGGCAAAGGGAAGGCCGCGATCAAAAATTACGTTGCGGGTCTGATCCTTGCCTTCCTTTTGACAGTAGCTTCCTTCTGGGCAGCGCAAACAGACCTTATATACGCCCCAGCCGTTCCGGTCTTGTTAGCCGCTTTGGCCATAGGACAGATGGGGGTCCACCTGGTGTTTTTCCTGCATATATCGAGCGGGCCAGAGGACACGAACAATGTTTTGGCGCTCGCGTTCGGGGTATTCGTGGTCGGATTGGTGGTTCTTGGCTCGATGATGATCATTCACAATCTCAACGTCAACATGATGCCGCCCGGGCATCTCATGGATATGGGATAGCGAAAGGCACCCGACTTGCGTTGCCATTTCTGAATACGATGAGGTCGACAAGTTGCAGTCAGTTGTGACGTCAAGCGCCACTTCATCTCACTCGATCTACTAAAATCTGCATGGCTTGGACTCTTCTCCGGCAGCCAGCGGACGACCCGCGTGCCATTCCGACACCGATGTCCCATCATTCGGCGCCCTGGTGATGGCCTGTTCAGCCACTGAACGGAATTTTCCTTAAGTCTACGCTCGGCGAGCATTGCCGGTATGGAGTTCGCTTATCAGTTCCGGGAGCAGGGGCTTGGATAGGATATAGCCTTGGAGATCGTCGCAACCTAGCTCACTGAGCCATGCTTTCTGCTCGATAGTTTCTATGCCTTCTGCCGTAATCTTCAGTCCTTTGGCGCGGGCAAGACTGATCATCGCCTGGACGATCGCGTCATTGTTCTCTGCGGTCCCATAGCTTGCAACGAAGCAACGGTCGATCTTGATGCGGTCAACATCGAGCTGCTGCAAACGTCCAAATGACGAGAACCCTGTTCCGAAATCGTCGAGCGCGAACCGAACGCCGATTTGACGCAGAGCGTTGATATTGCGGCGACAGGTGTCCTCGTTTTCGAGCAACGCGCTTTCGGTGATTTCGATCTCTAACATCGCAGGATCAAAACCCGTCTTTTCGAGAGCCGAAATTACACGTAGCGCATAGGTTTCCCCCCGCAACTCGACCGCCGAGGCATTGACTGCCACAGAAAGGTTTGGCCAAGCCCTGGCGTCGCTTAAAGCCGTTGCCAGTACGCATTCGCCCAAGCTATCGATAAGGCCCGCCTCCTCGGCGATCGCGATGAACGTGTCCGGGGAAATCAGCCCTTTTGACGGGTGCCGCCATCTGGCAAGTGCCTCAACGCCCACCAAATGATTGCTTTTTGCGCCGTAGACGGGTTGATAGTGCACTTCAATCTGGCTTCCGCTTTTAATAGCCGTGCGTAAGTCCTGTTCCAGGTCGCGCCGCATTTTGACCATCTCGTCCATATGCGGCCCGAAAATCACGTAACGATTGCGGCCGGTGCTCTTGGCGCTATAGAGCGCGATGTCAGCCCTCCGCAAGATGTCGGTGGCATCCGACTTGCCGCCAGATGAGAAAGCAATACCGATGCTCATACCAATCAAGATTGGCTGACCATCGATCTCGAAAGGTTGACGAACCACAGAGATAAGCTTTTCCGCCAGCTGTTGGACCCCACTTGAAGTTGGTTCCTCAATGAGGATGGTAAACTCATCGCCGCCAATCCGAGCGACCATTATGTCGCTTCCAACCGTCGCCTTTAGCCGCGCCGCCACATCAACGAGTAAGCTATCGCCGGCCGGATGGCCCAATGTGTCATTGACCTGCTTAAAACGGTCAAGGTCGAGGAAAAATACAGCTGCCGCGGATTTCGCCAGGACCTGGTCGACCTTGGCGTTGAATGAAATACGGTTCGGAAGTCCGCTTAGAGCGTCATGATGGGCGAGATAGAAAAGCTCGCCCTGGCTTTTGCGCAAACGGTCCGCGCGGCGCTGTAGAAGCATGACGAAAGCTGCAACTGCCCCCAGCATCAAGAGTGCTGCCAGCGCAAAAACTGGCCTGGTCGCTTCAAGCACGGCCTTTCCAGGCAGGAATGGCTCCCAACTGAAAAATCCCATACTGCTCCCGTCATGTGACGTCAGTGGAAAATAACGGCGGTTGGGATTGCCTCTGCTCCAGTCGAACTGCATTCCGGTAAACAAGTAGCGCGAACCGAGCATCTGAGTGAAGTCGCCGTCCAGATAACGTACCGCGATGTGGAGTGGCTGTTCGCCTGCGAGCTGTTTAATCTCGCCGCTATCGGAGATGATCGGTTTGACGCTTACAACTGCCGGGCTACCGTTGATGCTTACTATATCGCTCTCGCCGATGCTGAGTGTCCGGCCGGAAGTGCCGGATGTATCACCAGCAGCCAGGCGTCGACGAAGTTCATCGATCAGCGTTCGGACCTTCACATAGACAGTCGGATAAGCTTTCTCCGGATCGTTGTCGGCGTCCGAAAATCCATATACCAGGTTATTGGCAGGCCCGATCACAAATGCAGCGTCGTGGCCAAAGTAGGTATGCATCCACTTGCCGAGATTTGCTTCTATCCATTCGCGATTCCCCTCACCTACTTTGCGAACAGCATCGTCCCAAACGGTTGCACTTTCCTGGTCGTGAGCAATTCTATCCTGCATCTCGCTGACGATCCGGCTGACGAGACTTTCCTGGCGCTGGACCGCCGTTTCGTCACTTTGGCGAGTGGCCCATACCATTGTTCCATAAATCGCCCCGACCACAACGGCCCAGCAAGCAACCGATACAAGGAATTTTAGGGAGACAGAGACAGACGTGTTTGATGGAGACATTTGGACGACTTCCGGCACACAATCGCCTATCACTAGCCCTTACCTGGTTAAGAACAAGCAAAGATGCCAATGTATGGTTGCTTACCGAGCCGTCGCAATCGGGGCCATTTTGACTGTGACAGGCTAAGACGGATCGAAGCGCCGAAGCATTTGTTTGAATGCTGATCGTTCTGCAGCCTCAGTTTGGCCGCAAGTTGGCGCCGAAGCCGACTAATTTTTCCGTTAACGCGGAGTTGGTTTCGACTGCCGATGTCTCTAAGTCCACACGTGTGAATTTGGTCACCACCAGCGTGCCAATAGAACTGATGCTCGGACCAGCTTTTTCTGCGGCAGTCATAAATGAAATTGTCCGGGATATCATCACGCCACACCGCGAAGTTGAAGCTTGCCCGTGACGCAGCGTCCACCATATATCAGCCTGATGACCGTTTCAAAGATCTTCGTTGGCATTCGGCCGATACGCGCTAGCCGCCAAAAGCACACTGAACAGAGCGGCCCCAAGTGTCAGTGGGAAGGCTGCGAGAATTCGGGCACCCAGAGGGCTCCAGTGGGTGGCGCTGCGGAAGGGCTGTATCTTCTGTTTTGTGCTGAGCATTCACGCCAATACAACAAGGGCTACGACTATTCGCCAAGTAAGTCGGACCCCGTTGTTGCAAAGTACCAGCTCGATGCCGCGAGCGGCAAAATTCCGGCGCGTGGTGTGAGGACAAACGCGCATAACTTGGAGACACCGCTCCCTTCATCTGTTCCCTCAGGCTCAGCGAAATCACTCAGGGCACGCGGGAAAGCCAGCTATTCAGCAGGCACCAAATCCTCGGCTCATCAACGCAGGTTAAGGCCGCTTGAAGCCCAAGCTTTTGACACACTTGGGCTGTCACATACAGCAAGTCCGGACGATATCAGGCTCCGCTACAAGGAGAAGCTGAAACTCGATCATCCAGATTCCAATGACGGCAGTCGACACTCCGAGGATCGGTTGCAGGCTACAATAAAAGCTTATAGGGTGCTGAAAATAAACGGCTTTTGTTAAACGAAAATCACTTCGTCGCCCTGCCCGCTGTTTACTTCGGTACTCGCATCTGGTCGTGAACTGGAAATCTCCACCAGCGTTCTCCGCGGCAACAATCTCGGCGGCAATGGCCAGTGTTACCGTCCCAAGCCTATGATGCCGACGCCAAAGTGAGAGGCATCGCGTTTCAGCGATTACATCCGGAAAACGATCTCGCCGTCCTCCTCACGACCAAGGAGATACCAGCGGCTTGCTGGTACCCATATACAGCTCACAGCGAGCGCACCATCATCTTCACCGCGTGAAACTACCGCGTCAGCATCGACCCCAAGCTCGTCGTCTGTGTCTACCGCACCGATGAAGGCTGCTGCCTGGGGATCTGGCTCCCTCCTCAGCTTTTCCGCCAGCGGACCAGTGGGGATCAATGAGAGTATGAGGTCGATTTCGTCGGCCTCGACCCGCACCCACATGGCAATATCTCAGTTTGACCTTCGAAATCATGATCGAGTTTCCTCGGCGGCAACTACGTCACGCAATACACCGCTGACAATCCTCTATTAGCCAAACCTGACCAGCATGCACTTAAGCAGCCGATTTTCAGCGATGAGCCTATCCTTTCGGGCCTGCGCCTCATGACCACAGACGGCGGCCTTCTCACTTTTGCGCGATCTGCCAAAATCCTTTTCCATTTTGAGCTTTGCATGCTGTGGCGCCAAGGCACTTGCCGGTTGCCGAACAGCTTTGCGGTTCGTCGAACCAATGGGCCTGCCTAGATCAGCCGGACTTTGGGATATCGCGCCAGGTAAACTTATAATGTGGCTTGCGGGTAGATCAGAGACATCATCGAGTTGGCCTGTGATCGTCACTAACGCATTCGAGTTCTCATCTTGCGTTGGCAAAACGACGCTGGCGATGATTTCATCCAACCGTCGAATCCAATCTCTATATCTCTCGCGGAGGGGATTGCCTTCGGGAAGAGCGTCAAACTTTGCAACCGCCAAACGGCGTTGATCGCGATGTAGTGCTTCATCGAATTTCATGTCGCCACCTGCCTTTTAAATACGAGTAGCAAGAAAAGAACATAAAGGGAACAGAATTTATGCCCTTTGGATTCAACAATGGCGCCAGCTGGCCGATTCAGCTTGGCACCTCGTAGTCTTGCAGCGCTCGGAACGGATAGCAGCGTCGCGAATTATCACCGCAAGAACGGAAACGGAGTCGATTATGTATAGGTTTGCACATGCAATCGCCATTTCGGCATTTCTCGGCCTCACCCCGATGGCAAATGCAAGCATCAACCCTACCCCCGATATGCATGACGATGTCAATTTCAACGACAACATCAGTCTCACCTTTACCGCGCCAGTGGATCCTGAACGTTCGGAAGTTGAGATTTTCGGAGCAAGCGAACCCATTCCCACAGGTACGCTCGAATATGGAGCGGATCGGACGAATTTGTTGATCCCCGTTTCGGACAAGCTTCCGCCTGGCCTCTACATCGTGCAGTTCACGGCATACTCGACGCTTGGGCAGCCGGTGACAGGAACATCCGCAATTACAGTGCCAGAGCGACCTTCGTTAACAAGGTGCATCGAATTGCCGTCAGCAGCGGATGCTACCAGCCGATAACACGCCCGCGCTCATTTTTCGCCTACAGGAATTCGTCGGCGACGTGGCAAATTCGGGACCACGATGGGGCCCGTCCGGCCAGGAACCGTTTTACAGCCTGCTCGTTTACGAGCGGCGGGGAGATCGAAAAATGAACGAACCAAAGTTTGAATGGCTTGCCCGAGCGGGCTACAGCGCCCGAGGGATTGTCTTTTTGCTTGTGGCAGGGCTCGCTCTGTTTTCGAGTTTTGGCGGTGGTAAGCCGGACACCAAATCTGCGCTCGACTCACTGCTTGACCAGCCCTTTGGCAAATTATGGCTCGGACTGATAGGGCTCGGTTTGCTGGGGTTTGTGGCCTGGCGACTTGCTCAATCAATTGCCAATGCCGACAATCACGACGCAAGTGCGAAAAGTTATCTGATCCGAGCTGCCCTTCTCGGGAGTGCCGTTACGTATATCGGCCTGGCAATTTACGCTTTCAAAGGCGCGCTGGGCGTGGGATCAGCAGGCGATGGTGGCGAAAAAGATCTTGCCGAGTGGGCGATGTCGCAACCGTTTGGTAGATATCTGGCCGGTGCCATCGGCGTCGGGTTTTTGGTGGGCGGTATAGCGACCGCACTCAAAGGAATTTCTCGAAAGTTCGAAAGGTACTTAAAGCTCGATCAGAGCCGACCGCTGATACTAGTTTGTATCTACGGGTTGGTTTCACGCGGGATTGTCTTCGCGATCGTCGGGATTTTCTTCTGCTACGCAGCATTCAGCGTTGACGCCGATCAAGCTGGGAGCATGAGTGATGCACTGACTTTCGTGAGGCAGCTTCCGCTTGGCGGGGTGTTGTATCTTGCGGTTGCCATAGGCCTTGCCGCGTTTGGGGTCTACAATCTGGTCGAAGCGCGATATCGAACCGTATCCACACCGAGCCTTTCCAAGGTGAAACGTGAACTGCCGCTATCTCACAGGTAACAAGCACTGATTTCGACGCAAGTGCGGGCGAAGATGGACTTGGCCTTTGCCTGCTGCATGACCTGGAAATTGTCCGCGACCTAGCGCCTTTAAGTCGCGAACTTGAAAGGCCGCATAAGTCTGCATCTCCTCTAAACCTGAGCTACTGGCTCCTACCTGTAGCCCGTCATCTCAAGGTAGCCTACGCCGGTGGTGGAGCCTTCTAACGAAACAGGGCCCTCCCAGTACGGCGTGGACGTTGCCATCCATGATTGATCGTTTAAGGGTCGCGTTTGGATATTCAGCGATTTTGAGGGGATCTCTATTCGCCATGACACCGGAAGCTGCCTCCCATCGACCGTCGCGGTACGCAATGGTGTGAGATGAACCTGGTCTTTTGTTAGCCGCAGTGTTTGTCCATCGGGAGAGATCCAGTTCGCTGAGATAAACCCATCCTTGTCGTCACGGAGACGAAACGCCATCAGCTTCTCCCCGCCGACCAAGTGCAGCGAAAACCAATCCCACCCAGTTTGGTTCGAAGCCAAGGGTTGAGAAGACCATTCCCTGTCGAGCCAAGCGTTACCGCTGACCGTGATGGGCCTCCCCGATGCCTCGATAGTTCCGGAGACCTGATAGAACGGCTGGGAGTAGTAGTAGCTCGCCTGCCCGCTTGCCGACTTGACCGAGAAACCTTTATCACCTTGGAGAACCAGTGGTCCTTCGGCCTTGAGGTCCAGAGCGTAACTAAAGTCCTGCCCAGCGGCTTTTAGAGAGAGATTTGCCAAAGCACCGGAGCTGGAATTGTCAGCGGCTGACATTGTCCAGTCGTCTATCCAGGCGCGGAAAGGCGCGGCCGTCACGCCCGCCTGACCAACGCCGCCACGGCCCAACCGCTCCGCAACGTATTGGTGGTCGGACGTCGTTATGGCCGCATGTCCGATCCAGATCTGAGGATCAGCGAAGCCAGCCTTACTTTCCGGGGCAAGCGCTGATCGGAAAAGCGTCCACTGTGCTCCATATTGCTTGCCATCTTGCCCCTTGAGATTGGCGGTCACGTACCACCATTCGATGCGATAGTCCGGGTGCGCCCCATGGTCTCTTGGAAACGATAATTCGGAGCCGTGCTGAGGAATCGCAAAGCCTTGGGCGTCCGATCCCAGTCCGGCAAACCCTTGCCCCAGCGTATTTCCCGCTGAACCCATCATGGCGGCGCCCAGCAATATTAAAGCAACGGCTCTACCGTTCATTGGCAAAAATCCTAAGCAGATCGGCCGGATTGATCGTTGCAAGGCGACGCACCGGAAGAAGTACCGAAGCGAGAGCCGCGAGAAGAGCGATAGCACCGAGCAATAGCCAGTCCATGGGGAACACTTGCATGGGTAGTCGCCATCCGAATGCCTCAACGTTGACACGGGCCAGCAGCACCCATGCCAACACAAGACCCAAGGGTATCGCCGTGACGAACGTGGCTAGCCAAAGCGCCAGCGTTCGGGCGACCTCATACAGTGCCAGATCACGCCGACGCACCCCCATCGCCCAAACGGGCGCCAGTTGGGGAAGCCGAATTCCCGAGAGTGTCAAGAGACTGGAAAACATGGCGAAACCGGCTACAGCCAAGGTGAGCACGTTAAGGGCCCCCGTAACCTTGAACGTCTGATCGAAAATCGCCCGCGATTGCCTCTTGAGCGAGGCTTGATCCACGACGGCGGTTTCTGGGAGACCAAAATCCTCGATTAGCTGTCGCTTCAGCTCCGTCGACCGTTCAGGCGGAACACGTACGCCGTATCGAAGCTTGGCTACCTGAGGGTAATGGGCGACCAAGGTGTCGATCCCGATGATAACCTGCCCATTTGGGTTTCCGTAATCAGAGTAGACTCCTACCACCTTAGCATTCCAGCCCCCCGGCATGGCTACGAGCTCTCCCATTCGCGCTACCCCGCGCCGCCACATCTGCTCGTTGATCAGAGCACCCTCACCTTTGGCGATCTTATCCCAGACCTCATTCTGTGACGCGATCAGGGGCCAATGGTCGCGGTAGGTCGGGTCGTGCGCAACGCCAAAGACATGGACCTCCTCGCCGGTAACGTCGCCATCCACACTCCAGATTGGAAGGACCGATGTGGAGTGTGATGGAAGCCAGGCCCGTAACCTCGCCGCCTCGGCTTCGTCTTTGGCCGTAACGTATAGTTCGGCGGCCAAACGTTGATCGAGCCATCCGATGAATGTTAGCCTGAAACTGGAAACCATCGTGCCGACGCCGATATTCGCCGATAGCGCCAGTAGCAATGCCATCAACGCGAGTGAAAGCCCCGGAAGCTGAAGGCGGGTGTCCGCCCAAAACCATTCGACAAGTGCGTTATGCGACGTACGTTGCATGGCGGCGAGAAAGGTTGCCAACACGGCCGGAAGCATGAGGGCCGCGCCCAAAAGCAAGCATGCGAGCACCGCGAAGCCTGCCACTAATCCGGACGCGGCTATCGCCAAAACACCTGCAAGGAGTAGGAGCACCCCTCCCACCGCCGCCTGGATTAGCAATCCTCGCATAGACTCTCTCGCCCATGCTCGTGGTTGCGCGGCCGCGAGGATGGGAAGTTTCCAGACCCGATAGAGGCTTTGAGCGGACGAAATTGCTGTCCCGGCAAGCGCCATCGCTAGCCCTGCGAGCCACCAGTCCGCGCGTATAGAAAGTGATCCGGAGACATTCGCCCCGTAAAGTCCGCGAAGGGTTGCGGCGACCCCCGGCATGAGGATCGACGCAATCAGGTATCCAAGCACGAGCCCAATGACGCCGGATGCGACAGCAAGTATCGAAAGCTCAACAACAAGCATCGCAGTTAGCTGCCGGAGGGAAATGCCAAGGGATCGTAGCGTCCGAAACGTGCTGCGACGTTGTTCGAAGGTAAGCCCGGTAGCGGAGTAAACGATGAAGAGGCCAACGATGAAGGAAAGAAAGCCAAAAGCAGTCAGATTAAGGTGGAAGCTGTCAGTTAATTGCGCGACGTCGGGCTGCTCAACCGGGTGCCGGATCAAGAGCCCAGATGAAATCTGTTTGACGGCGATGGCGCTGATTTCCTGGTCGGAAGCGACTGTCAAACGATCAATCCTGCCATGCTTGTCAAGCAACCGATCAGCGACCGAGATGTCCACGAATGCCGCGCCTTCAGGAACGTTTTCGTCGATCCGAAAGCTCATGTCCGTATTGCCGCGCAGCCGTTCCGCCGTTTCGCTGGACAACACCAGCTCTCCGACAGGAGAGATGAAGCCGGTGAGATCGCGTCCACTCGTCACCCTCAGCACATAACCCTCTTTTGGCATCGTCAGAGGATCTATGCCGATTAGCCGGATGCGGATCGTGCCAAGGCGCAGATTCCCTTCGATAACCGGCGAGACATCGAAGCCGAGGCGTCGAAGCTTCCCATAGATCTCGTAGGGAATCCCGGTGCCGTCGTTAGCCACAATTTGAGCGAGAGACCCTTGCTCCAGAACAGATGCGGCGCGAGCATAGCTGGCCCTCGCCTCAGAATTGATTGCTTGCACACCAGACCAAAGCGCTGTCGCAAGCGCGATCCCCAGCACTAAAGTGAGCAGCTGCAGAGGTTTACGGCGCCAATGCGATAAAAGCGCGGAAAACGCTACCCAGCTCATTAAGCGATCTTTCCACCACGAAGATGTACAGTGCGGTCCAGCCGAGCCGCGAGCCGCGTCGAGTGGGTAACAAGAAGCAATGCCGACCCCGCGCTGCTCGCCAGGTCAAGCATCAGGTCCAGAACGGCGTCACCTGTCTGCTCGTCGAGATTTCCTGTCGGTTCATCAGCAAGAATGAGCTTCGGTCTTGCCGCCAGAGTGCGGCCTATGGCGACACGCTGTTGCTGGCCTCCTGATAGCTGCTCGGGATAACGGGTTGCGTACCGCTGCAAACCCAACGCCTCGATCAAAGTCTTTTCCCAAGCACCGTCGTGGCGCTGAGCCAACTTGGCGTGAAAAGAGATGTTTGCCGAGACGGTCAAGGAGGGGATCAGGTTGAACTGTTGAAAAATAAGCCCGACCTTGGTCCTTCGGTACTGGGCTCGCTCGCTCTCGGTGTATTTGCTGAGATCATCGCCATCCATGACGATTGCCCCGCAGTCTGCACGATCGAGTCCGCCTGCTAAGTGGAGAAGTGTGCTTTTCCCGCTACCGGATTCACCAGTAAGAGCGACCGTCTCACCTGACGCCACACCAAAATCGATCCCTTTCAAAATTTCGATTGTACCTTCCGCTGTCGGGTACGATTTTCGAACATTGTTGACGGTAAGGATCATTATTTGCTCAGGTCACTTCCGAGAACTAGCCGATCTAAATGCACTATGCGGGAAGGCGCCCGTCTACAAGATCAGAGTTGCTTATTGCAGAGGCCCCAGGCCTGGGGCTATTCGCGAGGACCCTCGGTACCAACTACCAGCCACAGCCATGCGCAGGAGGCGGCTCCGCGTATTGCGGTATTGGACAACAACCCTAGCTTCATTGGGTTCCATCACCCAATCAAAAAACCGTGGCGACTGCGAATGTCTGTGGAATTTAGTCCAAGGCGTCCGATCACAAAGAAACGCCCATGACGCGGAAGGCATAATAAAGGGCCTCTGTTGAAAGGAGTCTGCAGAGCGAACGAGATCCCCGGGTTCAACAGTACGTTCAAGCTCATGGCGAGCCATCAAAGATGGTACCCCGCTTTCCCCGGAAAAGTTCGCGTGCTCTTTCATTGGCCCCTGATTCTATCGAGAGAAACCCATCTAGAGGTTTGTCTGAATCGAGGTCATAGAGCCGGTGAGCTAGACTGCGGAATGAAACGGTCGGTATAGCGGACATTTTGCCAAGTAGCCGTCACTGACATAACAATACTTTGGATAACCGATATTGCTGATTGCCTAAATTAGGATGCGCTATCACCTTGTGGTGCCATATAACTCGGAGGAATGGGACTTGCTCAATCGCGTGCTATCAATCGTCACGGTAACCACCCCGTTGCTCGCCGCCACGCTCGCCCTGGCCCAAAATCTCCCGCCAGCCGTTGAGCTTCAGCCTGGCGTTTCGGCCAAGATCCTCGATTTGAAACGCGTCCCAGGTCAGCAGATCGTGCAGCTGGATTATGAGATCAGCAACACCGGAGACGCCCCTGTGAACCTGGCGGAGATCGGCATCGGGCGTGCAAGCTACGGTCTTAATGACATCACCTTGTATGACTTCCCCAACAAAATCAGTTTCAAGATAGGCGTCGCGAGCGAGTGCCTTTGCACACAGCCGCCAGAAGCGCCACTCAAGCCAGGTGAAACATTCAAGGCATGGGCATGGTTCGCGCCGCCTGAAAGCAACCCGGGTCCGTTTGCCGTTCGCTTCGGATCAACGCTTCCCGTGATGGACGTTCCTGTTCAATGATAACCAGGCTACCAATTCGAACACTCTCTCTGCTAGTAGTCACAATAGGCACAACGCAAGCACAAGAAGCCCCTACCGTGGCGCCGCCGAATTTTTCGGCCCGCTCGCTTAGCGTGGGCTTCGTGTCACCCTCGATCGGCTATTCGTCACCCCGCATCGAATTTCGGTCACCACCAATGACGCAAGAAGAGCTAGCATTGGGACCAAGGCCAAAGGCGCCTCCCTCGCCGATCGTCAAGGGCTTAGAGGTGACCGAGGTAGAAGGCGGCGTTCGATACACTCTGTCGGCGGACATCCTCTTCGATTTCGACAAGGCGACACTGCGTCCGAAGGCTACCCAAGCCCTTCAAGCGATGGCCAGTGATGTCCGTCAACGTTTCAAGGAAGCAAGCTTCGTTGTTGACGGATACACGGACAGCAAGGGAAGCGACGCCTATAACCTCAAGCTGTCACTCCGAAGAGCGGCGGCCGTAAAGGACTACCTCGCGACGGAGGCGAAGTTCAATCCATCGACTGTCGCAATCGAGGGACGCGGTGAGGCCAACCCAGTTGCCCCCAACGAGACCCCTGACGGGCAAGATGATCCCGACGGCCGTCAGAAAAACCGACGCGTCGAAATCTTGGTCAGGCCCACCGACTAGAACGATAAGTGCGAAGGCCCCCTGGTGCCATGTAAACAACAGTCAGAGCTCTTCCCAGAGCTTTCAGTACTTCCCCATTCCAGGCGCTGCCATCTTCGCGTGCTGCGCGGCGAGAACAGATACGGGAGTGACGTTTGCCATGGCCGCTTGGAACTTGTTCTTCCAGCCGGCTACGACGTCGCCCGCCCCGTTCAACATAGCGTCGAAGCCGACCTTTGCGACATCCGCAGGGTCATCCTTTCCGGCCTGACCGACGTCGGTATCGAGCATATCGGCGCTTTCGGAGAACCGGGCGTGGGTGGGTCCGGGCATGAGGCAGGTCACCGTTACGCCTGAGTCGTTGAGCTCGTTCAGGAGTTCGAACTATAACCTTTTCAGAAACGCCTTGCTGCCGTTGTAAACTGCTTGATAGCTGCCGCGGCTGAAACCAGCGATCGCCCGTACTCAAGATCATGCCAGCACATCATGTGCGCATTTGGATGCCAATCTGCTCAGGTGGAGGTCGGCACGGCAGATTGCGCGGGCGGTCACCTTGATAATCGCGTCGCGGCCCTCCTCGATCTTCGGCTCGGGAACGCTCTCGCATCGAATGTCAGGTTTGCCGTGCCAAGTGAGCGCCTTCATTGTTCCCTCAAATGGCGATCGCCGTCGTCAGACGCAAATCTCGAGTTAGGGATCTTGTTCCATGCGCAAACACCATCAAGTCCGTCGCGGATGCTTACGGAACAACGATGCGATGGGTGGGTTGGGTTGAACGCAAAACCAACGAAAGATCGTCCGATGAGACTTCTGAGCATTACTTACGCTGGCACGCTGATTTCGTTTCTACTGCTTGATGCATTATGGCTCGGCGTCATTGCTAAGAGCTTCTATCGAGATCAGCTCGGCGACCTGATGCTCGCTTCTCCAAACTTGGCCGCCGCCGCAATCTTCTACCTTGTCTTCGCCATAGCAATTGTCATCCTCGCAGTGCGGCCTGGATTGGGCGCAGGCTCGGGATGGACGGCCGTCGTGTACGGTGCAGTTCTCGGACTTGCGGCGTACGGCACTTACGACGTGACGAACATCTCGACACTCCGCGGCTGGCCTCTTCATCTGACCATTGTTGACATGATCTGGGGCACGTTCCTGACCGCTATTGCGAGCGCAAGCGGATATGCGACCGCTCGCTTTTTTGGCTAGGAGCACCCTTCGGGCGCTGCAACACGGTGAGCCGGCTCTGTCATCGGCCTCGTTTATTGACATAATGCGTTCATCCGCGACCTGCACACTCGCGAAATTGGTTGTCCAATACACCTGCTCAATAAGAGACTTCGGCTCGCACGCGATGCACTTGGACTTCGCGGACCACCGCCCGTCCTCGCTTCACGTATGTCTCCGTCAGGATCCGACCTTTGCGCGAACTTTTCGTGACGCGCTGCGTTCGTCCTAGTGTCGGGCCGTTACAGGAGAGCCGATGACGAAAGACAGCGATATCGACACCGATCAGGTGTGGGCGGAATTCGGCGACGCCCTGAACATGTCCGCCTCAGAGCTGGAGAAGTGGCTGCGCACGGAGGAAAGCCTCGACAATGGGTGGAAGGCGGACGGCCGCCAGGAGTCGATCGATCATCACTCCGGACGACTTATCGTCGATATCAAGCACAAGAAAAGGGCAGACCTGAGGGATGAGGACTATGAGCATATGCGAAAAGACGTAGGCTACGTGCACAGGCATCTCGCCCAAGGCGGACCGAAGGTGGACAAGGAGCGTTCGGCGTGGCGCTACTCGCTAATGAACTGGGGGCACGATCCCTTGAAGAAGCGGTAAGGAAAAGCCGAAACCTCGCGCGGAACTTCGTGGCATTCTCGCGCTTAATCGCAAAATCAAAGGAGCCACCATGCCATACGTCGCATCCCCAAGCCATCCCGCCAACGACCCCACCCGTATCGAGGATTTGAAGCAATGCTTGGACAAGGGATACCCACTTGACGGAGAGCTTCTCACCATCCACCTGAGATCTTCTTCGCCATAGTGCGGATCATCTCAGACGTTCAGGCAGGTGGATTTCGAACTTCGACCCAGAAACGGGCGGAGCAAGAGAAGTAGCCCTTACCGCTCTACGAATTTATGGGCTCACGGCCTGGAAGACATTTGTTTTCGCTCGTTATAGTAGGCAGCCTCCAGACTATCGATCTTCGAACTACGAATACGACCGTTAGAACGCAGAAACTTGATCATCATTTCGATGTCGCTGCCGCCGGGCGCGTCGCCCGCAGGGACACGCTTTCCGGAATGCTTCTGCGTCCAATATCGGATCTCGCGCTCAGCAGGGGGGTAGAACGTTCCGAGTCGATACAATCGAGTTTCCGAGCGGGCCCATCGAGGATTCGGGCCTGCGTCGATTTCGACCGTCCGGGAGGTATGGCCGTGCGTGCCATCCTCGATCTCAGGATGTCCGAAAAACCAGGCATGGATCCATGCACCGTCTTGAGCTAACGCCCATCCCTCAAGTAGTGGACTCAACGACAGTTCCGCTTCGAATTTGGTGTCCCGAGCGCTCATTTCCTCACGTGATGATTTGGACAATTGGTTCCTCCCGCCTTCCGGTTCTGCTGTGGCGAACTTATCGACATCATGTCCGTCCATTCGAAATATTGGCGGTGGCAGCGATCCGGCAACTAATTCGGTCGGTCGCGCTCGGATCAACGGCGAGCTTTCATTACCTCCCCCAGTGTCGGCCCCATCTCCACAACGACGTCCACCATATCATCCAACGCGATCACACAAACCAGCCCGTTTTCCGCCTCGGTGATCGCCGGCCAGCCTTCCGACGCGGACGTTGTCACGATGAAGAGCCGACGCCGCGTTTCGCCCCCAACCGGAATTCCTCCAGCCTCGACGATTGCCTTCTCGACCAGCATTCTCGCTTCCGCGGTCCCGATTTGACGACGGTCTTTGCGCGCGCGAGCTGCTCCTTCAGAACGGGTTCGATCCTCTTAAGCAGCGGGCCGTCGACCCGCCCGGCGCTGTCAATCAGCCGCTCGTCGACGCCTGGCGGCAAGGAAGCCAGGGTGCGGTTCATGCCCAGGTGGCGGTCGAGAATGATCGCGAACCGCGTCGCCCCGTCGAGGTCCAACGCGACGCCGTTACCATGATGACCGACGAAGACCTGCTCCGCGGCCATGCCCATGTGGATCGCGATGTTGTCGAGATAGAACTGGCTTGCCGTTGTTGGCGAGTTTTCCGCCTTCAAGCACGGCCCCGCCGAGGATCTGACGCTCCAGGGGCTGACGCACGACTTTCGATGGAGACGCGCGACACTTTGCAGGCGCCCGTCGCGATAGCGACGACGGCATGGCCTAGTTCATGGATCGTCGGCGCCCAGCGGAACTTCTCCGAGAGCGGCACGAGGCCGAAAGACTTCCCATGACGTCCGCCACGGTGCCCGCCCTCCGGTCGCAGTGGGCGATGCGCCGGCCGGCTGATGTCGGTTCTTCTTCCCGTTGGCGAGACTCCAAGGTGCTATCCTCGATTTCCTTGAATCCTAGCCATTTTTGTCGGGACTCTCTTCAAGGATAGCGGCGGCCTGTAATGCAGCAGGGTCGATCTGCAGGTGCAGGTAGTCGAGCATTGATTTCAAAGTCGTATCGGTCAAGTTCGCGGGCATCAGGACACCAGTCGAACCCATCTCGGCCCGATCGACGAAACCGTTGCCGTCGCGGTCCATCTTCGCGTTCATGTCCACCGTAGGGTTGCCGCTCTCATCCAGTTTAAGCCCCGGTTTGAGGACCTCGTTGAAGTTCGCGAACTCCTCCGAGTTCAGCTTATCGTCGCCGTCGCGATCAAATTTGGTGAAAGCATTGTTGAGCATCTGGGACAGTTGCGTCCCCGTCGAGGCCGTGGGCGAGGTCATGTCGTTCCTCCTGAAAATGAAATATGCGCGGGGCGCGTGCAAGCAATATGCAGGGCAACTTGAGCAGAGCTGGATTCTCAGTCCGCTAACTGCCGTTGGCTGGGCGGGTTTTTGCGATTTTGACAACCTCTCCGCTCCGTCGGAATGGTTCCCGCGGGTGGTTGGTCCCTCCCTCCCTCGCCCATCGTGCGAGGGCACACTTTGGTATCGTCAACACCAAGGTTCAGTAGCGAAGCGGTCTCTTCGGCCGCAAGGTTGCCGACATCACTGAACTTCTTCTAGGGACCTCGAAATGGACCTGCTTGCACTGGCAAAGGACATCGCCAAAAGGGTGGAGGAAGAGGCGTCCACCGCCAACGTGCCGGTGACCGTCACCGTCCTCGATGTTCATGGGAACTCGGTCCTGCAGCATAGGATGAATGGCGCGCTAGCCTTCTCGATGTTGATCTCCCACCGCAAGGCGTACACCGCCGCACTGACGCAGCAACGGACATCCGACCTGTTCGAACTCGTACAGCCTGGAAAGGAGCTGTTCCATCTGATGTCGCAGGACTGCTTCTGCGCAATGGGTGGAGGCGCGCCCCTTATCCATGACGGCGTGGTCGGCGGCGGCGTTGGAATCAGTGGCGGCACCGTCGCCCAAGACGTGGGAATACTCGAGGCCGCTCTTCAGCCTCGAAGCCACGACCTTCGGAAATCCCTCTAAAAGCAGCGCTTTCCACGGCACCAGTTCAACTGCGTACGATCGTAACAGGGTACTGAAGAAGCCGCGGACAAGCGTACACGGCCTCTTTTCGCTTCTCGGTAGCCCACTCCCTAGGCGACGACGGCGCCTGCTTTCACACTGGTGAGGACTTTGATGAGGGCATGCGCTCCCGCGGTGGAAGATGCTGGATTCTGCCCAGTTATCAAGATGCCGTCCGTGATCGCAAAGCTCTCCCAGTTCGCCTTCTTCTCATAGAGACCGCCGAGACGTTTGAGCTCGTCCTCAACGAGGAACGGGACGACCTTGGTCAGTTGCACTTCCTCCTCCTCGCCGTTGGTAAAGCCCGTCACGCGCTTTCCCTTGACGATCGGCGCGCCTCTATACGTGACGCGGTGAAGCACGGCCGGGGCGTGGCAGACTGCCGCCACCGGCTTGCCGGAGTTGTAGAAGGATTCGATCAGATTGATGGAGTCCGGATTGTCAACGAGGTCCCACATGGGTCCATGGCCGCCCGGATAGAAGACGGCGTCGAAATCTTCGGAACGGACATCGCTCAGCTTCTTGGTCGTCGCAAAAACCTTCTGTGCGGTCTCGTCGGCCTTGAACCGAGTCATGGCCGGCGTCTGATTTTCCGGCAGATCGCTTTTCGGATCGATCGGAGGTTGACCCCCCTTGGGAGACGCGAGGGTCAAGTCGACGCCCGCATCGCGGAAGACGTAGTAGGGTGCGGCGCCCTCCTCCAGCCAGAAACCAGTCTTACGGCCCGTGCTTCCAAGGGTGTCATGCGAGGTAAATACCATGAGGATCTTCATGCTTAGTCTCCTTCCACTTGTCTGGGTTGACAGCCGGTCGGCTGCACGAAAGGAAGCATGTAGAGGATCGGCTTGCTTTGCATGTGCACGTTAGTATATCCGATACCTTAGTGTTGGCGGACCAGACCAGAGATTCTGCTCGTATCAAAGCTCGCCTGTCAGGAACTGAGCGTTGCCCATGCCAAACGACCAGTCCTCATCCGAGTTGATGTGCATCGCGACCATCACGTCGGACGGCGGTATGTTGCAGCGAGTTTGAAGCGCGCGCGCGAGGCTTGAATAGAAAGCAACCTTGGTATCTCTTGGCCTCGGACGGCTGGTGATTTCGAGCAGCAGGAATTTTTCGGTCCGGGCGACGTCGAGCCCGGTGTCGAGAGCGCGAATATGCGACGCTTCATATTCCTGAAGTATCTGGTACCGATCTCGCAGTGGAACTCCGAAAGACGCCACGACGACGTCGTGGATGGTGTCGAGCAGGATGGCGACGTCCTCCGGAGAACGTCCTTTTTGGACGTGGATTTTGACAAGGGGCATTGGCGTCTCCAAAGTTACTGAACACGGCTCCCGAGAACTATCCTCCTTCAGACAATCAAAGCTATTGCACGATAGTATCCCGACGGCTCGCTTTCGCCGGGAGGATAGCGAAACTCACTGAGTTCGGTCGGCACCAAAAACATGCACGCCGCCGCTGATCACCGGCGGCGTGCATCATTCCTGGGAGTCACTTTAGGGTCAGGCTTTTCCTTCGGCTTTCTTCTTCCGGTATTGCACGGTGGGAAGACCACCCCAGCCCCAGTTGTTCAAGTCGACTTCCTCGATCACCACGTAGGTCGATTCCAGCGGCTTGTTGAGTACGTCGAGCAAGACCTGGCTGACGCCGGCGATGATTGCGGCTTTCTCCTCTGACGTTACCGAGGTGCGGCCAGGGGTTGTACCTTCACGGGTTACTTGTACGGTGACGATGGGCATTTCCTATTCTCCTTGTTCGATAACCTCGTCGATCTGCTAGGCGGCAATTGCAGCGAGGTGCATCTCGAGTTCGTCGACATGCGCATACCCGGCGCCGACCTTGCTGAGAGTTCCAGCCTTCTTCAAGAACAAGGTCGGGAAGCTTGAAACACCTATTGCTCGCACAGTCGCGAAGTCCGTCGCGGCATCTTCGATCGTGCTACGCTTCTTCCATTCCGCAAGGAATTCCTCCGGGCTGACGGGGTGACCGAGTTCGGCGAGCGCGCGGGAACCCGTCTCTGCAAGAACAGCTCCGTCCGTCGTGTCGAGCGCATCGACATAGAAGGCATGCTGGAATGCCCGGAAGACACTCAGAAGGTCAGCTTCGGGCTTGAGGATGCGTGCGGTCACTACTGCACGGCACACGGGTTCGGTGTCGTAAACGAAGCCTTTTCTCGCAAGAAGGCCTTCGCGGTTGAAGGGTACGCCGCTTGCCTCTTCGACCTTGCCCCAGTGGTGCAGTCTGAACTGCTTGCCCGCGTCGTCGAGAACATCGGTCGCGCCAGCGCGTAGTCCGCCGAGGATGATCTTCAGTGATACGTCCGGACGCCGCTCGAGGAGCAGCCCCATCTGTTTGCTGAAGCCATAGCACCACGAGCACATCGGATCGGCGGCTAGTACAAGTTCCATTGTCTTTCCTTTCACTCGCATGCAGGACGCGCGGCGTGTTGACCGCACGCCCGACATGATGTTCGAGGCCTACCAGCGACCGGCGTTCTGGCCACCGTCGACATGGAGTATCTCGCCGGTGACGAAGCTTGCGCCCTCGAGGTAGATCACGGCATCGACGATGTCGCCGATCTCGCCCATGTGGCCGACGGGATGCAGTGCGGAGAGGAATTCGTGGGTCTCTGGCGCATGCATCGGGGTCTTGATGATGCCTGGAGACACGGCGTTCACGCGGACGCCCGTCTTGGCGAACTCGATCGCCAGTTCCTTCGTGACGGCGTTCAGGCCGCCCTTCGTGAGCGAGGCAAGGGCCGTGGGAACGGTCGAAACCGGCTGGTTCACAAGGCTGGTCGTGATGCTGACGATGTGGCCGGAACCCTGCTTGAGCATCTCCCTTGCAGCCCGCTGCGTGATGTGGAAGAAGCCCGAAACGTTCACGCCAAAGTTTAGATCGTAATCTTCCTGGGTAAAGTCGACGAACGGCTTGGCAGTGAATACGCCCGCGTTGTTCACCAACGTGTCGATCCGGCCGAAACGGTCGATCGCCTCGCGGATGACGCGCTCTGCGGTCTGGGCGTTTGAAATGTCGCCCGCCACGACATGTACGCCATCGTCGGACCCCTGCTTGATCGAACGCGAGGTGGCGATAACGCGGTAGTCCCGCGCGCGGTAAGCGCGGACGAGACCTTCACCAATGCCCTGCGATGCACCGGTGATAACGGCGACCTTCTGCTGATTGCTCATGATGTACATCCTTTCAATTGCATCGGTCCTCTGCGGGCCGCCCGTCGCCCTCGGCGTCGGTGCTACTGATTTAGATGCTGTCGACTATCGGGAGAATTGCCACGCTGCGGTAATCACTGAACCGTTTTTCGGCACAATCACTGGCGTGCTGGGCGGCGGCCTGGACAGGCGCTACGATCCCCACACCGCCGTAGTTAGCTCCTTCGTAAATGCGGTATCCCCCTTGCGCCCCGGCAGACGGGTCGTGATCTCCTGAACAGTCCACTCGTTTCCATCCGGGTCATGAAAGATAAAATACGATGCGTAGCTTTTCCGCTCCGGGTTCAGTCCAGCAGTGATCCCAACGCCGTTGGAATGATGAAAAATTCCGCCAACGTCATGGAACGGTTCGCCCGTTTCGACGTCCCGCAAGGCGAGATCAGCACGTGCCGCCGGTAGATCCGAGACAACGAGGTGCAATCCTCGCGATGAACCAGCGGGGGCCGTGGTTATGTTGTGCCCGAACATCACGGAGCATCCAGATCCAGGCGGAGTGAACTGCACGATACGGTAGTCGTCGCCTTGAAAATCGATATCGAAATGCCATCCGAGTGCTGCGTAGAAACGTTTGCTTCTGTCGACATCGGAGACAGCGATCACCGCAAGCTCGAGCGTCATCGTAACACCCGCAATGGTCCGCGGGGCTTCCTTGCTGGATTGTCTCAGTTCGCTGTCCATATCAGTGCTCCTATGAGATGATCGCCGACGGATCATTCAGGTGGCGACCTGGCCTAGGCTTATAAACTCTCACCACGCACGCCATTGCACTTAGGTATCGCCGGCCTGGGCGCCAGCAGGGCGCGGTGGGTGGGATGTACGACACCATCGTACCGTAGCACCGTCGAGCAGAAGAAATCATCATAAGCCCGGTGTCGCGTCGGGTGCCCGAGGCTAAGGCAAAACCATTCATTCAACAAAAGGCGAGTCAAATGGCAAATACGGCAACAATAGCCGAATCTTCGAAGCCACCGGTCATCACCGCAGGAGAAATGCTCGAACGAGGTAGGCGTCTCGACCTTGCGATTGAGGCCCTTCGTACCAAGGTCAGACAGAGGGAAGCCTCGGGCTGGCTTGCTTACAAGCACGAAACCGCACGTGGGCCAGAGCGGCCCGCTGCCTAAAACTGTTCGAGCACACAGGACTGTGGTCGTGGCCTGCGAACGTCCAATACCAAAGTGCACTTATGGGGGCTGCGCGGACGGGTTAGCTTTACGCATCGCCTACCCCTCCAGGGCGATAGGCTCTCAAGAGCACTGCGCTCCAGCACTCCTCCCCTCTGCCGGAGCGCGCGGATCCGCCAAGGTCCGCCAAGGCCGTCTTCATCCGCCCGGAGACGGCCTTTTTTTGAAGTCACCCTCCGTAAGCAGCCGTAGCGCACGTTCACCGGATCTGGCTATCAATTCGAGCGATGAAAGAACTGTGATGAGCAAACGTCCCGACGGAATCAAACGCTACGACCACCCGGCCGGCGGCTGGGACGCGCTAAAGGCCGTCGCGAAGACGCTGGCCCACCAACAGATCGTCGCGCAAGGCAGCAAAACTCTACTCAAGGCCAACCAGCCGGAGGGATTCGACTGCCCAGGCTGCGCATGGCCCGACCCCAAGTATACGTCTTCGTTTGAATTGAAACGGCGCCAAGGCAATTGCGTGGGAGTCGACCGCCAAGCGCACCGACGCTGAGTTCTTCAAGCAGCATAGCGTCTCCGAGCTCTGGACGTGGACGGATCATGAGCTCGAAGACGCCGGCCGCCTGACCTTGCCGTTGCTGTACGACCCAGGCACCGATCGCTTTGAACCGATCGCCTGGGACGCGGCATTCGCGCTGATCGCAGTCGAGTTGAACAATCTCGACGATCCGGACCAAGCCGAGTTCTATACCTCCGGCCGTGCCTCCAACGAAGCAGCCTTCCTCTATCAGCTATTCGTTCGCGCCTAGGCACCAACAATTTTCCCAGTTGTTCAAACATGTGTCACGAGGCAACCAGCGTAGGGCTTCCGAAATCTATCGGCGTTGGCAAGGGAACCGTCACGCTCGAAGACTTCGATCATGCGGACGCGATCTTTAGCTTTGGTCACAATCCGGGCACGAACCATCCGCGCATGATGTCGACATTGCATGCGCGGCGCGCCGCGGCGTTCCAATCGTCGTGTTCAACCCCCTGAAGGAGCGCGCGCTTGAGCGGTTCGCCGCTCCTCAAGATCCGGTCGAGATGGTCACCTTGTCCTCAACGCCGATTGCTTCGGCCTACCACCAAGTCCGTGTCGGCGGGGATCTGGCCGTTTTGAAAGGAATAATGAAGGCGGTACTGGAACGAGACGAAGCGAGTGTCGCCGCGGGCGGCGCCGGCATACTTGATCGAAATTTCATCGGCGAACACACCGTGGGATTCGAGGTGCTCCGTGCGGATATCGAAGCTACCACTTGGCAAGAGATAGTCGCTGTCACTGGCCTGACCCGGCATGCCATCGAGAGCGCAGCCGGCGTCTATGCCAATGCGAGGAATGTTATTGTCTGTTATGGCATGGGCATTACACAGCATGCCAAGGGCACGTACAACGTCCAGCAGATCGCAAACCTTCTGATGCTGCGAGGAAACATTGGGCGAGAGGGTGCGGGGATCGCGCCCATCCGAGGCCACTCCAACGTGCAAGGAGATCGGACGGTAGGAATAACCGAAGTTCCCAGCAAAGCACTTCTCGATGGCATGGAACGGGCCTTTGGTTTCCGCCCGCCGAGCGACAAAGGTCATAACGCGATCCAAGCCGTGGAGGCCGCCATAGCTGGTCGAGCAAAGGCGCTAATCTGTCTTGGCGGGAACCTCGCGGTCGCGATGTCGGATTCCGGGGCCACATTTTCGGGCATGCGGAACCTTGATCTGGCCGTCCACATCGCAACGAAACTCAACCGCTCTCATCTACTGACGGCGAAGACCACACTCGTTCTGCCATGTCTTGGACGGACGGACCTTGATATCCAGGCATCCGGCCGCCAAGCAGTCACCGTTGAGGATTCGATGTCCATGGTTCACGCTTCACGGGGGTTTCTTCAGCCACCCGGCGAACTTGTCCGATCCGAGCCCGCGATCATCGGAGGGATCGCAAGTGCTACGCTTGGTGACCGATACGGTATAGACTGGGAGGGTATGATAGCGGACTATGATCGCATCCGCGACAAGATCGAGGAGGTGTTTCCCGACTTCCACGACTTAACGTTCGTGTGCGCAAACTTGGCGACTTCAGACTTGACGTTGCTGCTTCGTTTCGGCGGTGGAACACGCCGGAGCGAAAGGCCAACTTCCTTCCGTCTCCTGGTATCTCAGAGGATCCGCCTGTCGACGGCGAAGGCGTCTTGATGCTGACTACTATTCGAAGCCACGATCAATATAACACCACCATCTATGGATTGGACGATCGCTATCGCGGCGTATTTGGTCGGCGCGACGTGATTTTCATGAATACGGAAGATCTCAAAGATCGAGGCCTCAAGGACGGCGATCGCATCGAGGTCCAAGGGCTAATCGGCGCGGTCGATGACAAGCATCTCGTTTGCGGTTTCACGGGGGTCGCCTATGACATTCCGAGGGGCTCCATCGCGGGCTACTATCCGGAGATGAATGTCGTCATGTCGCTCCGAGACTTCGATCGTCAGTCCGGCACGCCGTCCTACAAGGGAGTGCCAGTCAGGGTGAGGCGCGCAGACTGACAACGGCGGGACGGCGAAAAGCATCGGTTTGCCATGCAGATGGGCCTCAAGACTTGAGAACCGTCCTGACGGCAAGTAGTTGCCTGAGCCTTTCTTGGTCGGTGACCCCGGCCCGGTACCAAGACAAAAGGTCCCGCGCCGCATTCTCGGCCTCGGAACTCTGTCGATGACACTGCTGGCTCTCGCAATACTCCTTAAGCAGACCCCGCATCATGAACACGTGCTCCGCGCTCAGCACTACCCCGCAAGTGCTAAAATGCAGCTTCATCATATCCGCGTCCCTGTTGCTGTTCATAAGGGATTCGACCGATTGCATCGGGGCCGCACCGGCGAACACATAGCGAGCGACTGTTCCGAACCTAAATGGGTTTCACCGGATCGGGCTGGCACCCACACCCGGACCGGAGCTGACGGCCGCTGTATCGATACCAGGGCGCCAGCCAGCACCGCCATTGCAAACAAGATTACGACGCCGGGAAAGATACTGCCTGAGGGCCTCGGACTTCTGTAAGACATAGCGATCTCCTGACGCCTGCCGATAACCGGCTTGGCTAGGAGCCCACTTTGGCAAACAGCAAATGCGAAAGCTGTTGCACATAGGTATTGGCAATACTTTGGTGTCCCTGACTTCGTCAGTGATTTCCACCAAGCAACCTCTTCGCCAGTAAGAGTCGAGGGGTCGAAAAACCCTCCCGGAACTGCTGGTAGACGGGAAGGAGGATTTCTTGTGCCGCTCGGAGATCACCGCGGCTGACCAAATATTCTGCGTAGCTGATGCCGGCTGTAAGTTCCCAATACAAGCAGCCTTGAGCCGATGCTCTTTTGCCGGCTTGCCGAAACAGGTCTACCACTAAACTCTCGTTCACGCCTTGTGCAGCAACGATTTCTGCTTTCTTTCGTAGAAGTTCAGGTATGAACCAGAGGTAGTTTTTTTCCACTGAAAATTTTTGCGCCTCGTCGACCTCCAAAAGCGCGTCGTCCAGACGTCCGGCCGCCTGCAACGCGGTAGCGAGTTCAGACATGAAAAACGGATAGAACAGCAGATACGAGGATTCTTGCATGCCTTGAATGCCGGCTCGAAGATATTCGATCCCCTCGGCAGGCGAGCCTGAGCGTGATGCTAGGCTTCCTCGGATGCTTATGCCAACTGCGTAGAACGGTTTCAGGCCGTGCTGCAGGGCATGCGCAGTAAGTTCTTCGCCCCACTGTCGTGCTCGCGCCTCGTTGTCCAGGCTGAGAGACACGAACGCGGACGCCCAGGCCAGCGCGACGCAAGACACGAACGGTTGCTTGGTTGCACGGGCTTCATCGACTGAGGCTTCGGCCACCCGAGAGGCAACGTCCAATCGCCCCAACGAGAGCAAGTTGACGGTATCATGAGCCATCGAGGACGTCCGAATGTCCGCTCCGAGCCTGAGCATGTCCGTAAGACGACTGCTGGACGGCGAGTTAGACGCCGCCCAATCAAGTCGCTCATGAGCATCGAGGTGGTGGGCCTGATAGGTCTGCGGGATTCCCGACAGCCAAGCTGCGGTCGCGCGGGACCTCGCATCGCCCTGGCCGGCGCCTCTTTCGTACTCTTGCGCGTATACGAGCGCATCATCCAGTTCGACTGACCGAGCGCTAAAAAGCCATAGGGCGCTTGTCACCCGTTGCCGATAGTCCTGATCATCCAGCTCTTTAGCGAGCATCAAGGCGCGTGCAAGCACCGCCCGCCCTTGCTGGCTCATGCCCTGAGTATAGATCATGGCGAATCCCAGGGCGCACTGCAGGACAAGTTCCGTACGTCCCCCCTCTTCTTCTTTCAGGCAGGACAGCGCCTTTCTCGCCCATTCGCCTGCTTCGGAGACGAGCGAGGTCGCGGTCCAAAAATCGGAGGCAACTGCGGCGAGGTCTGCTCCCAGTTTTCCGTCGCCCTCCGGAGAAAGCGCCCAAGTCAACGATGCTCGGAGATTGTCGATCTCTCGGCGATACCGCCCTAGCCCATCGACTGCCGACCGCAGCGATTCTTCACTCGAAAATGGCCGGAATAACGAATGGAAGAAGGCAGTCGTACGCCTCATCGTCATTCGATAGTCGGTGCCCCTGCCAAGCTTTTCCAGCGAATAGACCCGCACCGTCTCCAAAAGCCGCCACCGGGGGGCTGCCTCCGTTCCGTCGAAGGTCACCAACGATTTCGTGACCAGGTTCGAGAGCCCCTGTGCCGCCTCTTCCTCGCCCTCCCCACTGGCGGCCATCGCGGCCTCCAAGGTAAACCCCGCGGGAAATACGGACAGACTACGCAGAAGGTGGCGCTCTACTTCAGGCAGTAACTCGTAGCTCCAATCGAGTGCGGCCCGAAGCGTGCGGTGTCGAGGCAAGGCAGTACGGCGTCCGCCCGTCAGCAAAACGAAACGGTCATCCAAGCGGCCGGCGATCTGTTGAAGTCCTAACGTCGCGGCACGGGCAGCGGCGAACTCTATGGCGAGCGGAATTCCATCGAGATGCCTGCATATACCTGCGATAATCGAGACCCTCTCTTCGCTCGTCGTGAAGTCGGACTGCAGCGCCCTTGTTCGGGCGACAAATAACTGAACAGCACTGTGACTTAAAGGATCACCAGCCTTTTCGTTCACCGGCACATCAAGGGGGGGAACACGATATGTGTACTCTCCTTCGATCCGGAGAAGCTCCCGACTCGTTGCGAGAACAGAAACATTCGGGCAGCCGCGCAGCATGGCTTCCACCATCTCGGCCGCGGCATCTACGACATGTTCGCAGTTGTCGATCAGAAGCAACATTTTGCGGTTGCCGATTGCCCGCGCAACGAGCTCGGGAGAGACGTCGTCACCTTGAAGGCGCAAATCGAGAGCCTGTGCGAGTGTAGTCGGAACAAGACTTGGATCTGAGAGGGAGACCAGCTCCACAAGGAATGCGTCCCCATCGATCGTCGGTCGCAAGCGGCGCGCGACTTCGGACGCGAGGACGGTTTTTCCGATCCCACCGGGTCCGGTAAGGGTCACAATTCGATAGGCCGACATGAGCGTTACGATTTGTGAAATTGCAGCCTGGCGGCCGATCAGCTCGGACGCCGCCTCGGGGATGCTATTAGCAAAACCCTCTCGTTCGCTCGACAGCGCGAGCGTGACCGGCGTCGGTTCGGTGAGCCGATTTTCGGGTTCCGTCCACTCGCCCAGTAGCCGATATCCGCGACCGGACACCGTACGCAGCAAGTCCCGGTCCTTTCCAAGCGCACGCCGAATTGCAGAGATATGGACTTGGAGCGTGTTGTCCTCGACGACCATTCCAGGCCAGACGCGCTTCATCAGTTCGTCTTTCGTGACGATCCCACCCGAAGAAATCGCAAGCGTTTCGAGGATATCGAATGCGCGACTACCAAGCGGAACGGGAGCGCCCATAGCTCGCAGCTCTCGTTTCTCGAGATCGAGCTCCCATCCGGAATGCTCGAAAAGGCTTATCTCAATCTGTCCCAAAGCGATCCGAATCTACCTGGTTCAATAAGCATGGATAAAATCACAGACGGGCAGATTGCGCCAATGGTGCGTCAACAACCTTTAAGGGAAATTTTCAGCTTTTTTCAGGATCTCTCACACCACTTAAGTCGCGGACCCCTCGGTGCTGGTCTAAAAACGCGAAGCGCCTTCAAATCCAAGGTGCGTGCAGCATCCATAATATCTCACATGCGCGTCGCTTTCGCGCACGATCGATGAGGACGAACGGCATGTACCGGACGCAGAATCCTACTAATCCTTCGACAATGGCGACAACATTATCAAGTGATGCTTTGGTCGCCGTCCTGGACAACGGCGCAGAATTTGATCCCGATCTGCATCAATATTTTTCGGGCATGGGCTGGCGACTTGAACAGTTCAACTCAGCCTCCGACTTACTGAGCGGGGCCCAAGCTGGATGTTTCAACTGCATCCTTGTCGATGCGAGCATGTCTGATTTTCCGGTTTCTGATCTGGCGCGATTGATTTGCTCGTTTGCGGTGCACTGCCCCATCGTCGTTGTCACCCCGAGAAACAGTCCTGCCACTTCTGTCGCCACAACTCGGTTCCGGGTGGCATTCCTCCCCGAGCAGGATGATCCCTCCATGATCGCAGCGGAGGTGAATGCATCGATATGTGCATTCAACGAGGCCCACCGTTTGGAGGCCTATTTTCTCACGCTAACTCCGCGAGAACGACAGGTTATGAAGTTCGTCGTGGAAGGCTTGCTGAACAAGCAGGTGGCGTTCAAGTTGAACATTAGCGAGATCACCGTGAAAGCTCACCGCGGCCGTTTAATGCGGAAGATGAACGCCAGAACCCTTCCCGATCTTTTATATATGGCCGCAAGACTTGGCCCAGCTTCAGGCTCCATCCCACGCGAGCTGTCGGCATTCTGACGCGCCGCGGCGCCCCATGCTTTAGCACTCCCGTGCGTACCGACACCATTGGACAGTAGCGCATTTCTACCACCTGTCTGAAATGGACTTGCAAGCGCCTGCCGCGCGGCAGGCCCAACAAGCGATCATTGGAGACACAGCCATGAGCAACTCATACAACGCGACCTGGACGCGCCGCTCCTTCGGCGCCGTGGCACTCGGGCTGACGGCGGCGGGAATCCTTGCGAAGAGTGCTGCCACGGCCGACAGCGGCAAGGCAGACCGTTCCGATGGCCGGGCTCTCGTCGCCGACAAGCAGATAGACGCCGGCGATCTGAATGTCGGATACGCCGAGCTCGGCCCTGAGGGTGGACCGGCGGTTTTTCTTCTTCACGGCTGGCCCTACGACATCAACGCCTTCGCCGAGGTGGCGCCTCTGCTCGCGGAGCGGGGTCATCGTGTGATCGTGCCGCATCTACGTGGATACGGAACCACCAGGTTCCTGTCCGAGGACACTCTGCGCAACGGCCAGCAGTCGGCGCTAGCTGTCGACGCCATCAAGCTGATGGACGCCTTGAAGATTGAAAAGGCGACAGTCGCCGGGTTCGACTGGGGTGCGCGGACCGCCGACATCGTCGCCGCGCTCTGGCCGCAACGATGCAGGGGCCTAGTGTCCGTCAGCGGTTACCTCATAGGAAGCCAGTCTGCCGGAAAGGCGCCCCTGCCCCCGGCCGCGGAACTTCAATGGTGGTATCAGTTCTACTTCTCCACGGACCGCGGTCGAGACGGCTATGAGAAATACACGAACGACTTCGCCAAGCTGATCTGGCGTCTCGCCTCGCCGCAGTGGAAGTTCGACGACTCGACCTTCGAACGTAGCGCAAAGGCATTTGCAAATCCCGACCACGTCTCGATCGTCGTTCATAATTACCGCTGGCGGCTGGGCCTCACGCAAGGTGAAAACCGGTTCGACGCATTTGAAACCAAGCTTGCGTCAGGTCCCGAGATTCATGTGCCGACGATCACGATGGAGGGCGACGCCAACGGAGCGCCTCACCCCGATCCCAAGGCTTACGCCACAAAGTTCAGGGCGAAATACGAACATCGTCTCACAGCGGGCGGGATCGGCCACAATTTGCCCCAGGAGGCGCCCGATGCGTTCGCGAAGGCGGTAATAGACGCCGATTCCTGGGCGTGAGCAACCGGGGTCCCGACGCGCTCGATTATCGAAAAAATCGATGATCACCATCCGAAAAATCAGACTGGCGCGGCATCGTCTGGTCGTGAGATGGGGAGCTCTGCCGGGAAGGCCTCACAGTGCCGCAGCTGCCGGTACGAGCCCCTTGAAAGGATTGAGCGTTGGAAATCGGTATCGATAGTTTTGCAATGCTTCTCCCCCAACCTGACACCGGGCGTCTTCAGCCGGCGGTCGATCGGATGGAGAGCGTACTTGCCGAGGTGGAGCTGGCGGACCAGGTCGGTCTCGACGTCTTCGGAATGGGCGAACATCACAGGGAGAACGCGCTGGACTCCGCGCCTGCGGTGATACTCGCCGCAGCGGCGGCGCGTACAAGTTCTATAAGGCTGACGAGCGCCGTCGCCGTTCTCAGCGCCTCAGATCCCGTGCGGCTTTTTCAGGAGTTCGCAACGCTGGATCTGATATCCCGAGGACGGGCGGAGATCGTGGTTGGTCGTGGTTCTTCCGTGGAGGCCTATCCTCTGTTCGGCTTCGACCTGAGGCACTACGACGCACTTTTCGCCGAGAAGCTCGACCTGTTGCTCAAGATCAGGGAACAGCCCAACATCAAATGGCAAGGCCGGTTTCGTCCTGCGCTCAATGGAGAGGGCGTCTTCCCTCGCCCGCATCAGCCCTCATTGCCCATCTGGCTTGGCGTGGGCGGCACGCCCGAGTCCTTCGTCCGCGCAGGGACACTGGGCCTGCCTTTGATGGCTGCCATCATCGGTGGAAGCTTCGAGCGCTTTCTGCCCCTGGTCGAACTCTATCGTCGCGCGTGGCTCGCTGCGGGGCATCCCTCGGGGAACCCGAGGGTGGGCGTCCACGCTCTTGGCTTTGTCGGGGAGACCGACGAGGCTGCGCAGAAAGCCTTCTTTCCAGGCTGGTTTCAAATGTTCACGGACGCAGGAATAGAACGAGGCTGGCCGCCGCCGACGAAGGCTCAATTCGAACACATGTGCGGGCCCGGCGGCGCGTTCCTCGTCGGCGGTCCGCAGACGGTGGCCACAAAGATAGCTCATATCAACAGAACGTTGGGAGGAGTTGCTCGCATCACCTTTCAAATGAGCACGGCCGCGCTCGACGCGGAAGCGATGCGTCATTCTATCGAGCTGCTGGGAACCGACGTCGCGCCTTTGGTACGGGGACAGCTTCACGACTAGCGGGGCGGCGCGTAGAGCGCCGATGTACGCCGTCGTCCGTTTCCTCAGCCGAAAATCAATTTCTGATAGGCGGCCAGCATCTGCGGGTCCTCGACGGACCCGTGATGATGAAGCTGTCGCCAAGCTCCTTGCTTTCGTACGAACCACCGGGTTGTCCGGAAGGCGACGTCGAGCGTCTTGGTCGCCGTCCTGCAGACTCCACGTTCGCGGCCGACGAACAGATGCCACTCTCCGCCGCCCTGGCTGGTGAAGTCGTGGAAGGTCACTTGGACCTTTGTTTCTCCCGTGAAGAGCTTCGAATACCCGTCAGCGATCTGAACCCAACCGCGGCGGATGCCGCCGATCGGGTTATCCATGCTGGGTTCCGAACCGCCAAGCCAGACCTGTTCGAGCCCCTTGAGATCGCCAACGTTGAAGGCTCGATAGAACCGTATCAGGGCATCCAAGGCGGTTCCATCGTCCTGCGCCGCCTCGACGCCGCTGACTTCCGTGAGATGCTGGTCCATTGCTTTCTCCATAATTCCTAGAAGGTGGCTGACACACTTGGGACTGTTGCTGTCGTCGTGCTGGCCGACTTGGTCTATCTGCCTTAACGCTGGAGGAGCATGCGCAATCGATCCCGAACCATCTATTGTACGATGGTGTCACCGATGATTTTGGAGATGGTGACGACCGCACCGGAGGATTTCGAGCGGGTAGTTTTCAACTAGCTCGAACCGAGCGATCTCCGAGCTTTGCCTTTCGCTCGCTTGGAAACAGCAGGATCATCGCAACATAGATCGCGGCGCCAACGACAAGGGCGATACTGGCCACGGCAAGCGCAAGATCGAACCCTGCATCTACGTTTTCCGCGTGCCTCATGATCACTGCTACCACAGGCGGGCCCATGATCTGTCCGATCGCGAACACCGCCGTCAGCAGTCCCATGTAACGCGCGTGGTGGCTTGACCTGATCCGCCTGACCTCGTTCATCGCGAAAAAGCTGATCGCAGTGAACGGCAGGCCGACGAGAACGCTGCTGAGCGCAAGGCCAACTGCATCCTGCCAGATAACGGACAAGCCCACCCCGACCGCCTGCACGAGGTATGCGGCAATCAGATGGAGGCGCACGTCGGCACTATGGTTCACGCGCGCCGCGAGCAGCGATCCGAAGACTGCAGCGACACCAAACAGCGGCCAGAAGACGGTGAGCAACGGGGAACCGGGAATACTGTTCTTCGCGATCACCGGAAGATAGGTCGCCGTGACGATGTAGCCGAAGCCGGCCAGCCCGTAGGCGATCGCAAAGAGTGGCATTTCTGATTGCGGCACCTTGCCGGACGCCCGCGTCGAAGTCCCGACCGAGTAGGCGTCGGACGGCTTTGAATGCTTCCCGAAGGTTTTCCAGATGACGGCGCTGATGGACGCAGAGAGAGCGGCAAACACAAGCCATGCCATGCTGCCCGACAGTCCGAGCAAGGTCATCCCGCTGGCGGCCAACCCGGACGCTGCGATGCCGGCCCCCGGACCGGTGAATATGGCGCTTCCGATCGAGCTGCCGGTTCGCGAAAGCTGGGCCAGACACCAACCGGAGGTGAAGACGAATCCGATCGCCGACGCAACGCCTGCCAAGAAACGGAAAGCCACCCAGGCATCGGCGTAGGGCACCGACATCAAAGCTGTAACCAGGACCGTGAACACCAGTGCTAGGCGTATCACGAAGGTATGGTTCCACCTTCTCGGTACTGCCATCGCCGCCAATGCACCAACCAGATAGCCGACATAGTTGGCAGTCGCGAGTTCTCCGGCTCGCGAAAAATCGAGGACGCCGTCGTGCAGCATCATCGGCAGGATTGGAGTGAATGCGAACCGACCAACGCCCATGGCGATGGCGAGGGACGCCGATCCAGCGAGCACGACCACATATGGGCTGGGGCTTTGTTTAGACATGACGATGTCCTTTGTTCGATTGGAGACCGTCGCCACGAGCTAGCGACGGCTCTCCTTCAGATAGATTGGTCGAGGTCTGCGTGAACCGTCTGTCTGCGGCAGGCTGTCTGCCGAGATGCGGAAGGATCTTCGGGATGCCGTCAGGTAGGACTACGGCGTGCGATTACGTCCAACGCGGAATGATTGAGGTCTCGCGTCAATTCCTCGGCACCAACTTTCAAAGCAAGACGGGAGGCCTGACCCACCCAGAGGTTCGTAAAATCGTTCCTCGACTCCGCCTCGGCTTTTGCTCTGATGGGAAGGAGAGCTCCTCCGGCAGTTGGGAATGCGGGCACGGCGTCTGAAATCGGACCCAGATCTCGCATGAGGCGGTTTACGACGCCTCTCGCCGGACGGCCGGTGAAAACGTTTGTTATCGCGGTGCTGTCATCGCTGGCGGAGGCCAGCGCCTCTGCGTGAAGTGCGGGGATCCTCGCCTCTGGGCAGAAGAGGTATGCAGTGCCGACTTGGACGGCGGAAGCTCCCAGCATAAGGGCCGCGGCGACACCCCGCCCGTCGGCGATCCCGCCGGCGGCGATGACTGGCACCCGTACGGCATCGACCACCTGCGGCAGGAGCGCCATTATCCCAACCTGTGTCGTCATGTCCTGGCTCAAAAAATTCCCGCGATGTCCGCCGGCCTCCAAGCCCATGGCGATGACTGCATCGACGCCGTTTTTCTCGAGCCAGACGGCCTCCGCCACGGTTGTCGCGGATGACATGATCTTCGCCCCTGTCGCCTTCACACGCTGCACCAGCGACTTTTCAGGCAGCCCGAAATGAAAGCTCACGACCTCCGGTTTCAAATCCTCAACCACCTCGCAGAACGAAGTATCGAATGGTGCACGGCCCGCTGCGGCGATCGGCGCGGCAGGGTCGAGTCCTGCGTCCACGAAGTAAGGGGCGAGCAAAGCTCTCCATCGCATCTGCGCTGCCGGATCATCTGCGGGTGAAACATGTGAGAAGAAGTTCACGTTCACGGGCGCGTCGGTGCCGGCGCGAATCTCATGGATGGCCTGGCGCAGCCCTTCGACGGTCAACAGTGCGCTTGGGAGAGAGCCCAGACCGCCGGCCTTGGCCGCGGCGACGACCATTTCGACCGTCGTCGCGCCGGCCATCGGCGCCTGGATGATGGGAAGCTCAATTCCAAACAGGTCGAGAATTCGGCGATCGGGCCAGCGGTTCATGTGGACTCCTTGTCGTGCTTGACTTTGCGACGCTGATACCCTCGGCCACGACCCGCGTCTATTGGACCTTGGTGTCCTTGGAGAGCAACCCGATCCGAAGGTATCGGGAACACCTTGGTACAATATCGGGGCCGGCTTTTCGGAGCGATGGTCTTGGCAGAGCGGACGACGGCGCGACCGCCGGGCAGCTCCCGGCCGATGGCTGGATCAACGCATCGCACGAGGAAAAAAGCGACGACCGCGACCGGGCGGCCGTAGGAATCCTCGTCGCCAGAACGGAGGCAGGCATGAGCGTGCACAAGACTGTTATCATCACCGGCGCGTCGCAAGGCATCGGCGCCGGACTGGTCAAGACGTTCCTCGACAAGGGCTGGAACGTGGTCGGAACCTCCCGAAACATCAGCGAGAGCACGCTGTTCGACCGCGCAGGCCGGCTGGAACTGATCGGCGGAGACGTAGCGGATCCCGAGACCGCCGAGCGGGTAGCGACTGCGGCGGTGGAGCAATTCGGCTCGATCGACGCCCTGGTCAACAACGCCGGGGTCTTCTTCACCAAGCCGTTCCTCGAATACACCATCGAGGACTTCCGACGCCTGTGCGCTACGAACGTCGAAGGGTTCATTCATTTTACGAAGCACGCCATCGGCCAGATGCTCCGCCAGAAGTCTGGCGGGAGTATCGTGACGATCACGTCGTCCTTGACGGACCACCCGATCGCGGGCGTGACGGCGTCGCTCCCGATGATCACCAAGGGCGGCCTCAACGCGATCACGAAGAGCCTCGCGCTGGAGTTCGCCAAGGACAACATCCGGGTGAACGCGCTCTCGCCAGGCGTCGTCGACACTCCTCTCCACGCGAAGAACCCGCGGACCTTCCTCGAATCCTTGTCGCCGATGGGAACTATCACGGCGGTTCAGGAGATCGTCGACGGCGTTGTCTATCTGACGGAATCCTCCAACATCACCGGGGAGGTGCTGCACGTAGACAACGGCGCACATCTTGGCAAATGGTAGCCGCGGGCGCAGAGGCGCGGATCAAGGAAATGGCGATATGCCTTCCGAAGGCGCCCACGCCATTCGGCGCGTACGTCGAAGCGTTTCAATCCGGATCGCTGCTTTTCCTGAGCGGCATGCTGCCGGTCGCCGGACATGTGCCCCTTTATACTGGCCTCGTGGGCCGCGAGCTGTCGGTGGCCGAAGGCTACGACGCAGCGAGAGCGGCCTGCCTCAGCGGGCTGGCCGCGGCGCAGTCGCAGCTAGGAACGCTGGACCGAATCCGATCGGTCGCGAAGCTGGGCGTCTATATCGCCTGCCCCGCCGATTTCCATGAACATCCCAAGGTCGCCGATGGAGCGTCGGAGCTGTTGCTCGACGTGTTCGGCCCCGCCCGCCTCCCACCCCGCGTCGTCCTCGGCGTTTCCAGCATACCGCTCGGAATGCCAGTCGAGATCGAACTGGTCTTCGAGATCGGGCCAGCGTTTGCATCCCAAACCCAAGAACGGAGACAGCCATGAAGGTCAGACAACCGACCAGGACAAGCGCCATCGCGATGTCGTCGAAAGCCCTTACCGCCGCGGCGCTATTGCTCCTTCCGGCGCTCGCCCTATCCGGTCAGACGAAGGTCGCCGAAAAGGTCGATAGCGGTGCGGAGGTCAAGGCCGACCAAGGCCAAGAATATGGGCAGATCAAGGTTGACAAGCGCACGCCCGCCTACTGGCGTGTCACCTTCGACAATCCGCCCTTCAACATCTTCGGACCGGAGACGATCCCACAGATGGAAAAAGTCGTGGCCGCGATCGAGAGCGATCCCAAACTCAGGGTCGTCGTGTTCGACAGCGACGTGCCGGGGTTCTTCCTCACCCATTACAACTTTACGCCGCCTCTCGCCGAATCCACCGGCCTCCCCTCCGGCCCGACCGGGTTGCACCCCCTGCCCGACATGCTGGTCCGGATCAGCAAGTCGCCGGTCGTCTCTATTGCCATGATCCGCGGCCGCGCGACGGGCGTCGGCAGCGAGCTCGCCCTCGCCAGCGACATGCGCTTCGCGAGCCGTCAAAAGGCAATTCTGTCCCAATGGGAAGTGGGGGCGGCGCTCGTTCCCGGCGGCGGCCCTATGGCAAGGCTGCCGCGGCTGATGGGGCGTGGCAGAGCTCTCGAAGTCCTACTCGGATCCGATGACATCAACGGCGATCTCGCCGAGGAGTACGGCTACGTAAACCGCTCCTTTGATGACGACAAGCTCGACCCGTTCGTCGACGCCCTCGCGAGACGGATCTCCGGCTTCGATCGACAGGCGATCGCCGATACCAAGCGCCTGGTCGATTTCGCGAGCCTTCCGAGCGATCCCGAAATCGCCGCCGGATGGGACGCCTTCATCACGTCGGTCCAGCGTCCGGCGGCGCAGAAGAACATCGGACGGCTCATGGAAATGGGCCTGCAGAAGGATCCGGACATCGAGGCGAGGCTCGGACACTACACGCAAACTCTGGCCGACAAGTAGGCCGAGACGGTGCTCGCGCGGTGAGCGGCAGGTCGCGCGCGTGCATCGGACATCATTTAACGCACTCAACGACAATGGAGATATCCCATGCATAGTCTCGAACATCAGATCGTCGATTCAAGCTTTTCGGCAATCATCAGCGCACCGATCGAGAAGATCGACATACCGACCTGGTGCTTCAACCTACCGGAAAAGGAATATCAGGGCTGCTCGCCTGCCCACATCGCGGCAGGCTTCACCACTGCAGCCGACGGCACGCGAATGTCGATCAACGTCGAGACGATCGGCGGCAGCCTGATGGTCCAGCATTATCACGAGACGCTCGGCGAAAGGCATCACCTCATCCTCGACTCCGATTCAGACGTCTTTACCCCGAACGGACGCGTCACTATCCACGTCACCTGGGAACTGAGTGTGAAGAAGCTGGATGCCAATCGCTGCGAATTCACCAACCGCGTCCAATCCTTTGCGACGGACGAAATGATCGCCTTTCTCGATCGCCAGGGAATCCCGTTCGAACTCTTCCGGACGCAGCGACAGCCGATGTCCATCGCCCACAACAAGGGCGAGACGCCGCTCTTCGCTGCCAGCATCGAACGGGCGGCCCTGAAGAATTCTGCGACGAAGGCGGCATGAATCGGCGAAGGAGAACATCATGACTGAACTATCCTTCGACAGGAGCAACACCGGGCTGCTGGTGGTCGATCCCTACAACGACTTCATTTCCGAGGGTGGCAAGATCTGGCCGCGGATCAAGGAGGTCGCCGAGGCGAACAACTGCGTTCCGCACATGCTCGAAGTGCTGACCGCCGCCCGTGAAGCGAAGCTGCGGGTGTTCTTTGCGATGCATCATCGCTACCGGGCCGGCGACTACGAGAACTGGAAGTTCGTAGCGCCCATACAACGCGCAGCTTGGAACCGCAAAAGCTTCGAGTTTGGCACGTGGGGCGGCGAGTTCCGCGCCGAGTTCGTGCCCGTTGCCGGAGAGGTCGTCGCCTCCGAGCACTGGTGCTCGAGCGGCTTCGCCAACACCGATCTCGATCTCGAGCTGAAACGGCACGGCATCCAGCGGGTCATCGTCATCGGATTGGTGGCCCACACCTGCATCGAAGCCACCGTCCGCTACGCGGCCGAACTTGGATACGACGTCACGGTCGTCAAGGACGCGGTTGCCGACTATTCGCCGGAAATGATGCACGCGGCTTTGGAGGTCAACCTTCCGAGCTACGCGAGCGCCATCGTGGATACCAAGGAAACCGTCGCCGCGATCGCTCTCTCCCAGACGGCCTGAACTCCTCCCGTTGCCAACACCCATCCGGCGCGCGTCCCACCGCACGCCGGATTTCTCGAATCGAAAAGTAATACTATTTGCCCTTCTGGGGTTGGCACGTGCTTTGCCGAACATTATTTGAATTCGACAGCTAGCCGCCGACGCATCGCATCAACCCTCCCGATTTCCATGGAAGGCGGCCTGCTCATCAACTTGAAAGGATCTACGATGACACTCTCCGGCGACCTTCTTATCGGCGGCGCGCACGTGCGCGGCGCGGCCGCAGCGTTCTCCGCGACCAATCCGGCCAACGGCGAAACCATGGAGCCGAACTTCACAGGCGCGACGAAGGAACAGGTCGAGCAGGCCACAGCTTTGGCGTGGGACGCCTTTCCGGTCTACAAGGAGACTTCGCTCGAAGATCGTGCTCGGTTCCTTGAAGCCATCGCGGATGGAATTGTGGCCATCGGGGACGAACTCGTCCTGCGAGCGATCGACGAGACGGGACTGCCGCGCGGCCGCATCGAAGGAGAGCGTGCCCGGACAGTCGGACAGCTTAGGCTATTCGCGAAGGAGGTCCGAGACGGCGCTTTCCAGGAGTTGCGTTTCGATCCCGCCGACGTCGACCGCAAGCCGGTGGCGAAGCCTGATCTGCGGCTTCGCAACATTGCTCTCGGACCCGTTGCGGTCTTCGGGGCGTCGAACTTCCCCCTCGCCTTTTCTGTCGCTGGTGGCGACACCGCCTCGGCCCTCGCCGCAGGCTGTCCTGTGATCGTCAAGGCGCACTCCGCCCATCCCGGAACCTCCGCACTCGTTGGTAAGGCCGTTGTAGACGCCGTGGCGGCATGTGGGCTTCCGTCGGGAACTTTCGCGCTTTTGTTCGACGTGGGATTCGACGTCGGCCAGACCCTGGTCGCCGACCATCGTATTCGCGCCGTCGGCTTCACCGGCTCGCGCCGTGGCGGGACCGCTCTGATGAAGATCGCATCTGAGCGGAAGCAGCCGATACCCGTCTACGCCGAAATGAGTAGCATCAACCCAGTCATCCTCTACCAGAACGCACTGCTCGGCCGGGGCGCGGAAATCGGAAGATCGTTCGCGGCTTCGCTGACCCTCGGCGCCGGTCAGTTCTGCACGAATCCTGGGCTGATCATCGCGATCGAGGGTGCGGGTCTCGACATCTTCATCGATAGCGCGGCGGCGGCCTTGGCGGAAGCGCCGGCCCAGACCATGCTGACAGGCAGCATCTGCGAGGCGTATCGAAAGGGCGTAGCGAGGCTTACGTCGTCACCAGCCGTATCGCAGGTTTCTGCCGGGAAGGACGGAACGGCCCATCAGGCCTCGGCCGCGCTTTTCCAGACCACGGCGGCTTCCTTTCTCGCCAATCCCGAGCTTCAGGAAGAAGTCTTTGGCGCGGCCGGACTGATCGTTCGCTGCAGTGACCACGACGATCTGCACAGGGTCGTGGAATCCTTGGAAGGTCAGTTGACCATAGCGCTACACGTGGATGCCGGGGACGAGGCCGCCGCGGCCCAGATGATCCCACAGTTGGAACTTCTCGCCGGCCGCCTCCTTGTTAACGGCTTCGGGACGGGCGTCGAGGTCTCCCCGGCGATGGTCCATGGCGGCCCTTATCCGGCGACGTCGGACGGAAGATCGACGTCGGTGGGTACCTTGGCGATCTACCGTTTCCTGCGCCCGGTGTCCTACCAGGACTTCCCGGCAGACCTACTTCCAGCTTCACTCACGCATAGCAATTCGGTCGCTCGTGTGTAGACAATAAGCCGAAGCGGGGGCGCTGACGCCCCCGCTCTTGTCTTGCATTGGTTAGACCTCTGAAGCCTTGGCAGCCATCGTGGCCTTCGCCCACCAGACCAGCTCGTCCAGCGCAGTCTTCGCCGACGGCAGCAGATTTGCTTCGATCTCTTCGATCGGCTTGTTGCCGCCCATCGAGAAGACGGTGAAGAAGTCGCTGCCGCCGATATGAACGGCCGCATGCGTGGAAACCATCTGCAGCTCGACGCCGATTCCGCGCAGATGCTCGAGCGCGCGCGACCCGCCCGCGGTGCCGTACGCGATCGCGGTGAACGGCTTGCGTGCCCATTCCACGTATGACTGATCGAGGGCGTTCTTCAGCACGCCGGTGATCGAGCGATTGTATTCCGCGACGACGAAGATGTATCCGTCGTAGCGCGCCACGGTCTGCTGCCAACGAACGGCTTCCGCGCTCTGGCTTGCTGCGTAGGCGTTCGACGCGACTTCGTCGAAGAACGGCAGCGGGTGGTCGCGCAGATCGACGATTTCGACGTCGATGTCGTCGCGGGCCTGAGCCTGCTTCAGTATCCACTGTGCGGGCTTGTCGGCGAAACGCGTCGGCCGGGTGGAGCCGACGATGATGGCGATTTTCGGTTTCGTAGTCATGGCATTCCTCATTTTATGTGGGTTGATGATGATGATCCTCGGGAGAGAGGGTCAGGTGCTGCTTAGTGCGTCTGCATAGGCATAAAGCCCAGGAGAACCTCCCGTCATGACGAACAGGACGTTCGATCCCGGCGCGATGACTTCGTTTTCGATATCGGACAGCAGGCCGGCAAAGGCCTTCCCTCCGTAGACGGGATCCAGAAGCAGGCCCTCAGTGCGGCCGACAAGGCTGATTGCTTCGACCATATCTGACGTCGGCATGCCGTATCCGCCACCAAGATGCGCGCCCTCTATTGCCAGTTCCTCCCCTCGAACTCGGTGTTTCTCCCCGAGAAGGTTGAAGACAGCGTTGACTTTTTCCACCGTCGCAGCGATGCATTCCTCCGCTGGGGAGAGAACAGTATACGCTCTGATCTTCGAGGGATCTTTTCCGGCTAGAACAGCTCCTGCGACCAGACCGGCGTGCATGCCGCCGCTGCCGTTCGGGACGATCATCTGGTCGAATTCGATGCCGATCTCGGTCGATTGAACTTCGACTTCGAGTGCACAGTCGACGTAGCCTAAAGCTCCGACCGGCGTCGAACCGCCAAGCATGCCCACGAAAGCCTTGCCTCCGGCCGCGGCGATATCCGACGCGCGGCCCCTTGCGAACGCGCCCGCATCGTCGCCCGTGCGCAGGAGGTGGACGCGGGCGCCGAAGAGCCGGTCCAACAAGACGTTGCCGTTGGCCTGGTAGATTTCGGCAACCCGGGGCACCATCTGGGCCAGGACGACCTCGCAGGCCAGCCCGGTTCTGGCGCAGGCGGCGGCGGCCAGACGGGCGAAGTTCGACTGCACGCCGCCGGTTACGACGAGAGTGTCGCAGCCCTCCGACAGGGCTTCCCCGATTAGGAATTCGAGCTTGCGCAGCTTGTTGCCCCCGCCCCCGAGTTCCATCAGATCGTCTCTCTTCGTCCAGATCGAGACGCCCCGTCGACGCTCGCCCAGGACTAGCTCCAGACGATCCAACCGCTGGATCGGCGTGGGTCCGTTCAGCAAGCGAACGCGCGGAAACCGGTTCAAAAGATTCCAGTCGGACATCTCAGCTTCTCTTCTTTTGTGTTTTCCCACCGCTCTCAAGACTCCAGTGCCGGCGTCCGGTAGCGTGGGGCGGGAATGTTGCGAGAAAGGTTCGGCATCAGCTTCTGACGAGCCGCCTCGTATGCGTCCCAGTCGGCGATGTCGGGAACGGACGGAAGAGTGATCAGCTCGCCCATGTCGAGACCGGCAAGCGCCGCGTCAACCGCGTCTTCCGCCTTCATGACGATCTGGTCCGGAAGACGGTCGAGCGAGCCGCCTGACGCCTCCCAGAACGGCGTCTCAACCGCGCCGGGAAGTACGGCCTGGATTCGGATGTTCTTTTCTGCCAGCTCCTTCTGCAGAGAGAACGTCAGGGCGATGACGAACGCCTTCGTCGCTCCGTAGACGCCGTTGAGGATCTCGGGTGCGATCCCCAATGCGGATGCCATGTTGACGATCGTTCCGTGCTCGCGTGCTACGAACGACGGAGCGACCGCATAGACGAGACGGGTCACGGCCGTGACGTTCAGCTTGATCATCCGCTCCATCGCCTCGACGTCGGACATCAGGAGAGGCTCGACGGCCCCGACGCCGGCATTGTTGACCAGCATCGTGATCGAGGGGTCGCTTCGAAGAATTCCCTCGACCTTGAGAAGATCCTCTTTCTCGCCCAGATCCGCGCGAATCGTCTTAACGCTGCGGCCTGTCGCCTGCGCTATGTCTTTCGCAACCCTTGTGAGCGAATCCTGACTACGCGCCACGAGTATGAGGTCGTAGCCGCGGCGGGCGAGGCGGTCCGCGTAAAGCGCACCGATGCCGGAAGACGCGCCGGTGATCAGGGCAGTGCCCTTTGGAAAGTTCGTCATGGAAGTTGTCCTTGCTAGAGTGAAAAAGTGTCGCCGTCAGCGCAGCGTTCTGAACGCCGCCCGCAGCTCCGATGCAAATAGGTCCGGTTGCTCCCAGGCGGCGAAATGGCCGCCCTTGTCGACTTTGTTGTAGTAGATGAGGTTGTGGTACGCCTTCTCCGCCCAGCTCTTCGGAGCTTGGTAGATCTCACCGGGAAAGACCGTGATGCCGGCCGGAATCTTGACGTCGACGGCGTTGAAGTTGTTGGCGTTGTTCTCCCAGTAAAGCCGCGCGCCTGACGTGGCGGTTCCTGTGAACCAGTAGAGGGAGATGTCGTCGAGCATCTCGTCCTTGGTCAGCGACTTCTCCGGATCGCCGCCGCTGTAGGTCCAGTCGGCGAACTTGTCGTAGTACCAGGCGGCGAGACCGACGGGTGAATCGGTCAGCGCATAGCCCAACGTCTGCGGCCGCGTGACCATCATCAGGGCGTAGCCGGCGCCTTTCGTGTAGAGCGCGTTCATCTGCTCGTAGGCGGCCTTCTCGTCCTCGGAAAGACCGGCCGGCGCGGGTTCGCCGTCGGCGAGAGCCTTCGCAATGTCCGGAGGAACGGTCGCCGGCATGTTGGTATGGATGCCGAGCAATCCTTCGGGCGCCTGGGCGGCCATCTTGTCGGATACGACGGCGCCCCAGTCGCCGCCTTGCGAAACGTATCGATCGTAGCCGAGCCGCTTCATCAGAACGTGCCAGGCACGCCCGATGCGGTCCGGACCCCATCCGGTCTCGCTTGGGACTTCGGAGAAGCCATAGCCGGGCATCGACGGTATGACGACATGGAAGGCGTCGTCTGCAGCGCCGCCGTGTGCGGTCGGGTCCGTCAGTGGTCCGATGGTCTTGACGAGCTCGAGCACCGATCCCGGCCAGCCATGAGTCATGATTAGCGGCAGCGCGTCCGCGTGCTTGGATTTGACGTGAATGAAGTGAATGTCGAGGCCGTCGATCCTGGTCATGAACTGCGCATGCGCGTTGAGCTTCTTCTCGCCCTTCCGCCAGTCGTATTCCTTGCCCCAATATTCCACGAGCGGCTGCAGCTTTTGAAGCTGGGCGCCCTGAGAACGGTCCGGAACGGTCTCTTTGCCGGGCCATCGCGTGGCTCGGACGCGGCGTCGAAGCTCGTCGACTTCCTTCTGCGGGATAGCGCATTTGAAAGGGCGGATCGCATCGTCTGCCGTCGCCGCCCAAATGGGCTTCGGCAGAATGCTGAGGGCGGCGGTCGCGGCCGTGACAGCAAGCAGTTCGCGCCGCGTCGGCGACAGTGAGGTTCTCGTTTCTACTCCTGCTGACATGACGTCCTCCTTTGAAACTGAATGGTCGGAATGCGTCTTAGGGATCGTCCGGCAGGGCTGCCGAAGATATTGTTCGAAGGTATCGGCGATACCAATGGATCGGTTGCCGACCTATCCGACCCATCGACACCTTCGAACAATGGACATCGGGGACGGCGACGGCGCATCGTTCCGATCGCGGTGAGAGTGACCGCGATCAACAGGGAGATCGAGATGGCTATCCAGGAACCCACCCCAAGCAATTCGGCGCGCGCAGATCACATCGACATGAAGCTCGAAGTCGTTGTCATTCCCGTGTCCGACGTCGAACGCGCCAGGTCCTTCTACACCGGCCTTGGCTGGAGGCTCGACGCGGACGTGTCTGGCAAGGACGGCTTTCGCGTCGTACAGGTGACCCCGCCGGGCTCGCCTTGCTCCGTTATCTTCGGATCCAATGTGACGGCCGCCGCAGCCGGTTCCGCTCAGGGCCTCCACGTCGTGGTCACCGACATCGAGATGGCGCACGCCGCTCTTGCCTCCCGCGGCGCCGAGATGAGTGGCGTATTCCACGACGCTGGCGGCGTCTTCCACCACAAAGACACCGACCAACGCCTACCAGGACCACATCCGTCCCGTTCGAGCTACGGTTCTTTCGCCTCCTTCTCCGACCCCGACGGCAACGGCTGGCTGATCCAGGAGGTCACCGCAAGACTTCCCGGTCGCATCGACGCCAAAGGCGCTGCGTTCACATCCGCCGGCGATCTCGCACAGGCGCTGCGAAGGGTCGCTTCGGCCCATGGCGAGCATGAGAAGCGCGACGGCGGCAAGCACGACGACGCCTGGCCGGAATGGTACGCCGACTATCTGGTCAAGGAGCAGGCTGGCCAAACCCTACCAACGTGACGACGTCAAACTTTCACTTCACTGCTTTCGATCTGAAAGCCTGCGCCCCAGGCGATCCTCCCCGCCCGAGCGTCGCGCAAGAACGCCGGTCCTCTCGGGCCGGCGTTCCCGCTGATTACCGGCGACACTCGTCCGTCCGCCTCGGGTAACGAGCGCCGAGCCGATACCAAGCTCATCGCCGCGAACAGGAGATTAGCCGGGGAGGACGCCATCGAGAACCGTCGTTTGCCTGCAGGCAGCCAACCGCGTTTCGGCACAATTATTCGAGGCTGCCGGATTCCGCGGCGATGCGTCCGAGCTGCGAACGCAGACGCGGGACTGCAAAGTCGATGAAGGCTCGAACTTTCGGAACCGCTGCCCGCCCTTGAGGGGTCAGAAGGTGGACAGGCAGCGCAGGTGGCTCCGCCTGCGGAAGAACGACTCTGAGGCGACCGTCTCGGACATATTCCGCCACGTGATATGAGTAGAGCCGGGTCACGCCCATTCCCTCGGCGGCGGACGCCGCGGCTGCTCTGACGCTGTTGACCAGATAGCGTGGGGTGAAGTGTATGGTTCTTGGGATGGACGTGCCTTTAACTGGCGCGAAACTCCAGGATTCGAGGCCGAAGTTCGAGAAGGCGATCAAGTCATGCCGGGAGAGATCCGACGGCTCGTCGATTGCGGCTCGGCCGTCGAGATATCGCGGCGCCGCGACCAAGACGCGTCTGACATCTCCGCCGATACGCGTGGACATGTGCGTCGAGTCGGCGAGATTGCCGATCCTCAGGGCGACGTCAACTCCCTCGTCGACCAAGTTCACGAAGCGGTCGAGCATCAGGAACCGCGCCGAGACGTTGGCGTTCTCACGAAGGAAGCTATCGAGAATCGGACGGAGCACCTCTTCGCCCAGGATGGGCGGCGCAGAGATTGTCAGCGTTCCTCTGGGAGAGGATCGCTCCGAACCGGCGATCATGTCCGCCTCTTCGAGATCGGCCAGCACCCTGCGGCATGCTTCGACATATCTCTGGCCCGCCTCGCTCAGCTTTAGACTCCTTGTTGTGCGGTGAAGCAGCTCCACGCCGACATGTTGCTCAAGCAGACCCAATGATCGACTGATCGCAGTCGGGGAACGCTTCAGTCTACGAGCGGCGCCCGCCAGACTTCCTTCTTCGACCGCAGTGACGAACACCTTCATTGCATCGATACGATCCATACATGCTCCTGACCGCTTGGGCGCCGGCGAGCCGCGGGAAGTTGCCGGTCATCAGGCTTCTAAACAAGAAGCAAGCAACGCGCGACCCTTCAGGCCCGATACCATCGTACAATGGACTTCCGCGCTGCACCGCTCATTCTGTCCAGGCTGCTAAGCGAACTGATGATTTTGTCGCCAAGCGCACATTTTGTGATAGCATTTTTCGGGAAGTTGGCGACGACCTGGACAGCTCTTTGGGAGAGCACATGTACCGGATGACCTCCACGGTGACGACTTCGAAAGTAGGCGATCAGGATCGACCGACAGTCTTCGTCGTTGATGACGACATCTCAGTGCGAGAATCGCTGGAGCTGCTGATTGGCTCCGCCGAATGGCGACCCCTGCTCTTCGACTCCGCGCAAAGTTTCCTCGAAGCACCGGTTCTCGCGTCTCCCTGCTGCCTGGTTCTTGACGTGAATATGCCAGGACTGAACGGCCTCGATCTCCAGAGCATGATTACAACGAGCCGGAGCAGGATGCCGATCATATTCGTATCCGGTTTCGGCGACGTCCCGACGACCGTGAAAGCTCTCAAAGGAGGCGCGTTGGATTTCCTTACCAAACCGATCGAGACAGTTGCGTTCCTTGAGGCCGTGAGGTCGGCGTTGGAACGAAGCGCGGCCATGTTGCGTGACGATTACGACTCGCTCGCGCTGCAAGGTTGTTACGAGGCGCTCACCAAGCGCGAACGGGAGGTCATGGTGCGCGTGGTCAAGGGGCTTCTCAACAAGCAGGTGGCTTACGAGTTGGATATCAGCGAGATCACCGTCAAGGCCCATCGCGGCCAAGTCATGCGGAAGATGTGCGCCCGAACTCTTCCGGACCTCGTGAACATGGCTGCGCGCCTTCGGCTTGAGGAATCTGCAGAAATTAACTGAAGACAAAACTCTCGACCGGCGAGCGGTACAACCTGGTATGACCCGGCGGTAAAGGCACAACCGATACCATAGGATAATATACGGCTAGTTGTTTAAGACGCACGATTTCCGAGGGTGCAATCCCGCGAAAAGGATAGATATGAGCGTGGAACTCGTTCGGGTTCTGGAAGCGTTGCCAGGAATGGCTTTTACCGCCCTTCCCAATGGCAGCATCGATTTCATGAACAGCAACCTTCTTGATTTCCTCGGGCTTGCCGAAGCTGTGACGTTTTGGCCCCTAGACGCTTCCCCTGCAGACCTGCGGAAAACAACACAGCAATGGCACGCGCTGCTGTCCGGACGAGAGCCTTTCGAAATCACATTGCCAGTAAGTCATTCCTCCGCCTCGTCGAAAGAGTTGCATGTCCGTTGCAAGCCATCGATCGACAACAATCGAGTGGAGAGGTGGTACGGCTTGGCGACGCAGGGGCCGGACATTGCATCGCGACCAGATATGCGAGACGGCGCCGCCGAGAAGGCATCGGAAAATCAAACTGTCTTGGAAAGCATACCGGCTGGCATAGGAGTGCTTGATGCGGACGGAAACGTCGAGGCGATCAACGGCCACCTCCTGCAATACTACGGCCGGTCGCTCGATGAACTACGCTCCTGGGGCCGAAGTGACGTAGTCCATCCCGATGACATGCCGGGATTAACCAACGCCGTTCAACAGGCGGTCGTCAGAGGCACGGCCTACGAGATCGAGGTACGGCTCCGGCGCGCCGACGGCGAATACCGTTGGTTCCAAATCGTCGGTTATCCCCTTGCAAATAAAAGCGGCGGCATCGCCCGCTGGTACGCACTCCATATAGATGTCGATGACCGCCGGAAGGCCCAGGACGCGCTACGATCCAACGAAATGGAGCTTAGGAACATCGTCAATGCGATGCCACTCACCGTGTGGACGAGCCGCCCCGATGGATACTGCGACTTTGTCAACGATAGATGGCTGGAGTATGCCGGACTGAATGCCCAACAAGCGGAAGGCTTTGGTTGGGAATCCCTCATTCACCCGGGCGATGCGAGCCATCTCGCCAAGTCCTGGAACGCTTCTCTCGCTTCGGGTCAGCCTGCTGATTTCGAAGCAAGAATGCGCGGAGCCGATGGCGGATACAGGTGGTTTCTGTTTCGAGCGGCGCCGCTCCTGGGCGAAGATGGCAAGATCGTCAAGTGGTACGGAACACACATCGATATCGAAGATCGGAAGCGCGCGGAACGTGCGCTTGCCGAACGAGAGCGTGAGTCCCGTTTGATAGTCGACGGCATCGCAGGCATGATCGCGATCTTCTCCCCAGACGCCCAGTTGATCGACGGCAATCAGCAGATCCTCGACTATTTCGAGCGTCCGCTCTCGGAGTTGAACGACTGGTCGAGCAACGGCATCACGCACCCGGACGATCTTCAGACCTGCATCGATAGCTTCATGGGTTCCATAGCCACGGGGGAACCATACGATTACGAAACCCGATTTCTTCGGCACGACGGCACGTGGAGATGGTTCCAGCTTCGAGGGCTTCCCCTTCGCGACGGTGAAGGCAAGATCATCCGGTGGTATGGGCTATTGACGGATATCGACGACCGAAAGCGGGCTGAGGAGAAGCTGCGGAGAAGCGAGGCGTTCCTCGCGGACGCCCAACGCCTCAGCAAAACAGGGAGCTTCTTGCTCAATCTTGGCACGAGCGAAGTCACCTGGTCGGCCGAGACCTATCGTATCTTCGAAGTCGATCCGACCACGCCGGTGACGCTCGACGTCGTCTTGTCCCGTCTGGATTCCGATAGCCTGGCTACCGTGGAGCACGTCGTTGAACAAGCCAATAGGGGGGACGGCGACTTCGACTACGACATAACCCTGATTACGCCGAGCCAATCGCCGAAATACATTCGTGTGCTTGCTCATAGTGAGGGGAACAGGGACGGGGATCAGGAATTGATCGGCGCCGTGCAAGACGTTACCGACAGCCGGAAGGCGGAAGATGCGCTGAATAAGGCTCGTTCAGAATTGTCCTATGTAACGCGCGTTACCAGCCTTGGCGTGTTGACCGCATCGATTGCTCACGAGGTAAATCAACCGCTGGCTGGTATGATAACCAATGCGGAGACCTGCCTTCGCGTTCTGGCTTCAAATCCTCCGGATCTCGATATTGCAAAGGACACAGCTCGTCGGATGATCCGCGACGCCAACCGCGCTGCCGGCGTGATTACCCGTCTCTGGGAGATGTTTAGCCGCAAACCGCCCTATCTTGAGGACGTCAACATCAATGAGATCGCGGGGGAAGTCATCGCACTGATATCGAGCGACCTACAGCATGCGAAAACGTCATTGACCACCGACTTCGCCGACGATCTGCCGAGCGTGACCGGCGCTCGCGTGCAGCTTCAGCAAGTCATTATGAATCTCCTTAGAAATTCGATCGAGGCGATGCCGACCAGGGGAGATCGTCCAAGACGAATTCGCTTAAGAACGGAGTGGGGCCCTGGAGAAGTCCGCCTGTACATCGAAGACACCGGCATAGGATTCGCCCCCCAGGAAGCAGATCGCATTTACGATGCCTTCTATACCACGAAGTCAGACGGCATGGGGATCGGGCTATCGGTAAGCCGTTCGATTATCGAGAACCATCACGGTCGGCTGTGGGCTGCAACAAATGCCGACCATGGAGCCACCGTAGGCTTCTCGGTCCCAACGCCTCCCAACGGCGATGGGGAAACCACCGGTCGGTCGGCGGTACCGGCGGCAAGTGATATACAGAGGAATTTATGAATAGCCGCAAGAAACATATCTCCGTTGTCGATGACGACGAGTCTGTCCGTGAAGCTCTACCGGATCTCCTCCGCTCGTTCGGTCTGTCTGTTGAAGCTTATTCGTCCGCTGAGGCGTTTTTGAATTCTCAATCGTTGCAAACCAGCGACGGAATGTTCCTCGACGTGGCCATGCCCGGCATGACGGGCCCGGACCTTCAGCAGGAACTCGTTCGGAGAGGCCGAATTATTTCAATCATATTCATAACGGCGATCAAGGATGAGGACGTGCGGTCGAGGTTGATGCGTGCCGGGGCTTCTGACTGTCTGTTCAAGCCGTTCAGCGCCGAAGACCTTCAGAATGCGTTGCGACACGCATTCTTGTTGGACTGATATAAAAGGTCCAGCAATCGGATACGTGGCAATCCGGCATACGAATAGGTACTAAAGTGTCTAGTGCCGCGCAGTAGCCGTCAAATGATCAATATTGTAGGCTCTCGCCCATAAAGTGGGCTTTGAGTGGACGATGGGGATAGAGGTCTTTCAGTTGTTTGATGCGCTGCCCGGCGTGGTCTGGACCATGCAGAAGGACGGCCGTGTCGGTTTTGTCAACCGGAGCTGGATAGAGTTCACGGGGCTGCGTCCGGCGTCCGGGCAGGATTGGCGATGGGAGGATGCGGTGCATCCGGCCGATGTCGACGCGGTCTCGGGGCATCTGCAGGACCTCATGCACGTCGGGGCCGAGGGAACGTTCGAAGCGCGCCTTCGGAACGCCGCGGGTGAATTTCACCATTTCGTCATCCAGTGGGCCCCATTGGAAGAAGCTGTCGTCGGCGCAGCGAATTGGTTCGCGGTCGCGACCGATATTCAATCCATTGTTGAAAAACGGGAGAAGTCGGAAGCCGCACTCGATTTCCAGCTCGTCGTCGATAGCATCCCGATACCCGTGGCCGTGACAACACCTACTGGGGAAGTCGAAGGCCTCAACCAACTGACCCTCTCATATTTTGGGCTTAGCCTTTCGGATCTGAAGGACTGGAAGGCTTCGGAAGTCGTGCACCCGGACGACCTGAAGGAAACCATCGAAGCCCAGATCGCAGCTCATATGGCGGGTACGTCTTACAACGTTGAGAGCCGCCATCTTCGCGCCGACGGTATTTACCGGTGGCATAACGTGCTGGGTCTGCCGCTGCGAGACCGGTCTGGCACGATCCAGCGGTGGCTGCACTTGCTGATCGACATCGACGACCGCAAAAACGCCGAGGTCGCGCTTGCAAACAGTGAACGCGAGTCGCGCTTGATTGTCGGCACTATTGCCGGAATGGTCGCGCTCTTTACGTCCGAAGGCCGGTTGAACGGCGCAAATCAACAGCTTCTTGACTACTTCCAACTCCCCCTCGAGGAGGTGATGAACTGGGCGACCAACGGCATCACGCACCCGGACGACCTGCAGCACTGTCTCGAGACATTTACGGCTTCGCTCAAAACGGGAGAGCCCTATGACTTCGAGACTCGCTTCCGTCGCCATGATGGCGAATTTCGCTGGTTCCAGGTCCGCGGCCACCCGGTTAAAGCCGATGATGGCGGCATCGTCCGCTGGTATGGTCTGCTGACTGACATCGACGATCGGCGCAAGGCGGTTGAGGCGCTGCGCGAACGCGAGGTTGAGCTGCAATTGATTGTAAACTCGATCCCAGGCCTAATCATCGTGCTCCGGCCCGACGGGGCTGTGGAGAGCGTAAACGATCAGTCCCTGCGTTATTTCGGCTATGATTTCAACGAGCATCAAAGGTGGAAGACCAACGATATCATTCATCCTGACGATCGAGATCGGGGCGTGGCAAGATTCGCAGAAGCGGTCGTTTCTGGTCAGTCATACGAGGTGGTGGAAAGGCTGCGCCGGCACGACGGCGTCTATCGATGGTTCCAGGTGCGGGGAACTCCCGTGCGCGACCACGCGGGCGTGGTCGTCCGGTGGTACTTCCTGTTGAATGACATCGACGACCGCAAGCATGCCGAACTGGCGCTGGCCAACAGCGAAAGAGAATTCCGCCATATCGTCAATATGGTTCCGGGCCTGATCATACTTTCGCAGCCTGATGGAACGCTCGACGGGAGCAACCAGCAGCTACTGGACTATTTTGGAATCTCTCTCGACGAGGTGCAGCACTGGTCGACGAACGGAATAACTCACCCTGATGACGTGCAAGTCAATATTGACACCTTTATGGGAGCGCTAAAGAGCGGAAATCCTTACGACTACCAGAGCCGCTACCGACGACACGACGGCGTTTTTCGATGGTTCCAGGTACGTGGACAGCCACTTCGGGACTCGGAAGGAAAAATCGTCCGGTGGTATGGCCTGCTGACGGACATCGATGATCGCAAGCAGGGCGAAGATGACCTGCGAAGAAGTCAGGCCCTCCTTGTTGCAGGGCAGCGCTTGATCAGGACGGGCACGTTCTCCTGGCATGTGGAAACTGACGAGCTGATCTTGTCCGACGAATGGCTTCGTATCCTCGAATTTGAAAAAGAAGAAGTCGTCACCTTTGACAGGATCACGGAGCGGATTCACCCGGACGACGTCGCGCTATTTGCAGGGAAGATCGGCGCCGTGCGCGAAGGCGACGAAAACTCGGAATACGAGGTCCGCCTTCTCACCCGCAACGGCGACATAAAGTACGTTCGCGTCATCGGCGAGGTCATAATTCACCGGAATGGAAATCGGGAATGCCTTGGCGCGATCCAGGACGTCACGCAGAGGCGCTTAACTGAGGAAGCGCGCGACCAGTTGCGCACCGAGCTTGCGCGGGTAACCAGCATCCTCAGCCTCGGCCAGATGTCGGCGGCGATCGCGCACGAGGTGAACCAGCCTTTATCTGGCATCATCACGAACGCAAACACCTGTCTGCGGATGCTTGCAGCTACGCCGCCCGACATAGAGACGGCCCTTGAGACGGCGCGGCGCACGATCAGGGACGGCAATCGTGCTACCGAGGTGATTGCCAGGCTGCGTGCGTTATTCAGTAAGCGCTCCATCGAGTTCGAAGACGTCGATATCAACGACGCGGTGGATGAGGTAGTCGCCTTGTCTGTAGGTGATCAGAGACGCAACGGGATCGCTATTCGAACGCACTTCGCGAACTCTCTTCCCCCCGTCAACGGCGACCGCGTCCAGCTTCAACAGGTGATCAACAACTTGCTTCGCAACGCCATTGACGCGGTATCCGGCGTGAAGGATCGGCTAAGATTAGTCGAAATCAAAACCGAACTCGGCGGCGATGGGCAGATAAGCGTCGCAGTTAGCGACAACGGAATTGGTCTCGATCCGGACGGAAGTGCGCGGATCTTCGAAGCGTTCTACACGACGAAGAACAATGGGATGGGCATCGGTCTTTCAGTCTGTCGTTCGATCATCGAAAGTCATGGCGGGCGGCTGTGGGCTGAGGCAAACCAAGGGCCCGGCGTCACCATGCACTTCTCCGTTCCGTGCGCCGAAGAGGCAAGCATCACGGCAGCCTCGCAGTGAAAAGCTAGAATCCTGCCCCGCTCCGGTGGCCTGATCCGGTCACCTCCGCAAGACAGTCGAGCAGTCGGAACCACCCGATACAAAGGTGTCGGACATACCTTGGTGCAATTGTCGCAGAACTCCCTCGGTGCAAAATTCTTCTTCGTCACATAACGCACGAGCAAGGAGGACGCCATGTCCCGAGTAGAGCCAAATGTCACCCGTCGAACGCTGCTTGCAGTCGCGGCGTCCGCCAGCGCCATCGGAGTTTTTCCTGAAGTGTTCGCAGCAACCGGCAAGGTATCCGAGCTTCGACCCTTCAAGTTTGCCGCGTCCCAGGATCAACTCGCTGATCTCCATCGACGCGTTGCCGCCACCCGCTGGCCGGACGAAGAAAATGTCACAGACGACAGCCAGGGCGTCAGGCTCGACACTATTCAGAAACTCGCCACCCGTTGGAAAACCCACGACTGGCGAAAGGTCGAGGCTCGGCTAAATTCATTTCCGCAGTTCCTTACGGAGATAGACGGCCTCGACATTCATTTCATTCACGTCAAGTCGAAGCACGAAAATGCGCTTCCGATAATCATCACCCATGGCTGGCCTGGATCAGTCATCGAACAGATGAAAATCATAAAGCCACTCACCGATCCTACCGCCTTCGGCGGCACTGAAGCGGACGCTTTCCATGTGGTCATTCCTTCTCTTCCCGGCTATGGCTTCTCCGCCAAGCCCAGGCAGACGGGCTGGAACCCGCCACGCATCGCTGAGGCCTGGGCCGTGCTAATGCAGCGCCTCGGCTATACGAAATATGTCGCCCAGGGCGGTGACTGGGGCAATGCAGTGACCGAACTCATGGCGGTGCAGGAGCCTGCCGGTCTCATCGGCATCCATACAAACATGGCCGCCACCGTGCCGGCCGACATTGCCAAGCTGCTTTCCGCGGGGGGGCCTGCGCCGGCCGATCTCTCCGCCGATGAAAAGCGCGCTTATGAGCAGCTCGACGATTTCTATAAGAACGGGCTCGGCTACGCGATCGAGATGAACAACCGTCCGCAGACTCTTTACGGCATCGTGGATTCCCCGATCGGGCTCGCGTCCTGGATGCTTGATCACGACATCCGGAGTTATCGGATGATCGCCCGCTCCTTCAACGGAGAAGAGGAGGGTCTGACGCCTGACGATGTCCTAGACAATGTCACGCTTTACTGGCTGACCAACACGGCGATCTCGTCTGCACGGCTCTACTGGGACAATGCGCATTTCCCTTCCGGCGGCTTCTTCGATCCGCGCGGCATCAAAATCCCCGTAGCTGTCAGCGCCTTCCCCGACGAAATCTACCAGGCGCCGCAGAGCTGGGCAGAGAAGGCCTATCCGAAGCTGATCCACTATAACAGGCCGCCGAAGGGCGGGCATTTCGCCGCCTGGGAACAGCCAGAGTTGTTTACCGACGAACTGCGCGCCTCCTTTAAGTCGCTGCGGGACCAGATCTGACGTTGTCCAGCGGCGCAGTCGCCGCTCTTGGCAAGGATTACTCAAGCCTCAAACGCCTCCAAGACGCGTTGAAAACACCTGCCAACTTAAATTGTGCGCTAGCGATTACGGGCCCCATGGCGCCCGTAATCGCTAGCGCCAGAAAAAATCGGCTCAAAGAGTATAGGTGTTTAAGCAGCTTGCGACACCACCCCGAGCTGGTTCTACAAACCTTTCGACCAAGCAGTTGAGCCTGCTTTGGCCAGCTTGTCGAGCATCCCTCGCAGCTCAACTGCGTCCTTGTATTTTAACCCGGTTCCGACCGAACCGAGTACTGAAGGTCGTCGCCCCTGCGCGCGGCAAGAGAAGGCTCCCGGCGCCGCCGCGCGTAACCTCTGCGGCCGTCGCGTTCCAGCCCGCTGTGCTCGGCACTGCCTGCTACAGCAGAGGTTTGAGGACATCCTGCCGCATCCCCGAAAGGCCGGCTCTCAGCGCAAAATTTCCCGAGGGTGCGCATCCGAGCCTTCGGAACCGAAATATTTGTTCCGGGACTTCCATCGTGAAAGACTGGAGGTGTAGAGCGGTCGTGCAGGTCGTTTGTCGACAGGGCCAAGGAACATCATACTGACAGCGAAGTTCATTGGACGAATTCTCGAGGAGTCCATGGATCCTATTTCTCTCGTCGGCTACGCCGCCTCTTTCTGCTCTGTCGTGAGCTTCATTCCACAAGCCTCAAAAGTCGCGCGCACCAAGGACACAGCGGCAATCTCGATCCGCATGTACATCCTGACGGTAACCGGCTTCGCCCTCTGGACCGCGTTCGGCTCAATGAAAGGCGAGATTCCGATCATTCTCGCGAACAGCATCTGCTTCTGTCTTTCAGCCTTCATCCTCGCCGCGAAGCTACGAGGGCGTCGAAAATGAGCGATCAGTTGCAGATCAGCCATCACGAGGTCTTTCGTCGGCCTGGTCATTTTTCGGCGTGGCCGGCCAACTATGGTCTTTGGGCTTGGGATGAGGAAATCGTAGTCGTCTTCGCTGACGGTAAACTGGGCAGGCAAGGTGTGCTCCACGCCCGTGACAAGAGTCACGAGTTCAAGCCAATGCAGGCGAGAAGCGTGGACGGCGGCGCCACATGGTCGCCCGAGACTTTTGCGGGCTTCGTGCCGGGAGGCAAGAGCCTTTCCGCCGACGAGCATCTCGCTGTACCGTTGCGCTCAGGCTCCAAGCTTCGTGGGCAAGACATTCCAGCTCTTTCTACCCCTGTCAATTTTCTGGATCCTGAAATCGCAGTGATGGTTGCACGTACCGGCCTTGACGGTCGCGCCCATAGCTGGTTCTACCTCACGAGAAACCGCGGCCGGCGTTGGGAAGGACCATTTTTATTCAAGGGGCTCGACCTCAAAGGCCTAGCCTCGCGGACTGATATCGTCCCCCTATCAGACGATCACGCCCTCTTCATGATGACCGCAGCAAAGTCCGACGGCACCGAAGGTCGCTGCCTCTGCGTTGCGACAACCGATGGCGGGTTGACGTTTCATTGGAAGAGTTCCCTCCCGTTCGATGGAGACGGGTACGCCATCATGCCGTCGAGCCTGCGGCTTTGTGACGGTGCGATAGTTAGCGTTGTCCGACGCGGCCGGGGAATTGATCAACCGGGCTGGCTGGAGGCCTTCCGGTCTGAAGACAACGGTGCCACGTGGCATCCGTTAGGCATTCCAGTCGAGGATACCGGACCTGGCGGCAATCCCGGAAGCCTTGTTCGGTTGGGCCCGCAGCGCCTTGCTCTTGTCTACGGGTTCCGGGGCGACCGCCCTGGCATGCGTATGGTCACCAGTTCAGACGGCGGACGGAAATGGTCGGAGACGATCGACATCCGCAGGGACGCAGTGCTGCCGGACATAGGATATCCCCGTTCCGTCGTCCTCAACGACGGGCGTATCCTCTCTCTCTACTATTACAATTTCGGGAAGGAACGCTTCATCGCGGCGTCCACCATTTCGGGCGACGGTCATTAGTTCGGCCCTCGTGCCAACCCGATGTCGGCGTGGAGATCGCCCATGCCAATATCGCAGTCGTCTCGCCTCACCGGGTCGACCACAGTCCCAGGCCTCTCCTCCGCTAGTAGTCAACTGGATGACGGCATAACGAACTACAGACTGTCAAGGAAGAGCTTGTCCGTTGCAGCGAGAGGCAAGGTTTATGATCTAGTGGGGACGGCAGCGGCCGGGCGAAGCCCGACCGCTGCTTTGTTCACGCAAATGGGAAGACTCACCGGTTGGGCTCTTCGCCGCGCGAACCATCAATCGCCGTTTCATCGTCCACCGAATGTTCGAACTCGTCATTGGAAGGGTCACGGTCGTCGCTGAAAGTTGTGATTTGAATGAGGACGGCCTTAGCGTGACGTACGGCTGCATCGCCATCAAGTCATCCGTCGGAAGCGAGCTTCACAGCCACCAGCTCGTCGCCTTCTCCACGGAACTCGACCGTGATCATCCCGTCATTCAAATTTCCGATATGGGTTTCGATAAGCTGCATCTGACTACCTCTGTTGTGACTCTGTTGTGATCGGAGAAAACTTATTTGCCGCTGAAGAGGTTCCCGTGCGGAAGTAGGCAGACATGCGGTCAGTTGCCAATAGTGCGACTAAAGCTTTGCGCCGGTACGGCGGATGTCGATCACACTAAGGCTGTGCCGACTCGGTCGACAGGGTGCGCTGAGAGACTGCCCCGTTCTAATGATGGCACCGTCTCGGTGGGTGGGCTCTGTTTATCAGGCGACCCTGCTCGGTCATCCAGATGTGGCGTTGATGGACCTCTACGTGCCTTGATTGGGGCGGGCCTCTGTCCGAAGGTGAAACTCGGGCCGCTTTGCGTACTGAACGGTACCAGCGCAGCCCAGTGCGAACAGGCCTTCGAACATTCTGCGGAACAAGGATCAAGGTGCCGAAGTTTCTAAACGGGACCATGAAGGTCTCAAACAGAGGAGAAAACACCATGGCAAATCAAGGCGGATCGCACGAGCAGCACGCGAAGGCTGGTCAGAGTAAGTCGGGCTCCAAGCAGGCTTCCCCTGGCAAGTCTTCGACCGCGAAGTCGGCGTCGCCCGACACCGGCAGCACGTCCTCCGGTAAGCAGGGCGGCTCGCATGAGCAGCACGTGAAAGCGGGCCAGCAGAGCCATAAGAACAGCCATTGACGTTTTGAGGCCCGCGCTTATGGCGCGGGCCTTATGCATTAAGGCGAAGAACATGCGGTATTTTCTGAACATCCGGGACGGCCGAAAACTGCTTGTCGACCCAGACGGCACCCAATTCGAAACTGTCGACCTTGCCATCTAAAAAGCTAGGGCGAGCGCCAGAGATTTGTTGGCCGAAAATTCGCAACGGCGAGCATGTGGACGGGCAGCGTTCCGAAATCAGCGACCCCGATGGAGCAGTCGTCGCTACGGTCATCTTCAAGGACGCCCTTCTCTTTTGTCGTTCCCGGCAATCGTTGAAACTCTTGCCCCAAAGCCGATAAGATTCCGATGGGAACTTAAGCTCAGGGCGGTCGCGCATGGTGATGAGACTTCGGGTTGACACGATAAATCGGTTATCTATCAGCAAACTTGTGCGTAAGGTTCTTGCGGTCTCCATCGGTCCTGTCATCCCAGCTTAAGAGGAGGCCCGGGGAACAGCTTCCGTGTCTGCGAGTTCCTTCTGAACAAGGAGAACGACCATGACCGCCAAGTCCATTCCAGGCTCAGTTAAGCTTCCTCCGAAGTCTCTGAACAATGATACTCAGGACGACGAGCTGCCCGAGACCAACGTCGACGACCGCCGCGCGCCGCCGGTGAACATAGGCAACAGCCGCGAGGCGGGCGACGGTCTAACTGACGCCGATCCGACCACGGGCCGCGCCGGCCCGAACGACCGAATTCCCGCTCCGCAGACGGCCAACCGGGATTGATGCGATGGAAGAGCGCAAGGGATATGCCAATGCCGACGAGGTGCAAGCCGACGACCTCTGCCGGCGGAGAAAGATGTTCGCCGACAACAGTCTGGCAAAGAAGGCACCTTAGACAGGTCGGACGACGACCAGCGGCTTCCGCAGCACGCGCCATCCGAAGAGGAGCAGAAGATGACAAAGATCACAACCGGCCCCAACGACGCCCCGAAGATACCAGCCTTCCTGTCGAAGCGACGGAAGAAGAAGCTCTCTGGATAAAGGCAAAGGTCGAGGGCACAAACGACGAAGAACGCAAGGATGACGCCCGCGATCTCGCAGCGCAGCTCGCCCGTCCCAAACACGGTACCGCCTGATGCCGGGAACGTTCTCCTCGCTCAGCATCGTCGCCTACGACCTTGATGACCGAGGCGAGCCCGTCCAGGCATGGGAGACCGTAGTCGGCGAGACGGAGGCAGAGGCCATCGGCGAAGCAAAAGAAGCAGCCGGCCACCACGCCGGCGTTCTTGTGGTGCGGCGAGATGGCCGTCCCGCAGTCGGAGAAGAAGCCGACCCCGTCGTCGTTTTCCGGCTAGGTAGAACCGGCGACTTCGACTAGAGATCTATCATGAACGTGTTCCTCGATTTCGAAGCTTCCTCGCTTGGCAAGCACAGCTATCCGATCGAAATCGCATGGGTGTTCGAGGACGGCCGGGCACGGTCCCTCCTGATCGCCCCGGCGCCGAACTGGACGGATTGGTCGGCAGAGGCCGAAGGCATCCACGGCATCTCCCGAACGGCGCTAGCCAATGAAGGCGTTCCGGTTACCCTTGTCGTCCAAGAGATGATGGCGACGCTCGCAAATCATGATCTCTACGCGAGCTCACCGTCGTGGGATGGGAAGTGGCTCAGCGTCCTCCTTCGCGCTGGTGGCGTTGCGAGACACGCGCTTCGCGTTCGCAAGTCGGACGATCTCTTCGTTGAATTTGCTTCGAAGCGGCTTCACGACAGCCAAATGCGGGGCGTCGACCCTGCTGCGCTCGTCTCCGAAGTTGTCGCCGGCTCAGAGCCCGCTAGGCCTGCCCATCGCGCGCTCCCGGACGCCGCCCTAGAACTCAAGAGATTGCACATGGTGCAAGAGGCTGTCGAGAGCTTAGTCGCCGCGCCGTCGCGTACCCAAATCGCCGAAGGGTGAACCAACCGACTCCGGCTTTGAGACTGGTCGGCGAATTCTAAGAAACGACGGCGAAACCGATATCTTTGAGATGAAAGGAGGCAACATCCTCGATCCGCCTTTCCGCGATGACAAGCTGGGCGTCGCTCATCCCCGCTTCGTACGCGGGCATATCCCCGACCCGCTACATGTGGTGCGCAACATGGCATGCGCGTTGTGACCGGGAGGACGCGTCATCCGTGCGACGACGACTACGACGGACTACTGTTCTTGCCCGAGCCACCGGGGTTTTCACCGGTCTGGCATGCGTACCAGCGAACCTATGATAGGCATGGGAAACAATCCCGTCGTCGGTCGTCGCCTCGCGCAGTTGCTTCATCAGGCTGGCTTAGTTCCTCGCCGCAACACATTCGTCTTCTTCGGCGGCGGCTGCGCAGGCGATCGCGATTTCGAAGACCTAGTCCGGAACACAGCAAGTATCGTCGACGAAGCGATCGACGACATCATCGCAACCGGGCTTTCGCGAGACGCCGCCCAGCAGCGCGCGACGCTTTGATCGCATAGAGGCGCCGGATTCGGCGGTCTGGCGGGCGCTGAACGTCACTGACCTGCCGGTGTTGCGATGGGTTCGGTACAAGTGGCGAGGGTCTTCAAATCATCGTCCAGATCGTCGGCCTATGGCAAGCCGAGTCAATCATCCCGTTGCTCGCTGCTGGAGAGCATCAGCTCGACGCGCGGCCTTTGTCCTCAACTCTGAATGTTTCCATTGATGCGACACGGCCTTTTCGAAATGGGCGCCGTGCCGCTCTGCCATAAAGTCTATCAGACGCCGCACCGAACGCCGCATCTTCGCTAGCCGCTCGCCTCGATCACGCTGGTGATTACCGCCGAACGGAGGGACGCGGCCCCAATTTACCGGCACTCTGGATGGGCCGTGTTCTTGTCGAGGTCTGGCCCTGGAAGTCGGCTTCGGGCAATGAAAAGGAATTGCGAAGCAAACCCGCGTCTCGCAACGGCATCAGAGAACGAGAAATCCCCTCTAGGACTACTGCTCTAGGGACAAGCTTGTCATCCTGCCAAGTGAGATGCCGCCAGCCTGTAAGCGCTTCACTGTGCAATCCAGGCAAAGCGCCATTCGTCGGGTTGACCTAGCGCGTAATTATATCTGGCCGTACCGGTCAAATCTTGTCTGGCCTTCATCTCGTCCATCAGCCAGGCTGCAGATGGAATTCCCGGCAGCTGACAACGATGCACCGCTCCTGCCACTTCATCAAGGGTTCCCACCCCGATGTTGGGAATGGCTCCAGGCCTCATCAGGGTCCAACTGTACTGTTTCATGCAAGCTCCACCATGACGTGTTACATAGCGCGCCCTCCACACTTTGGGGGGCTCGGCCGCGCGGCCACGTGCACACGACCGAATACAAAAATGCACTTGGCCGTGTTCTGGTTCCTGCGCGGCTACACTGAAGTCCCGCACACTAAGCGTGTTGCCATGTCTTCGGCTTGATGGTTCAATCGGCACGGCTGAAACAGGCATCAGCCTTCTGGACCCATCCAGCTCTTGGCCCGCCCGGCGTTCTCCGGCGGGCCTTTTGCTAGATTGGCGAATCTCCAACAGAGCATTGACGTCATCGTTTGACGGGACGTTCAAGACTTTGCACAGGCCCACGCTTGTACGATCTCCACAGTGCGGCTGGAAGGAATAGGCATGATCGTCGGTAACTACGGCCGCGCGAGGTTCACCCGCGAGGCCGTGGTAGATCAAAGCAAGCCAACAGCGCCCGGGGTAAACGACACGCTTCTGATTAAGCACGGGCCGCGGGGCCTCGAGCCTTGGCCGCAATATGCGCTGCACGGTCACGATGAGGGCAGTTCCTTGAGACTTAGCGGGGTTTGATCACCTGCCATGTCGCTCGGTTGCCGCCACCATCTAGGCGGCAGCCGAAACCCTAAACGGGATCGCTACCACAGGAAGTGCGTGTCTGCATTCCAGCCTTCGTGTCGGCTCATACGGGCAACGTGTCGCCACATCGATACCGTCGTTTCGATGCACGGCTTTCGAACACCGTGCATCTCCTCGACCACAGGGCCAAATCCTCATCTTTTTAAACCGCAGTCCGGCATCCCATTGGGGAAAGGCCCGTACTTCCGGTGTGGTGCACGGAACTAAGAATTCCGCAAATCGAGTTCTATTAGTGCTGACTGAACCTCATCGATTAAGACCGGTTCTGGCGTTCCCGGCAAGTGCCGAAGCGCCGGCTTCGAGTCGACCGCGTAAAGGTCGGACGCCCACGCAGCAAGGATCGTCCGTTTGTCATCGGTCGAGAGAGACGACGCCTCTACAACATCTGCCGGCCGTCTAAGATGCATCCCCCGCATCAACACAATCGGACCCATTGTTGCTGCATTGTCGATCAACTGCTGCAACACGATGTGCCTCATAATACTTGACCTCACTGCACGTGGGGATCGCGGTCGCTTCGCGCGCGAGACGCCACGACAGCAGATGTTTGAGGCGCAAGAAGTTCATGCTTCTGCGCGAATGCTACAAACAAACCACGCGCCGTCTCCGCTTCGATCTCGCCACGAAGCGCCGCCTGGCATGCTTTAAGGGCGACTGAATGCGCCGTGTCCGTGAACGAAGTGGGCCACTCAACAAGATGTCGGTAAGCATCCATGACGGTGCGAACTTCTGCAGGAAAGCCAAGGCCGACGAGAATGGTGACAGGTTTTCTGAACATATCGGGTTTCATCGTTCTCTCCTTTCCAACCCGGAATGTCGATGGGCGCCATCGCGATGGCGCCGCTGACCATTGAATGAACTAAAAGGTCACGCCGCCTTCTGCGCTTCGATCTGCGCAGGAGCAGTCGACGTCAACGCAGGCGTACTCTGGATTGAGATCTTCCTGGGCTTCAATGCTTCAGGGATCTCACGGAGCAACTCAATCGAGAGAAGACCGCTGTTCAAATCTGCTCCGTTCACCCGGACATGGTCGGCAAGCTCGAACCGGTGTTCAAACGGGCGTCCGGCGATGCCGCGATGCAGGTAGCCATCGGCCGGTGTCTCCTGCTTCTTACCGGTGACGGTCAGCAGATTGGACTGGAAAGTGATATCGAGATCGTCCTGTGCAAATCCAGCCACCGCAATCGAGATCGTATAGGTGTCGTCATTGTTCTTGACGATGTCATAAGGCGGCCAGTCGTTGGTCGACCGGGCACGCTGGGCGTTCTCCAGAAGAGTGAAGATCCGGTCGAAACCTACGCTCGAGCGGTAGAGAGGTGCGTAGTCGTAAGATGTTGCCATAGCCATATCCTCCTTGAAGCAACATGGGTACGAGAGTGCCAAAAGCGGCGCTCCCGGCGAAGTCAGCCCTGTCTCAGCGGCTGGCAGTAATCGATTTGGTTTTAGCGATTTTCCGTTTCAAGATCGGCTGCGCATTTTTTTCGCCGATCGCAAGTTGCCCCATCGTCAGTGCACTGAGCGACTAAGAACGCGATGTGGGTACGCTGCTTTGAACTTCGAAATCATCGCGCAGGCTTGCTGCAGTACCCGTTCGGTCGCTTCGGGATTGTCGCGCGCAAGTTCGTCGGCGTTTATGCGGATCGCTTGCGCCATATTCGCCGACATCACAGCGAAACGGCCCTCACCGTAGACAAGTGCATCTTGCGAAGCAGTCTCGAGCCAGCGCGCGAAATCAACAATGATCTCCTCCCTCTCCGGGATGCTGGCACCTTTGATGACTTTAATGTTTTCTTCCACGTGGTCTCACTCCATACAGACGTGGAAAGCGACCGGACTGATCAAGCCCCGATCGCCGGGTGAGCTAGGAAGCGGAAATATCAAAATCAAGAGTTCAGTGAAGCTTGAACTCGCCCTCGACACGGCGCCATTCGTTCGGTCCAATCAGACGCCGGTGTGTATAGCGGACGGAGTGTAGCGGTCCGTCGAGGCTGTTGCGCCAGAAGTCCAGGAATTTGCGCATTTCTGGAAAGTCCGGTGCAAGATCGTAGTCCTGCCAAACGTAGGTTTGCAGGACGGATTCAAAATCGGGAATGCGGTAGAGGATGTGCGCGGTGGTGAGGCCGTAGCCGTTAAGCTGACGCTCGAAATCCGACGAGAATTGCATGCTTCATCTCCGTTTCATGACACTGCGAAGGTGACGTAAAATCATCCATCTATCAACAGTATTCTTAAACCATCAAAGGCGTTTATTGTTCCTTTCCAGTATATTAGCAGCCGGCGACATCGAGTGCTAATTTTTTCTCCCGCCCTCTTGAAATCACAAAATCTCGAAAATAAATTTTGAACGCGAACGCTCAGATGAGGTTCGCCCCGTCCGGATTGGTCACCCGGTCCGGCAGGGGATTTTGCGTCATCTTTTTTGTCCAATGGAGGAAAACATGTCGTTCCGACCGCTTCATGATCGCATTCTTGTCCGTCGGGTTGAATCCGAAGAAAAGACCAAGGGTGGGATCATCATCCCTGACACTGCCAAGGAAAAGCCGCAGGAAGGCGAAGTTGTCGCCGCTGGCCCTGGTGCACGCAACGAGGCTGGCCAGATCCAGGCGCTCGACGTCAAGGCTGGCGACCGCATTCTGTTCGGCAAATGGTCCGGCACCGAAATCAAGATCAACGGCGAAGATCTGTTGATCATGAAGGAAAGCGACGTCCTGGGCATTATAGAAGCTCAGGCCGAGCAGAAGCGGGCCGCGTAATCACGCATTACCGCCCATCAGTCAAAAAGCTGCCTATTGAAGGAGTGAACAAATGGCTGCGAAAGAAGTCAAATTCAACACCGATGCACGCGAACGCATGCTGCGTGGGGTCGATGTCCTTGCCAACGCCGTGAAGGTCACGCTTGGCCCAAAAGGCCGCAACGTTGTCATCGACAAGTCCTACGGCGCGCCGCGCATTACCAAGGACGGTGTTTCGGTCGCCAAGGAAATTGAACTAGAAGACAAGTTCGAGAACATGGGCGCCCAGATGCTGCGCGAGGTGGCATCGAAGACCAACGATCTCGCCGGCGACGGTACCACCACCGCAACTGTCCTCGCCCAGGCGATCGTCAAGGAAGGCGCCAAGGCCGTCGCCTCCGGTCTGAACCCGATGGACCTTAAGCGCGGCATCGATATTGCCGTCGACGCCGTCGTTAAGGAACTGAAGACCAACGCCCGCAAGATCACCAGCAATTCCGAAATCGCCCAGGTCGGCACCATCTCGGCCAACGGCGACGAAGAGATCGGTAAATATCTAGCAGAGGCGATGGAAAAGGTCGGCAACGAAGGCGTCATCACCGTCGAGGAAGCCAAGACCGCCGAGACCGAGCTCGAAGTTGTCGAAGGCATGCAATTCGACCGCGGTTACCTCTCGCCGTACTTCGTAACCAATCAGGACAAGATGCGCGTCGAGTTCGAGGACCCCTATATCCTCATCCACGAGAAAAAGCTGTCGAACCTTCAGTCCTTGCTGCCGGCCCTCGAAGCCGTCGTGCAGTCCTCCAAACCGCTGCTGATTATCGCGGAAGACGTCGAGGGCGAAGCTCTTGCTACGCTCGTCGTCAACAAGCTGCGCGGTGGTCTGAAGATTGCGGCTGTCAAGGCGCCGGGGTTCGGCGATCGCCGCAAGGCGATGCTCGAAGACATTGCCATCCTGACCGGCGGCACTGTCATCTCCGAAGATCTCGGCATCAAGCTTGAGAACGTAACGCTCAACATGCTCGGTCGAGCCAAGAAGGTGGCGATCGAGAAAGAAAACACCACCATAATCGACGGCGTTGGCTCCAAGTCCGAGATCGACGGCCGCGTCGCCCAGATCCGGGCGCAGATCGAAGAGACCACGTCCGACTACGATCGCGAGAAGCTGCAGGAACGTTTGGCCAAGCTGGCAGGCGGCGTTGCGGTGATCCGTGTCGGTGGCTCCACGGAAGTCGAGGTCAAGGAGAAGAAGGATCGCGTCGACGACGCGCTTCATGCAACGCGTGCCGCCGTCGAGGAAGGCATCCTGCCGGGCGGTGGTGTTGCGTTGTTGCGGGCTGTAAAGGCACTCGACGATCTTGCAACCGCCAACCAAGACCAGAAGGTTGGTATCGAGATCGTCCGCAGGGCGATCGAGGCCCCCGTTCGCCAGATCGCCGAAAACGCTGGTGCCGAAGGCTCCGTCATCGTCGGCAAGCTGCGTGAAAAGACCGACTTCTCCTTCGGCTGGAACGCCCAGACCGGCGAATACGGCGATCTTTATACACAGGGCGTCATCGATCCGGCCAAGGTCGTGCGGACCGCACTCCAGGATGCGGCCTCGGTCGCCGGCCTTCTGGTCACGACCGAGGCGATGATCGCCGAGAAGCCCAAGAAGGATGCCGCGCCGGCGATCCCGGCTGGGGCAGGCATGGATTTCTAAACAATCGGGCCAGGCTCGCCCCACTCGCTGGGGCGAGCCAATCGCGGAGTGGTTATGAGCTTGCCATCGAAAGAAGACGCGCGTCTGTGCGCGAGTGTTGTCAGGGAGATCGCACGGGCCAAAGGAATAACGGGTGACCCGACCTCCGTCGGAGCGCTGACGGTAGCAGTCGCCAGACTCTTCAATAAGGGTCTGCGGGACCGCGAAACTCTTCTGTCAGAGGCAATGACAATCGTCGATGAGCTGATGTCTGATAAGGAACGTGACTCGCTTTCCGGCGTGCTCCGACACACGAACCGAGGTGCCATCGATCGTCTATCGAGCCAGACGATGAGTGAGGACAACCAGCAATAACAGCCAAGCCGGCCACTTAGCACTGCTTCATCCGGTGAACATCATCCCCGTAAGACGTCTCGACGACGTATGCGTCTGCCGCCTTACTCTCGGATGAACATAACCGTGGATAAGGGCGGCAAGTCCGCCTCTATAGAAAACGATCGACCATGCGCGGCATTGGTTTGGGACTGAGCGTCTGAAGTTGCCATGCCGGAGCCACCATATACTGTATCATCGGTGCTGAGGATTCGGCGCCAAAGGCCGTCCAACGGCACGCCTATCCGGTAACGGTGCCGTGGTACCGGCGTAAAGTTTGATACGATGAGGCAGACGGCCTTTTTCTTTTCGTCGTACCGGATCATCGCCAGCACAGAATGTTCAGCATCGTCAGCGACAGCCCACTCGAATCCATCCGAATTCAGGTCTCCGTATTGTAGGGGCGGAAAATAAGAATACACTCGGTTCAAATCCCTGACCAATCGCTGGAGCCCGCCATGGCGAGGCTCGTCGAGCAGATCCCACTCGACTGAAGTGTCGTGGTTCCACTCGCTCCGCTGTCCGATGTCGCACCCCATGAACAAAAGCTTTTTGCCTGGATGGCCCCACATGAAACCGTAAAGCGCTCTTAGGTTTGCACGCTTCTGCCAGTCGTCGCCCGGCATCTTCGTCAGCAAAGAACCCTTACCGTGCACCACCTCGTCATGGGAAAACGGTAAGACAAACCTTTCCGTGTAGGCGTAGATCATCCCGAATGTCATAGAGCTGTGATGGTATTTGCGATAGACGGGATCATCCGACATGTAGTGGAGGGTGTCATGCATCCAGCCCATGTTCCACTTCATATCAAAGCCTAGGCCGCCATCTTCGGGCGACGCCGTCACCTTTGGGAACGCCGTTGATTCTTCGGCGATCATCAAGACGTTCGGGTGGCGTTCATGCACGACGCTATTAAGATGCTTGAAAAATTCGATGGCTTCCAGGTTCTCGCGGCCCCCATACCGGTTGGGTATCCATTCCCCTTCTGGCCGGCTATAGTCTCGGTAAAGCATCGAGGCCACGGCGTCGACACGAAGTCCGTCAACATGATACCTGTCCAACCACTCCAAAGCGCTGGCGATCAGGAAGCCTTTCACCTCGGCCCGGCCCAAGTTGTAGATCAGTGTATTCCAGTCGCGGTGATACCCTTCTCGCGGGTCCTCGTGCTCGTACAAAGCCGTTCCGTCGAACCGAGCGAGGCCCCAGACGTCACTGGGGAAGTGAGCTGGAACCCAGTCCAGAATGACGCCGATATCACTATCGTGGCAGCGGTCTACGAAACAGCCGAAGTCCTCTGGCGTGCCATACCGTCCTGTCGGCGCAAACAGCCCTAAAGGCTGATATCCCCATGAACCGCCGAACGGATATTCCATGATCGGCAAGAGCTCGACATGGGTGAACCCCATTTCTTTGACGTACGGTATCAGCCGCTGCGAGAGCTCGAACCAGTCGAGTGACCTGCCCCCGTCGGTCATTTCCCGTAGCCACGATCCAGCATGGACCTCGTAAATCGATATCGCACGACCCAAAACGTTTGTGCTTGCGCGTTTCTCCATCCACCGAGCGTCGCGCCACCTGACGGGTTCAGGGGACGCAACGACGGAAGCCGTAGACGGCGCGGCTTCAGCAGCTCGTGCGACTGGATCGGCCTTCTGCGCGAGCACGCTCCCCTGACCATCCAAAATCTCGAACTTGTAGCGCTCTCCAACCGTCAGATCCGGAATAAAGATCTCCCACACGCCAGCCTCGCGCCTCAGGCGCATAGGATGTCGTCGACCGTCCCAGGTGTTGAAGTCACCAACAACCGACACCCGACGGGCATTCGGCGCCCAGACGGCAAAACGGACACCCTCAACGTCTTCGACCCAAATCGGATTCGCGCCGAGCGCCGATGCAAGTTGATAGTGCGTTCCCTGGGAAATAAGATGAAGGTCGAGTTCGCCGAGCAGCGGAGCAAACCGATAGGGATCGTCGGTTTCCTGCGCGCCACCTGGCCAGAGGATTTTCAGCCGGTACTTTGCGCCGCTTTCGACCGAAGCTTCGAAGAATCCAGCCGGGTGCACTCGCGCCGATACCGCGAGAACCGTGCCGCTGAGGCTGTCAAGCAACTCGACGCCGAGCGACCCTGGAAAAAACGTGCGGACCTTCGTCTCGCCGTTGGCTGTTTCATGCGGACCGAGAACGCCGAAAGGGTCCCCGTGCCGGCCCTCGACGATCGCAACCAGTTCATCGGGATCAAGATCCGATGTCATCGCTACTGCTTGCTGTGTCATGCAGGCTCTCCTTGGAGCCGCGACACGATTTCGGCGAAACCAAACAGAGGTATCGGAAGCCACTTCGGCCGGTTGCGGGCCTCGTAGGCGATTTCGTAAGCGGCCTTCTCCAAGAGAAAGATGTCGAGGAGTTCTTGTACCGTCTGGGGATCACTTGGCAGGTTCGACGATCCAGCCAAGGCATGAGTGTAATTTTCAAGAAAAAGTCGTTTGGCGGAAGTGCCGAACCGGACGATAAGTTGGCGCCGGCGTTCATCGTGATGGTCGGAAACAGCGTCGTTCTCGAGCGTCGCGGTTGCCACCAGGTAGTCTAGCGAGCGTAGTAGTCCCGCCGCGTCCCGCAGGGGGCTCGTCTTGGCACGACGCTCCGCGAGATTGCGCGCAGGTTCGCCTTCGAAGTCGATGATGACGGCGTCGCCTTCGGTCACCAAAATCTGACCCAGATGGAAATCGCCATGGGCGCGCGTAAGAAGCGTCGTCGCAGATTTTTCAGATCGCCGAGCCGCGAGATCTAGGATCTGGTCCCTCTCAGCTAGCAGCGACCGAACTGCATCTTCGAGCGGGCCCTCAATAGTATCAGCGATCTCCTGCAGTTTCGAGAATGCATACGCGATTTCCCCGGTGACCGATCTTTTGATCGTGTCGACGTCCGCCAATCCAGCCCGGCGGGGTGCGAAAGACGGATCTTCGGTCGGCTTGGCTAGCAGCACATGCAGCTCCCCGAGGCGCTGGCCGATCATGGCCACGAAACTGAGAAGTGGCCTTAATTGATCGTCGGCAGCGTCCAGCTCGGCTTCGGTGGTCGCAACCTCGTCGGCAACGCGGCGCAGATTGGCGAGCATCCAGTTCCACGCGTCTCCCTGGTTGCGGATAGCGCCTTGCACGACGATAAGTGTTGAGCGGCGCCCTTCTCCGTCGGTGCGAGCGACCTCGCCAAGAAGGGGTGCAGTGTGTTCATATTCCTGCAGGGTTAGATGGCGCGTCATCTCTACTTCGGGATGGATGCCTTCAAAGACGTGCCTAATGAGTTTTATCATTGCGACGTCGCCAACGATGAGAGAACTATTAGACTGCTCGGCTGATAACCACCTGATTTCCATCTCGTCGTTGATATCCAGGCGGTCAAGGAAGTCGGTTCCAATATACTCTATGGTCCCGGACCGACCGGTGATCTTAGATCGATTTTTCAGACCCTCGATGATCCCCCGCGCCATGGGCTCGACGGTAAATCCATCCGTCAAGAAACCGACACGCCGCCCTTGCCGAATTCTCGCGAGGGCCAGTTGTTGCCCGAGGATGTTGGGCGTGGTGTCATCCCATTCGATCGCGAGCGGAAGCTGATAGCTTTCGACGTGATCGGGCAAGACTGCCTCGACTTCACCGAGCACGACGCCGTCGGCGAAGGGTATGGAGCTCGCCGAAATCAGTCTCGCCGACTGAAGCGGCTGGTCCTTTGCGCCGAACCATCGCCGTCTCGCCAGGTACGCCGGAAGAATGTCGCCGGCCAGCACGGCTTGATGTGGAGTTTCATCGAAAAGTTCGGTGAGGCTGCGCCGGATCACAACCGTATGAAAATCTGGAAGTTGCTCCGGCGGAGCGGTGCGCCATGCGGGACCGTCCGATTGAGCGTTGAGTTGAAACCAGAAGAATCCGTAGGGTGGCAGCGTCAGAAGATAGGTGAGCTGCCCGATCGGCGGAAAAGGCGACATACCCGTAAGCTCGACAGGCACTCGACCCTCGTAAGCCGAGAGGTCAAGTTCGACGGCTTGAGGGACTCGCGACAGGTTGGCCACGCACAGTATCACCTCGTCGTCATGCTCGCGGATATAGCCCAGAATGCGCCGGTTCTCCGGTGTCAGAAATCGGAGCGATCCTCTGCCGAAAGCGGGATGGCGACTGCGCAAGGCCAGCATTCGGCGCGTCCAGTTCAACAACGAGTGCGCGTCTGAAGTCTGGGATTCGACGTTGAGGGCCTCATAGCCATATTGCGCGTCCGAAACGGGCGGAAGCACCAAGCGCGCAGGATTGGCTTTAGAAAACCCGCCGTTACGATCGGGGGACCACTGCATCGGTGTGCGAACGCCGTCGCGATCTCCGAGATAGATGTTGTCGCCCATTCCGATCTCGTCGCCATAGTACAGCACAGGTGTGCCACGCATCGATAGAAGAAGTGCGTTCATCAGCTCGATCCGCCTACGGTCGCGCTCCATGAGCGGTGCGAGACGGCGCCGGATGCCGAGATTGATACGCGCCCGCTTGTCGGACGCATACGTGTCCCAGAGGTAGTCGCGTTCCGCATCGGTCACCATCTCCAGCGTCAGCTCGTCGTGATTTCGCAGAAAGATTGCCCACTGGCATGTATCAGGAATGTCCGGGGTCTGCCGCATAATGTCTGTGATCGGAAAGCGATCCTCCTTTGCAATTGCCATATACATCCGCGGCATGAGGGGGAAATGAAACGCCATGTGGCACTCGTCTCCATCCCCGAAATATTCGCGGGTATCCTCCGGCCACTGGTTGGCCTCGGCAAGCAGCATGACGCCAGGATGGGTTTCGTCGAGCGCCGCTCGGATCCGCTTCAGGATTGCATGCGTTTCCGGCAGGTTCTCGTTATTCGTCCCTTCACGTTCAACCAGGTACGGGATTGCGTCCAGACGAAAACCATCGATTCCCGTCTCCAGCCAAAAGCGCATCACAGACAGCAGTTCTTTCATTACGAGTGGATTGTCGAAATTAAGATCGGGCTGGTGCGAGTAGAAGCGATGCCAGTAGTATGCCCCAGCGGTCTGATCCCAAGTCCAATTGGATTTCTCGGTGTCTATGAATATGATGCGGGTCTCGGGGAATTTACGGTCGTTGTCAGACCAGACATAGAAGTCGCGTTCGGGGCTCCCCGGAGCAGACTGCCTCGCCCGTTGAAACCAGGGGTGCTGGTCGGAGGTATGGTTGATGACCAGCTCCATAATCACCCGGATGTTCCGATCGTGGGCGGCTGCAACGAATTTGCGGAAGTCGTCAATCGTGCCGTAATCGGGACTGACGCTGCCATAGTCTGCGATGTCGTAACCGTCGTCGCGCCGCGGTGAAGGAAAGAAGGGCAGCAGCCAGATGGCATTGACGCCAAGCGCCGCAATGTGATCGAGCTTTTCGAAGAGTCCTTCGAAATCCCCTATCCCATCGCCGTTGGCGTCGTAGAACGACTTAATGTGCAACTGATAAATGATGGCGTCCTTGTACCACAGCGTGGAGTCCGCAGTCTCGGTCCGGTTCTCGCTTGTCGACACGGCGTCCATTTCAAATCTCTCCTGTTCTGACGCGCCAGATTGCGAACGGCAAATGCCACGGATCCAGCCGGAGCGTCTGCCACTTGCCCGTAAGCAAGAACCTTCGGCCGCTGACCAGGTCCTCTAAGTCCAGCGTGCCGCCATCGTCTTTTCCAAACTGCCATAACGGGATCTCGACAGTACTTTCCTCGATTCCGTGAGGGTTGAGGCAAATCCCAACGAGCAAAACATTGTGACGGCCGGGCGCCGCCTTCTCAAAAAACATCACATTGGGATTTGAAGAACTGAGGAGTGTAAGACCAAGGTGGGAATGGAGAGCGGAATTGTCGCGCCGAATGCGGTTCAACATCGTGATTTCAGGTTTTATGTTGCCGGGACGGTCGTAGTCCCAAGCGCGAATTTCATATTTCTCGCTGTCAGCATATTCCTTGCGCTTGACGTCCGGACGGCCCTCGCAAAGTTCGAAACCGTTATAGACGCCCCAGAGCCCTGACAGCGTCGCAGCCAAGGCAGCGCGGATGGCGAATGCTGGCCGTGGAGCATCCTGGAGGAAGTCCGGATTGATGTCGTGCGTGTTGACAAAGAAGTGCGGCCGAAAGAATTCCTTGGCCTCGGTCTGGGTAATCTCCATCATGTACTGCTCGAGCTCCCACTTGGTGTTGCGCCAAGTGAAATAGGTGTAAGACTGCGAAAAGCCGACCTTGGCCAAGCGGTACATCACCTTCGGTCGCGTAAACGCTTCCGACAGAAACACGACGTCTGGGTGACGAGCGCGGATGTCGCCAATCAACCACTCCCAGAAGGGGAACGGTTTGGTGTGCGGATTGTCCACGCGGAACAGTTTGACGCCCTCGTCCACCCATAGCTGGACAATATCGCGCAGTTCCTCCCAAAGGGCGGGCACCGCGTCTTTGGAATAGAAGTCGACATTGACGATGTCTTCGTACTTCTTGGGCGGGTTTTCGGCGTAGCGGATGGTGCCATCCGGGCGCCATTCGAACCAGCCTGGGTGATCCGTTAGCCAAGGGTGGTCCGGGGATGCTTGGATCGCGAGGTCCAACGCAAGTTCCAATCCATGTTCTCGGGTTGCCTTGGCAAGACGCCTAAACCCTTCGAAGCCACCGAGCTCCGGATGTATTGCATCATGGCCCCCCTCCGGCGACCCGATTGCGTAAGGGCTGCCGGGATCGCCCGGCTCCGCCCTAAGACTGTTGTTACGACCTTTCCGGTTCGTACTTCCGATCGGATGAATGGGGGGAAAATATAGGACGTCAAATCCCATGTCGCGAATTGCCGATAGTCGGCTGATGACGTCGTCGAACGTGCCGTGACGCTCGGTGTCACCGCTTTGCGACCGCGGAAAGACCTGGTACCAGCTTGCGAATGCAGCCTGCACTCGTTCAGCGTCAACAAGCGAGGGTGGTGAACGGGTGCGGAATGGACGCTCGTCGGCTTCCGACATCAGTGCCGACAGATGAGAAGACAGAAGCACCTTCATCTTTTCACTAGGGTCGCTATTTGCCAAGATTTTTAAAATTTCAGTGATTTTTTCTCCGGGGGCCGCCATTCTTTCGCTGGCCTCGCGCAAAAGCGCCTCCCCCTCGATCAATTCGAGCGTGAGATCCAAACCAGCTTCAGCTTTCTTTGAGAGTTCATGGCGATATATGGCAAACGGATTTTTCCAAGCTTCAACGCAAAATTCATAGCGACCGATCCTGTCGAGCCGGAATTGCCCCACCCACCGATCGTTGTTGTCGAGGATGAGAGGAGATTCCGTCCAGTTGGCATCATCAACGGCACGATACAGAAGAGACGCTGCCAGCCGATCATGGCCATCGGCGAAAATGTCCGCTTTGACGGAAACCGTCTCCCCGACAACGCGCTTTGCGGCAAAACGCCCTTTATCGACTTGCGGCTCGATATTCTCGATTGCGATCCGTTCCGACTCATTAGACGCCGCTCCCGGCGAAGACACGCTCTCGCTGACAATCTCGTCGCCTACGGCCGCATTGAGCAGTTGAAGTTCTCCAGCCGCTAGGAATCTAGGTTCGCTTCCGGGAGCTTGGACAAAAAAAGGCGCTGCGGCCTGTGAGACAATTTCCCAGGGCAAGGGACTGGGCCGGCGAAGGTCTCGGTTGATGACCACGATCCCCACCCGCTCCGCCACGCGAAGGTCATCGTGATCGGCTAAGGTTATGGCGGTTGCTTGCGGAGAAGTCACGTATGCCGTCGGCACCATCGGCCTTGAGGAGGCAATGGCGTCGTTGGCCTCCCGGACTGACGAGGAAATATCGAATGCTCCGCCAGACCGAAGCATGTCGAAGTCTAGTTCTCCGCCACGCGTCACGTCGAGCGGAAGTACGGCACCAAATTCGAAACCCATCGGAATCAACAACCCGTCTCCGAGAGCGGCGGACAGCCGGAGGGCACGCAAGGATCTTCGTTCTCGTACCTCGCGACCTTCTGTTCCGTGGGCTAATCGTCTAGCGAAAGGCGCTTCTGGAAACGCCACCTGCAGGCCTAGCGCTCGTTGTAAACGGTGTTCTTGGAGAAACCATCCCTCGCGCATGTCCCACCAGGCAAGAGACGAAAATACGCCATCGAAGCCGCGGCCTTCCAATCTGGCGCGAAAGGCGAAATCGGTACCGGGCGTATAGACGAGCCGCAACGGCCGTTTATGCCCGAAATTGAACCCACCCAGGCGTTGCAAATCCAAATCCCCAAGCCGCTCCAGTCCCAAGAACCGGAAGCCGGCGACGCCGAGTTCGGAAAGCTCCGAAACGCGTGCAATGAGAGCTTGGACGTCTAACGTCGCGCTGTCGGCGTGTCGCCATGGAGCAGATGGTGCGTGACGGGGATCAAGAGCCCCTAACCCGACGCCCCCTTCTGTTCGAAAGGTTGCAATCGGTGCGTCCATCATGAGGCCCAGGCCTCTAGATGCTGCGCTTTCACATAGAAACGATAGGTGGTCATTCAACGAGTTGGGAAGCCTCGACCCGTTATCGATAAATTTGCGACTTGAAACGTCTACGATGCCACCGCAAAAAAGCGGTGCGGTCATCACTGTGTCAAAATGCAATGAGGCAGCGTGATCTAGGGTTTGCAGCCAGCTATTGGCGTCCGAAAGATCAATGAGGTTCACATAGTAAATCCGAGGTCTCGAAATTGGTAGTTGGCGCGCGGGCATCATAAACGCTGTCTCCAAGGTCGGGCATGGCGGGGCGCAGTACGCCAACCAGAGCCAAAGAAACTTCGAAATATGGCTGTTGTTCCACCCTAAACCGATGTTCCGGCGGTATCGCCCCGAAAGCGAGGTGGCTGTCGCCCGCAGCCTGCAACTCGAATGGATCATTTCTGACCGGGGGCGACACCATATCGATGACCCACAGGTGGATTACGGCAATCTCTGGAGAGACTGGAGTACCACTGCCGACAACGTAAACGTCGGCGTTGAGGCAAGGCAGCCGGGACGGCCTGCACATAGCCTAGGCGGCCATCCGGACCAGTGTTTCGGCAACCATGCGACTGTCATACGGTTTCGGAATGAAAACGCCGCGCTCCGGAATTTCGTTGCTGCCTGGACGCTGTTTGCCTGAAACGATGAGAATTTCGACGGGCGGCCAGCGGTCGCGAACGGCCGCGGCTAACTTCAAGCCATCCATGGAACCCGGCATGTCGATGTCGGTCCAGAGGATGACGATTGCAGGATCGCTCTCAAGAAGCGCGATCGCTTCATCGGCGTTGCTTGCTTCGATGGCCTCGAAACCAGCGTCTTCGACGACCCCGACCGCCATCATCATCAAGAGAGGCTCGTCTTCCACTACGAGGATTTTGGTGCGACTCGCAGTCATTTTCCCTCCTCGCTTTGAACCCGAGCGTCCGCGGTAGCGAACGGTTCCACCGTGAAACCAACTTCAAACGCCAGGCCTTCGGGCCGGTAATCTGGGTTATAGCGGGCTTTTGCGGCAGCAGGAAACGCTCTTTCGATGAGAATGGATCCAAACCCCTTGCGCGTCGGTGCTGAGACTGGCGGGCCGCCTGTTTCCGTCCAGAGCAGGTAAAGCCGCCCGTCGCCGTAAGTCCATTCGATGGAAACCAGTCCGCCATCGCTGCCAAGGCTTCCGTACTTGGTAGCGTTGGTAGCCAGCTCGTGAATGACGAGCGAAAGCGGAAGCGCCAGGTTTGCAGGCAGGGCAACCTCCGGCCCATCAATTCGGAAGCGCTGGTGATCGTCGCCCCCGTGAGACCGCAGCGCGGTCTCGACCACCTCTCGCACGGTAGAGGCGCTCGCGTCTTTCGACAGAAGGAGATCGTATGTCGATGCCAGAGACGACAGTCGGCTCGCGAACGAATGGTAGGCGTCGGGATCGGCCTTGCTGAAGCTCTGACGGGCAATAGCCTGCACAAGGGTAAAGCCGTTTTTGACACGATGCGCAAGCTCGCGGACCAGAAGCATTCGCTCCTCCTCGGCCCGCTCGTTCTGGACGCGACGACAGTCGAGCTCGTCGAGAAGGGAATCGAGCGCAGCGCCCACGGCGTGCATTTCGTCGGTGGGTTTCATCGAGGTGCGGGCCGTAAGCTCGCCCGAACGCCAGCGATCCATGACCGAGGCGACCGAAACCACTGGCGATATCAAGAACCTGGTCCCCACGAAGAAAGCCGCCAGGAAGGCAACAACAACGCCTCCAACGATCGCAAGGACGTTGATGGTCGTCGCCCGGTTGATGGGGGCGAACGCCTCGTCCTTCGAGAAGCCAGCGCTCACATAGAGGGGACTGCCGCCCGGCGTAATTGGCTGATAGCCAAGGACACGCTCGGTTCCATCCTGGCTCACCACCTCGATCACGCCCGGCTGCACGGCGTGGACCAGCTTTTGAAAATCGTGAGGGATGACAGTTCCAACGAAACGTTCCGGCTGTGGCACGCGCGCGAGGATGGTGCCGCCGCTATCTGCGATCGTGACGGCATTGCCTGGAGCGACCCCGCGCTCGGCGATGCGTTTCTGAAGCCAGTCGAGCTTGACCCCGCTAACAACCACCGCCTTCGTGGTGCCGTCAACGACCACCGGCATCGCCACGGGCAGAACGGCCGTGTCCGACATCCTGCTCTTTGTGTACGTCCCGACGACGAAGTCCTCGCCGGCGACGGCAGCCGTGAAGTAATCACGATCGGAAAACGTCACGCTCGCAGGGGCTTCAACGCTTCCGCATACGGGCCTGCCTTCGAGATCGACGACGAAGATCATCCGGATGTTCGGGACGCTGGATGCAACCGACCTAAGGAACGCGTTGCAGACGTCGGGGTCGAGGTTCCGCACTGCCGGCATGGAGCGCACGGAGATGAGAAGCGAGTGCAGTCCTTCGACGATCCGCTCGACTTCTGAGGACGCCTGCCGGGCCGCCTGCGCAGCTTGTGCGCGCACTTCGTCGTTGCGCTGACTCCGCATCGCATACTCGTTATATCCGAGCATTGCGACGACCGGAGCAAGCGCGGCGACGGCGACGGCGACAAGCTTCCTTCTCATGAGACTCCCTCTCGATAAGGGTGGTTAGCATGCCGAAAGATTGTTGGCTATCGGGGCGCGGCGAGACGGGCTTGGCCCATGGCCGCGTTGCACTAGATAAGGTGTCAAATGGAGGAAACAGAATGACGAAACTTACATACCATGTCGGTGCGCACGACGGCGGCTACGGTTACAGGCTGGGCGACGTCTGGTCGGAGACTTTCGCCGACCATGACGTGGCGTTGTCCGCTGCGAAGTCGGCCGCGGAACGGCAGCATCTCGAAGGTCGCGACGCTGAGATTTCCTATCAACTTTCGGATGGTCGCTGGCACAGCGAGCACGTCGACGGGGGAGATCGTCCGGATACGGAGGTGGTGGACGACGGAACAGGAGCCCCGAAATGACAACACTGACCGGTTCCTGCAAATGTGGAAACGTCCGAGTTGCCCTGCGTGGCAACCCGGTCAGGATCGGCATCTGTCACTGCACCGACTGCCGACAGGAAAGCGGTTCGGCCTTCACGTTTTTCGCAGTGTGGCCGGCTGCTGAATTCGAATCCAAGGGCGAAACGCGCGAGTTCGCTGGACGGCGCTTTTGTCCGAACTGCGGTTCCAGGTTGTTCTCGGCGAACGAGGACGAGGCCGAGATCAAGCTCGGCATCCTCACCGAGGCGCCCACACCGCTCGCACCGACGTACGAATTATGGATAAAACGGCGGGAGAAATGGCTTCGGCCCATTGAAGGAGCGGAGCAGTATCTCGAAGATCGGACATGAGCTCCGATAAGCGGGACTGAAACTCATCCCGGTCTTGGAGCCTGGTTTTCTTGCGGGGAATGAATGCGCGCATCTCTATCCGCTCTCTGCTTCGAAGCTATTTCGGTGTCGTCGGGCCGCTGATTTCGAATGAACTCGGACTCTCGCCTGTTGAATTCGGTTGGCTTGCGTCTGCGTTTTTCGGATCGTTCGCGGTGCTACAAATTCCTGTCGGCATCGCCTTCGATCGCTGGGGCATGCGGTTACCGATGACCTTAATGATGATCGCGGGCGCTGCAGGTTCAGCACTTTTGGCGGCTTCATCCGATTTCTGGTCCGCCGCCGCTGGTCAGGTTGCGATCGGAATTGGATGTGCGCCGATGGGCGTTTTCTACTATCTCGGACGACTTCATTCACCAGACAAAGCCGCCCGCCTGGCGGCCACGGTGAGTTCTGTAGGTTCCGTGGGAGCGCTGCTCTCAGCGTCTCCGTTATCATGGTTCACGGCAGAGTGCGGGCGGCGCGCTGCATGCTGGCGGCCTCGATGATGATGCTGGGCTGCGCCTTCTCAGTCGCGGCAACCCTACGACAGACAGGCTCGTCGTTAAACGCTGTTCAGGTAAGCGCCGCTAGCTCGTGGAGGTTGTCCCACCTCCTCTATCTCGTACCCATCTGCTTCACGCCCTCGCTCGGAGGCACTTTTCGAAAACGCTTGGGCTGGACCGTACCTTACGGACGTCTTCGGGCGCGACACCGATGTTGGCGCAGTACTGACCGGGGTGAGCATATTCGGAGTTGCGACTTCGCTCGCATTGCCATTCGTGCTACTCAAATGGCATACATGGTCGGACACTCGTGACCGCCACCTATGTCATCGGCCTTCTAAGCGCGGTTCTTCTCGCCCTCTCACCGGGATCAAGCGTGTTTGCGGCATCCGCAGGGTTGGCACTGCTCTACGCCACGGGCAACATTCATCCGGTGGCGATGACCTAGGCTCAGGCATTGCTCCCGGATCGAATGCGAGGCATCGGACTTGGCGCGCTCAACACGCTCGTCTTTCTTGGCGTGTCGGCTTCATCCGCCATCTTTGGCGCGCTCGCCGAACTTCGTCTCAGCGTCGCCTGGACGTATGGCCTGATCTTCGGAACAACGGCGATGGCCCTGGCAATCGCGCTTGGAACCTACGTGACCTGTCATCCAAAAGGCTGTGGGGCAAAAGACTACGCCTTCGTTGGATTGAAAGCGACTTTCCGATTGCCGCCAACGCTCGTTGATGCCGGTGCCACTGGCATCGATACGCGCTGAGCGCAGTGGCCGGTGTCACGATCCAACCAAAAATCGCTGATCTCGAGCTGGGAACTTCGACTTCCAAAAGGGGTTTTCTACCGGTGACCTCACGGTCGAAATCTCAACAACTAGGAAGACAACGATGACTCTCGAAGGCAAGAAGATCGCGATCCTCATCGCACCCCGCGGCACCGAAGAGCCCGAGTTCAAGAAGCCCAGGGACGCGGTCGAAGCCGCTGGCGCGACGGTTACCGTCGTCGGCATCGAGGCTGGAGAAGCCAAGACAAACAACAGCGACCTTGACCCCGGTAGCTCCTATACGGTCGACAAGAAGGTGACGGATGTCGCCGCAAGCGACTTCGACGGCCTCATCATTCCAGGCGGATGCGTCGGCGCGGATAAGCTGCGAGCCGATGCCGACACCGTGTCGTTCGTCCGGTCGTTCTTTAAGCAAGCGAAGCCCGTCGGTGTCATCTGCCACGGTCCGTGGCTGTTGGTGGAAGCAGACGTCCTGAAAGGTCGTACCGTGACGTCCTACTCGTCGATCCGGAAAGACATCGAAAACGCGGGTGGAACGTGGGTGGACAAGGAGGTTGTCACCGACAAGGGGCTCGTTACGAGCCGCAAGCCAGACGACCTGCCGGCGTTCTGCGCGAAAATCGTTGAGGAGTTCGCAGAGGGAAAGCATCCCGAGCAGGCTCGTAGCGCCGTAGCGTAACCTGAGCCCAATTGGCGAGGACATTCAATGTCAGGGATCATCGAAGGCTTCGAACAACGCCATGTTCGAGGTGATGGCATCGGCATCGACACGCTCGTTGGGGGCAGCGGACTGCCGCTGCTCCTTTCTCCACGGCTGACCGCAAACAAGAATGTGCTGGACGGCCGTGGCACCGAAACGACCGATATGTTCACCGTCGTCGTGCCCGACCTTCGAGGCTACTGACGGAGCGGGAAACCGGATACCGGGGCCGATGTCTATTCGAACCGCGCGATGGCCCGCGACCAGGTCGCGTTGTGAACGAATTGGGTTTCGAGCGGTTCGCCGTCGGCGCGCATGACCTGGGCGCCCGCGTTGCATATTGGCGGTGACCCGGCTAGCGAGCCTGGACGTTATCGACTGCGGACATGTGGCGAACATACGAGCGAGAGAAGATGTTCATCATAGCATTGGTCCATTATGGCCAACCTGATAGTCTTCGGGAAAACTGATCGGCGCGGACCCCAAGTGGTTCATATGCTACATCCTCGGACATCAATCGGGTCAGGTATTCAGTTTCTCGAAGACAGCTTCTCCGACTACGTCACGTGCGCGAAAGACCGGCGACCGTCCGTGGATAGCGCACCGGCTGGCTTTTAGATCGCTGTTGATCGGCGGTTAAAAATGCGCCGCGTCCTTGAACGCGGAACGAATGGATCGTGCGTCGCCGCGTTTCGGCGAGATGTCCGTTGAGATCTCTCTCCTCACCACAGGTATTACGCGCGAAACTTTCCGCGATAACCGGCGTTCGTCGTCGTACGGGTGTGGAGCATTTCAGGAGGATCAAATGACAAAAGACAGCGACATCGACACCAATCAGGTCCTGGCTGATTTCGCCGAAGCGGTGAACATGTCGCCTTCGGAGCTGGAGAAGTGGCTGCGCACGGAGGAGAGCCTCGTCAACGGGTGGAAGGCGGACGGCCGCAAGGAGTCGATCGATCATCACTCCGGACGACGTATCGTCGATATCAAGCACAAGAAGAGGGCAGATCTGACGGACGAGGACTATGAGCATATGCGAAAAGTCGTAGGCTACGTGCACAGGCATCTCTCCCAAGGCGGACCGAAGGTGGACAAGGAGCGTTCGGCATGGCGCTACTCGCTAATGAACTGGGGGCACGATCCCTTGAAGAAGCGGTAAGGAAAAGCCAAAACCCTGCGCGGAACTCCCGGGCACGCTCGCCGTTAATCCTAAAATCAAAGGAGCCACCATGACCTACGTCGCATCCCCAAGCCATTCCGCCGACGACCCCGCCCGGATCGAGGATTTGAAGCAATGCCTGGAAACGGCACGAAGGCACTTGGACGAAACTTCGAGCGCGTCCGATGAAGACAAGGCGGCCGAATTGTTGACATCGGCGGTCGATGCCGGCTGGGAAGAGGCTGAAGTTCGCTCAGCGGTCTCCAGCGCTGCGAGCGAGCAAAAAGATAACGACGTGTTTCTGACGCCGACCCTCGGGATCGTTCCGTCGTCGTCCATGTGAAGCGTGCGGTCAGCTTGGTTTAGGGTTTCGAACTATCGCCAGTCTTGGTCAGGCTACCTGGCTTGTGAGCTGCGCGCTTGGCAGTCTTTTCGCTTTCGACGATGTATTCGGGATTGGATCGTGACGCCTTGACATCGTGGCCCTTGATCTTGGTTGGCGTCGTCTGTTTCTTCACGACCTTGCCTTTGGATTTCCCTTGACTGGTGTCCCAGGTGACTTTGTCGCCCTTCTTGAGGTCGCTCATCGATTTCTCCGTTCGGTTATTCGTTCGGGCAAATTCGAATGCTTGGGGCGAGACCACTCGCCCCAGAGTTTGCGGTGTTGGCGATCCCGATCTATTTAATTTTCTCGGTTCCGGCTGGCGTCGTCACCTGTGTCGGGCCGCTGCCACTGCCACTCGGAGTCGGAGAACGATCGGTCGCTTCGGGCGGACGGCTGCTGCCGTCGGCTGCGTTGTTGTCGAACGTTCCGGCGCCGGACGGCTGTGCGTTGATCGGATCGGCCTTCGTCGAAGCCGTGGGCTCGGCGTCTCGATCGATACTCTCGCCCCAAATCTCGACCCCGCCCCAGGCGAGCAGTGCGAGCAAGATGCCACAAACGAGAACGATGAAGACCGGCTTCCCGAAGCTGCCCTGGCGTGCTTCGATGGCGGTTTCGGTGACCTTGGGCGATTCGGTGTCGTTACTTCTAGTGACCATGTTCGGTCTCCTCGGTTATTGGATCTGCAGTTGCGGTCTTGTCGATTTCCTCGAGAACAAGCCTGATCTCCCGGACCGGTTTTCGTTCTTCGTCGAAGACCTCGACGGACAGCATTTTGTATTCACTGGTCGGAAGCCCATCGGCTGCCATTTCGGACAGCGCCGTGCGCGCTTCCTCGATCGCAGCTTCCGCAGTGTCGAAGTCGTACAGCATCTCCGCAGGACGGACGCCTTCGTGGTCAAGCAGTTGAAAGTAGAACTTCGCCATCTCCAACCTCAGTAGCCGCCGACGATGGGGAGGATTTCGCCGGTGATGTAGCTGGACATCTGTGGCGATGCGAGGAAGACGTAGGCGGGCGCAATCTCCTCAGGCTGAGCGGCGCGTTTCATCGGCGTCTGACTGCCAAACTTCGCGACGTCGTCGGCCTGCTTGTCAGAAGGATTCAACGGCGTCCAGACCGGTCCGGGCGCGACGGCGTTGACGCGGATGCCCTTCGGGACGAGCTGGCTGGACAGGGCCTTGGTAAAAGCGTGAATGCCGCCCTTCGTCATCGAATAGTCGAGCAGCTCCTTAGAGCCTTCCAATCCGGTGACCGATCCGGTGTTGATGATCGCCGACCCGTTGGAGAGGTGAGGAATTGCGGCCTTGGCCATATAGAAATAGCCGTACAGGTTGGTCTTCAGTGTTTCGTCGAAATGCTCGTCGGTAAGATCCTCGATTTCGGCGGTATGGACCTGGAAAGCGGCGTTGTTGACGAGGATGTCGAGACGAGAGAACTGCTTGGCAGTCTGGGCTACAGCGTCACGGCAGAACTTGGGGTCTTTCACATCGCCCTTGATAACCAAGCAGTGGCGGCCTTCCTTCTCAACCACGGCTTTGGTGTTTGCCGCATCCTCGTTCTCGTCGAGATGGACTATGGCGACGTCGGCGCCCTCGCGTGCGAACAGGATCGCGACCGAGCGGCCAATGCCCGAATCTCCACCGGTGATGAGTGCGACCTTGTCCTTCAGCTTTCCCGACCCCTTGTAGAACGGCGCATCGTAGAGCGGCATGAGCGGTAGGTCAGCCTCGGAGCCAGGCTTCTTCTGATGCACTTTCGGGAAAGGCGGTTCCGGGTATTTCCGCGCACCCGCCTGCATCGCGCCGCTAGGCGTCGATTTTGACTTTTCGTCGGCCTTCGCGACCTGGTCTTGGATATCGCGCTGCTTTGCTGCGGTGGCTTTCGATGACATCTCGATCTCCTTTCGATCGTGAGAGGACAACGTCGGCGCCGCGAAAAAGTCCCGCCGACCCAAATCAAAAAAGGCCCCGCAGCGACTGCGAGGCCTCCGATGGTTTCCTATAGAACAAATTACAGACGGTTGACGCGATAACGGTCGCGCTCGGCGGCGATCTGCTCGTTCGTGTAGGGACCGGCGGTCTCGTCGAAACGTGTCCAACCCTGCTCGGCATAACGTGCCCGACGCTCTGCGACGTTTACCCGCGGCGATCTGTTGAGGATCGCGTCTACGGACGTGCGACGGTCGTCTTCCACACGCGCCGTCACGACAGAGCCGCCGCGACGAATGCTTTCAGCATAGAAGTTGGCATCTTCTTCCGGCACACCGGATTCGACCATCGCGCCGACGATCCCGCCGACGGCGCCGCCAGCAACGGCACCAGCGACTGCGCCAGCCGCCGTGGCCGCGAGCCAGCCCGCAGCAACGACGGGACCAACGCCTGGAATGGCAAGGAGGCCAAGGCCGGTCAGCAGACCGCCCGCGCCGCCAGCCAGGGCGCCGAGGCCTGCACCGGCGCCGGCACCTTCGCCTGCCCGGTTGCCTTGCCCTTCGACATCGACGTCGCCATTAGCCTTGTTGGTGACTATGCTGATGTCGTCCGACGGGACGCCCGCATCTTCGAGCGCTTTCACGGCCGCCTTTGCATCGTCGTAACTGTCATACAGTCCTGTGATTGTGGTCTTCATGGGGATTCCTCCGTTATATTTTTACTTGGCAAGCGTGACGTTGCCCTGGAAGTCCAGGGAGACGTTGGCGGACTTGCCGTCCTTGGAAGCGGTGGCGCGCCAAACGCCCTGATCGTCGAGCTTCAGACCGGATACGTCGGTGTAGCCGGCCTCTTCGATGCGGGACTCGGCCTGAGTTTCGGTGAAGCTGTTCTTACCCGCGACAGGTGCACCGGGATTTTGCTCGGTATTGACCGCTGGCGTCGTCTGCGAGGTGGTCGGCGTTTGGCTCTGGGCAACGGCCGCTGAGGCGACAAGCGCGAGGCTCGCGGTCAGAAGGATAATTTTCTTCATGGGTGTTTCCTCTTGGTTTGTGGATCGAAAACACGCGGAAAACCTAGAGGTTCCAATCATTTATTTGTGACGGAGAGCGTTGCAACCGGTCGCGTCTACTCTATGAAGGGATGGCGCCGTACTCGGGCAGTTTGAAGTCGTCCGCGCCGGATAAGACAGCTTGGTCACGAGCTGCTTAATGCCCGGCGTGTCAGAGACGCGCAGAACGCCTCGCTGCGAGGCGACGCCCAGCAAGGTCTGTGGCTGCAGCATTTTTGGAGCGAATTTCGGGACGTTCTGTCCCTTTTCCACATAGGGCCGCATAATTTCCTCGTAGCGCTCCAGTGCTTCCTGAAAGTAGGATGAGCGAGACAATTCGCCGGCCAGAGCATAGACGCCGACAAGGTGTGCCATCGCTCAGTTGCTAGATACTCGCAACGCCAGATCAATTCGATTGACCTTCTACCGATCGCGACGGGACTGACCAAGGCGGAGATTGGTCGCTGTCGATCCGAATCTTTTGCTGGCGTTCATCCGGCCGTTAAGACGCCGTTCTTCTTGATCAGCATCTTCGATAATCCAATATCAGTAACCAATCGTATAAGTCTTCATCAGCGGTTGCTGGTCGCCGGACGCTATGGCAGACAGGCATTCCCATTCGAGAAAGCAGGATGTCCGCCATTGAGTTATGATAGGTCCAAAGTCGATCTGAGCAATTGCGATCGGGAACCGATCCATATTCCGGGCAGCATCCAGCCTCACGGAGCAATGATCGTCCTGAACGAGCAAGGGATGGTTTCGTTCGTTTCGAAGAATATCGACGAATTTCTAGGCGATACCAATCGCGACTATGTCGGCGCGGAGCTTGCCGATCTGGTCGGTACGACCGTCTCCCATGACATCGCAAACGCCGTCGCTCGGGCCGGGGCTGGCCAGATCGCAGGCGTCGTGCTCAAGGCGAAGCTCTCGGAAGGCGCGAGCGTCGCCGACATCACAGCCCACCGATACGAGGGCCGGACGTTCCTCGAGCTTGAGCGGCCCGCCTCTCCGGAGGACACGGAAGTGGCGCTCCATCTGACGCAATCGTTGATCCGACGGGTGGACGGCTACCGGGAGTTCGACCCGCTATTCAAATCAGTCGCGCGGCTCGTCCGCGCGATGCTCGGCTACGACCGCGTGATGGTCTACCGGTTCCTGCACAACGGGGCCGGTCGGGTGGTCGCGGAGGCGAAAGACCCTTCTCTGGGTAGCTTTCTGGGCCAGCACTTCCCGGTATCCGACATCCCGGTGCAGGCGCGCAAGCTTTACGTCAAGAACTGGATCCGTGTGATCGGCGACGCATCGTTCGTCCCCGTGCCGCTCCTTCCGAAGATCGCCGAAGGCGATCCGGCCGTCGACCTCTCGTTTGCCCATCTTCGAAGCGTCTCCCCCATCCACTGCGAATATCTACGAAATATGGGCGTCGCCGCCTCGATGTCGATCTCGATCGTGTTAGACGGCCGGCTCTGGGGCCTCATCGCCTGCCACCATAACACGCCAAAATGGCTCTCCATCCCGCTGCGCGTGGCGACCGAACTGTTCGCACAGTACTTCTCGCTGCATGTGGCCGCCATCGAGCATCGCGAACAGCAGGCGTCCGCCGCGGCGACGCGCAGTCGTCTCGATGCGATCATCGCAGGCGTCGATCACGCCGACCCGGTCGAGGTTACGCTTCGCAGAAGGCTTCGAGAATTCTCCTCTCTGATCGCCAGCGACGGGGCGGGGCTATGGTCGCGTGGTGAGTGGGCGTCGTATGGCGTTTCCCCATCGGAGACGGCGATACCGCATCTGATGGAAATCATCGGCAAGAAGGCGGGCCGGAACATCTGGGACACGCAGGACCTCCAGTCCGAGACCGGTGAGGTCGAAGAGTACGGTACGCGCATCGCAGGGCTGCTAGCGATTCCGATTTCAGTCTCTTCGCCGGATTTCCTGGTGTTCTTCCGAAGCGAGGAGGCCCATCAAGTCGAGTGGGCAGGCGAACCGCGAAAGAACGAGGAGCTCACCGAGAACGGCGTCAGGCTATCGCCGCGCGGCAGCTTCGATACCTGGAGGGAAGACGTCAGGCACAAATCGCTCCCGTGGTCGAAGGCCGACGTCGTCGTGGCCGAATCCATCAGGGGATATGTCCGCGACGTGATGCTGTCGCACAACGACGCCACCGAGGAGCAGCGCGAACGGACCGAGAGCCAGCGAAAGCTGTTGAATTCGGAGCTGAACCACCGCGTGAAGAACATCCTCGCGCTGGTGAAGTCGATAGCGACGCAGACCGGGGCGAACTCCCAGTCGGTCGACGAATATGCCAAGTCGTTCGAAGGGCGGCTCCGGGCGCTCTCGTTCGCTCACGACCAGTCCTTCGGTAGCCGGGACGGCGGCGAACTCAGGGGCCTGATCGAGGCCGAGGCGGATATGCATCGGGTTGCAAAACTGCCGGATCGCATCCAGATTTCGGGAGATCACATCGGCCTGACCGAACGGGCGTTCGGCGTCTTCGCTCTGCTTCTGCACGAGATGATGACCAACGCCGCGAAGTACGGCAGCCTTTCCGTTCCGTCCGGAAAGCTGGAGATATCCTGGACGATCGCCGAAAATGGCGACTGCCATCTTTCCTGGAAGGAAAGCGGCGGCCCGGAGGTCGTCGTGCCGACACGCCGCGGTTTCGGTTCGAACTTGATCGAGAAGACCGTTTCGCACGACCTTGGGGGAGGCATCGACCTCGAGTTCGCCCCTGCCGGCCTCGAGGCCACAATCATGATCCCCGGCGAGCACCTAAGCGAGGTCGTGGAAAACTTGCAGCCCGGCAGCCCAGCCATCGCGGAAGCCGCGTTCAAGCCGTTGGACCGAATGAGCGTCCTGCTCGTCGAGGATCAGTCGCTGATCGCGATGGACACCGAGGAACTGCTGAGGTCGATCGGTGCCGAAGAGGTTTCGATCGCGGCCAATGTCGCCACCGCCTTGAAAATCCTTACCGAGGGATCGCCCGACTGTGCGGTTCTCGATCTCAATCTTGGATCTTCCACATCCGAGGACGTCGCGAAGGAGCTCGAGAAGCGTGGCATTCCATACGTCTTCGCGACAGGCTACCGCGACGGCGTCCATATCCCGGCAGACTTCGCAACTATTCCCGTGGTTCGAAAGCCCGTATCGCAGGCAGCGTTGTCGAGTGCGGTCGGGACGGCGCTAGGCATAGGGCCGACGAGACCGGGCCGCTAAAGCATCCCCAATCTTGCCAAGTGTCGCGGCCGCCTTAGCTACGCGGCGAACTCCATCCTGGAGATCGTGTGCGGTCAGGCACGAACTGGGTACGCGGCGTTTTGACCACGGATGTACTGGCACTGGTGTGAAGGCGATGTCGACAAGGTAGGTGCGATTTTTTCGCGGCCTTTTCTCATTGCGCTCTACCTCATATCAATTTTAAGAATAAGACAGGGACCGTACGGCGATCCGCGTCACCTGCCTCGGCTCCCCGTTTCCCGAAGGACTCAGCAAGCGCCATTTCCAACAGTTCATCGCGAATCCCCGCACATGCGAACATCGCTACCGGCGAAATCCGTTGGGCGTGGAAGTCGCCGCCTCGTCTGGTTACCAGGAACACCGCACCACGACGATGCATGTTGTTCCAATCACTCTTCGTGAAACGCAGATCGGTCGCCAGCGCAAGATCGGCCTTCCGCCGTTCTTCAGCCGATCCAGTCATATGTCCGCGGGGCGCGTCGCTCCGGCGTTCACACAGATGACGTCGGCGGCACCGAATTCCACCGACCCGTCGTCGCACTGAACAATGGAGACATTCGGGTAGGATGAGAGATTCGCGGCCGCACACGCAGCCAGATCGAGCGCGACCTCGACCGCCGTCGCTTTCCCAAAGACATTGACGAAACTCGCCTGATCGCCGGGTAGAAGCCTGCCCCGACACCGACATGTACGACGTGCTCGACCTCACACTGCGCCGCGTTCGACACGAACAAGGCATGGATGGTGGGCTGCCCGTCGTGGGCGAAGGCTTCGATTGCGGCATCCGGGTCGGCTACCTTCCCACATCGTTTCCAGTAAGATTGGATCGCTCCGCGCGCGCCTCTACGCAAGCGCCTGCGTACGTGCCGGAGAACGGCGAACCCAAGGGCCCGGCAGACATCCTGAAACACTCGGCGATCACGCCTGGTACGGACAGGTGGACCTTCACAAGGGACGACCAGTCCGCTTGCCCGATTCGAGCATCGAGCGATTGGGCCGAACACTGGACGGATCTTGATCTTGCCTGAGGTGGTCGACTTCAAAAAAGCTTCAGAAGCACCGCCTGCCCTGACAGGCTTCTGCCAGCGCGTTCGACAACTGAGCCTGGCTGAACGGCTTCGATAGCCGCACGACCCCGGCCAGATCGCCGACGCCGTCCGGTAGCTCCGCATAGCCTGTAGCAAGAATGATCGGAAGCGTCGGGTACCGCGCGTGGATTTCCTGACACAGGCGCGCCCCTGTCATGTTGGGCATGGCGTGATCGGTTATAACGACATCCGGCGGAACGCCCGTCTGCAGCGCTGCCAAAGCCTCCTCGCCCGAAGATGCCTGAATGGTGTCCATGCCCAGATCCTCGAGCAGGAGAACCGTGTTCATGAGAACGAGGGCGTCGTCGTCGACTACAAGAACGGTTAGCGCTTTCGGAGCGGGCTCGAACGGCACATCTGGTGTTACCGGAGCCCTTGTTTCCACTTCGGTGCTATCGGCGACGGGAAGCCACAGCTCCGCGGTCGTTCCCTGTCCCACCTGGGACTTCAGGATTAGCTCGCCGCCGGACTGGGCCATCAGGCCGTGCACCATGGGAAGACCGAGGCCCGTTCCCTTGCCAACGCCCTTGGTCGTGTAGAAGGGCGTTGTCGCGTTGGCCAGCGTCTCGTCATCCATGCCCTCCCCCTGATCGCGGACAGAGAGGCAGACGTAGTTTCCGGGCGGCAAGGTCGAGCGGCTAGGCCGGTCGGATCTGCGCTCGGCGGCGATGGTGATCTCTCCACCGCCCGGCATGGCATCGCGGGCGTTGACAACGAGGTTGAGAAGAGCGCTCTCGAACTGATTGGAATCGCTGCGAACCTTCGGCAGATCCGGTGGGAACTTGCTGGTGATCACGATCTCGGGGCCGATGGTGCGCCGCATGAGCTCGGTCATCCCACCGACGAGGTCGCCGACGTCGACGGGGGCGAGCTGAAGCTCCTGGCGACGAGAGAACGCAAGCAGCCGCTGCGTCAACGTGGCGCCGCGTTGAGCTCCCTGAATCGCGTTGTCGATGAGATCTATGACGTCCTGCCGGACTGCTCTTTTCCTTGCGATCTCCAGGCTTCCGAGGATCGCCATGAGGAGATTGTTGAAGTCGTGTGCGAGTCCGCCGGTCAACTGCCCGACCGCCTCCATTTTTTGCGCTTGGAAGATCGCTTCCTGCGCCGCCCGCTTCTCACTGATGTCGCGCGTGATCTTCGCGAAGCCGATCAGTTCGCCCTGGGAGTCCCTGATCGGATCGATGATGACGTTCGCCCAGAAGCGCAAACCGTCCTTTCTCAAACGCCATCCCTCCCGCTCGAAGCGCCCTTCTTCCTGCGCAAGCCGAAGGGCAAGTGCCGGCAGGCCGCTCTCTCGATCTTCGTCGGTGTAGAACGTGGAGAAGTGTCGACCGACGATCTCCTCCTCCTTGTAACCTTTGAGACGCTCGGCGCCTGGGTTCCAGCTCGTGACGAAGCCGTCCGGGTCGAGCATGTAGATGGCGTAGTCGGTAATGGCCTCGATGAGCAGGCGGTAGCGCTGCTCGTTCCTGATTTCGGAATCGTTCATGATGCCTCCCCGTCTGTCGCCACCGACAGCCTTGAAAATATATGATCGGAAGAGATTAAACCCACCCCGGACTAACGTCTGACACCGCTGTCAATTCGTAGACTTGTGGTCTGATATCATGCAGTTGTCAAAAATCGCAATAGAGAGCATCGACTGGAATATTGCGTACAAAGATATCCGAAATCGACGTCGCTGTAGGCACGGGTAAGAAGCCGCCGCAAGCTTTCTGCGCGTGTCGCAAATGACCTTGGCCGAAGGGATTGGCGTGACATTCCAGCATGTCCAAAAGTATGAGAAGGGCACGAACCGCATCGGTTCAAGCCGGCCAGCTCAGATTGCCCTCGTCCTCGGCACCAGACCCGGATCCTTGTTCGGCAAAGACGAAGCCGGCACGTCCGCGGCGCCTCGCTCCCTCGAGCTGAGGGCGATATCGATATGTACAAGGGGGGACGCGTATGGTGCCGGTCTCCTTGAGCCCCAGGTGACGGATCGCTTGGAAAAATCGGGGAGCGACCGGCGGATCCCGAAAGATTCGCATCCGCTCAAGCATCTTTGTGCAGCCGCGGCATTAAGTCTTCCGACTGCCAAGCCCCCCGTCAACCTCTACGGGCCACGTCGTTCAGCATCCCATGCCACTTGCAAGCTTTCGAGAGGGTGCCCGCGTCTGCGACGGGTCACGCGGTACCGGTGGGCGGCAAACGGCATCAATGCTGGAAAAGACAGCCCATTCGGGCGCTATAGTCATCAGGTGCCCAACGCGAGTGGAAATAGATAGACATTATCCGCAGATTACTTGCCGCCTTTTCCACTGTTACTCTTGCTGCCCCCGTTGCCGCTGTTGCTCTTTCCACCGCCTTTTCCGCTGCCACCACCGTTACCATGTCCACCGCCATTCCCGTTGCCGCCGCCATTACCCTTCCCGCCATCGCTACTACCCTTGCCGCCGTTGCCACCGCCATTGCCGTTTCCACCGCCGTTGCCCTTGCTGCCACCATTCCCATTTCCGCCGCCGCTACCCTTGCCACCATCGCCCTTCCCGCTGTCGCTACCTTTGCCGCCCTCTCCATTGCCGTCGGAGTCGCCGCCCTTGCCGGAACTGCCCTTCCCCTCGCCGTTATCGGCAATGTTGGCACTGGTGTCGTCAGCTCCTTTTTTTGACTTGCCCCTGTTTTCAGGCGCGGCGTCGGGTTCGCCGGACAGCTTCTTGGCGCCCAGGGCCGGAACGACTGCAACTGATGGCGCGACGGACGTTATGGAAGGCTTTGACACCGCTCCTGCGACGTCCATGCCGCTCTTCCGGTCCACAGTCGCGCTCTGTCGGGGCCCAACGTTGGCCTGTTGACCGCTTCCGAAAGACGTGACCTGCACAAGACCGCGATCTACGGCAACCGATGCCTTAGTCTTGCCGACCGTCACGTGGAAGATCGTACCCTTCACAACGGCGGCCAGATAGGGAGTCTGTACTGTTGTATGCGGCTGGCTCCGCTTTTCGATCTCAAGATCGAGTTCCCCGACCTGCTGGAAGACCTCCGTCTTTCGCGGCGAAAGGAAGCCGCCCGGCTTTGTCGTAATCGCAGCCAATGTGTTCGGCTGGAACCCAATGCTTTCAACACCACGCACGAGCTGAACGCGGTCACGAGGGCCTGTGGAGATCCAGGCTTTGTTTGGCACCACATCGCCCACACGTAGGTTGGTCCACTGTTTCCGGTCAATAGTGTACCTAACCTGGCTGGTGGTCTTGGCAACCTGCCAGTCATCACCGGACGCGTGTGCGACAAAGGGTGCCAGGAAAAGGAAGAAAAGCAGGATACGAACGAATGTAGACATGGATGCGATGCCCCCAGATATTGAGGGCGACTTAATCACGGCCAAACTTAAGAATAATTTTAAATCATCGAGTGATTTCGGGGAAGGTGGCCTTTGGTACGTTACCGGACAGGCCGTAAACGAGGTCCGCAGTCGGCTGCTGGGCATCATCGGGATCTGGATGCTGGCCTCCACACTCTTCCGTCGCGGCAATACCCGCGGGGAAGGCGAAGGCTGAAGACGAGACGCATGCGGAATGGTGGCATCGGCCCCATCTAGGAGCAGGAGCAGGCGGCGGTCAAACGGCGCGCGGCGCCGGCATTGCCACGATGGCGATGAGGGTCAGGCCATCGAGAAAGCGGCGCCCGCGCTTATCATGGCCGCAAAAATCTAAAGAAGAAACCTCGGAACTACCATTTGCCCTTCGGTCCCGAGGTTTTCCATGCGCACCAGCATTACCGCGATGGGTATCTCAGGTCCATCACAACCAAAATGCTAAAGTAAAGGCGCCCGATTCGTCAACGCAGGTTTGGTTTTCTCAAAAATCCTGCCACAATCGGACGCGCCAGGCCGGCCCCTCGCGAGGCCCCTTACCGGAGAACTCATCACAAAGAGTACCAAGCGTCTTGTGAAGCAGGCGTGACCGAACCATTTCCAGACTAGGGGGTGGATCAAGCAAATATGCACACGGAGTTCCCTGGTACGCCGGGAGTGGCGAGCGATCCGAACCTAATGTGGCAAGGCTTGTCGGAGACGCCTGTCGAGTTTCAAACCGAGGGCGTGTCAAGACAGTCACGTCAACAGTTTGGTCAAGTCTTCCTCAGCCTTAACCCCGTGGCGAAACGCCCAAATGATCTTGTTTGCCAATTCCTTCTGTCGCATTTCGAGCACGATTTGTTTGGAAGCGCAGAGACGATCAAATACGCGCTCACAGAGGGTTACTTCCTCCTGAGCGAGTGAAAATTTTGCTTGGGCCAGTTGTTCTTTGATCATGACCTATGCCTAGTGAATGTCGCGCTGCTGTGAAGGTAGAAGTGCTGCATCTTTGTCCCCAATGAGCTTGAGCGACTCCCAGTCTGGTAGATCCTTCTCGCTGAGTCGTTCCCTGAACAGCGCAGAGCATCCATCCCGCCGCCTCGACTTCTCCGCCTCCATATGGACCTGAATCTGCTCTATGCAAGGCCACGACGCAAGGGCGCGCTGATCCCCCTTCCCAGGGAAGGGTTGCGGCCACGATCCTCGCCTTGGAATAGGCATTGGCGATCCGCTGTTTCGCGGCACCGTCACTTTCCAAGATAACGCCCAAGGTGAAGACGATCGTCTCCATCAAATGTTGGCGTCATCATCGGGTCCCACCAAGAAGGTACCTCCAATCGGAAAATTCAGACCCTGCGACGTAACGGCGACAGATTGCAATTTTTGAATGTAACAAAAAAGGGCATGTCGAGCAGCGCGATGCCGACGCCTCGATCATGGGATTGATGGGTTCGTCCGGTTCGAGATGGCGCCGCGGCTCTTCTTGCGGGACGCGCTCGGGATCTTGAGGCGGCGTATCAATGGGCGGTGGTGATGGCGGCGGGACGATGGGTTCATATGGATCGCAAAACGTCAATTCGCTGCTCTCGTTCCGGCTACCTTAGCGATCAGCACATATCTCGCGGAAGGGCTGGTAGATGCCGGCCCTTCCTTAGTGTCAACGCTGTCGTTAATCCGACGCGGCCATCGACGGTGGCCGAGCATGCGCGCCGGATGATTTTTCGCGGCGTTTGTCGTTGAACTCCTCGGAAGCGTACTTATTTGCCTCGGTCCTCATCGGCTTGGCCTGGGCATGTTGGTCTTCCGCACGCTGCCAGTGATCATCGTGCTTGCCGTTAGGCCTGCCTTCATCTTCCCAAATCCTCTAGGCGCGCTCGCGTCTTTCCTGGTCCTTATCCATTATCGCTCCTACTGTGACTGACCTTAAACTTGCATTGAAGCCCTCCGATTCCGCTCGTTCGATGACACGTCGGCCAACTCCGACCGACGGCTGCCGCGGTCGTGCACGTTATCCCATGCCTCGAAGGGAACTACCAAACCCGCCAGGCATTCTGCTGCAAACCTTCAGGAGGCCCAAGTGACGAAGTTTAAGCAGACCGAGCGCCAGCGTCCGCTCCGCGGCAGGCCCTACACCGTGCAAGAATTCAGGTCGAAATACAGCCTCGACGCCAAGACTGCTGAGGATCTCTTCGCTCGGTTTGGACCATCCTCCGTCGAGTTGGATTTGTTGATGGCGGCGAAGCGGCGGACGCCGTCCCTCCAGACGATCACTCAGGACATCGCTGTCTGACATACGGCGATACCGGTGGGGGGGCGTCGAGTGCGTTTCATGCGGAGGCGCCTGATCCTTAAGCGAAAGGTGCTTTTCGCTCGCGTCGCCGAGGCAAAGTGGGCGGTCGATGCCGACAACCATGAATGGTACACGACCTGAAACTTCGATTGGGGCCGGTCTTTATGGCAGGAAAGCGACCTTTTGCCGATTAGCGCATGTCGCAGTTGCCGAGAGGAGGCGGGCAAGTGCAAGAGCCTGCGGGCGAGCCACAACGTGTCTCCGCGACGTGGCCCTTCGACCAAGCCCGGCCAATAGCGGCTCGCGGATCACAACTTACGCGAGCCGCGAGCCTCGCGCTCTTGCGATTGATATTGTGCGATCGTCTTGGCCGCGCGTTCATTCACTCCAGACTGCGATCGTCATCAGCGTTCCTCCTGCATAGCAACGGCGATATGCCGAACGAGCACGAGTCCTTCTAGCCGCTCTATCGATACCGAAAGCTTCGGCTTCCAGTTCGGATAGCTGTCCCTAGTGCCAGGAATGTTCGTTGGACGCTTTTCGCCCGTCATATCTGCCAGCCTCACGGCGGCCAGCACAGAACTCGTTTTTGCAATGAAGCGATGCGCGCTCACGATGAGCTTGCTCAGCTTTTCCTCGCTGACTGCCGCGGCGGGTGTCCTTAGTGGGGGATCCGTATGCGCGTTTCTCAAAGCGACCATCATCTCTTTTCGCTCACGCCGCCGTTCCTTGCGGTGTTCTTCCGTCATGTGCGGTGGAACGATGCCGTGCTCCGCCCTTGTCCTGATGTCCGCATCTCGCCACCAGCCAGCCAAGGTCTGGTGATCGTGCGTGGAGATGCAAGCAAGCGATAGTCTCGGGTATGAGCAAGGGGACCTAAATCCATCTTTCTCGCGCTCGTAAGACAGAATGCGGTAGGACAGGATATGCGCTCGGGAAAGATCATCCTGAAGTCCTTCCGGAAGCATCCCCAGATCTTCTCCGATAACCAGGCAACGATATTTTGTCGACGCGTCGGCTAGGATCTGGAGAAGCCTTTCCTGCGGATAGTCGACATAGGCACCCTTCTCCGGACCTTTGTCGGCGGGAACCAGGAAAAGCCGCTTCAAAGCCGCGGCATGATCGATCCTGATGGCGCCAGCATAACGCATAGCAGATGCGACCATTCGCAGGTATGGCGGATTTTTCCCAGCTGCAATTTTAGCCGGATGAAACGCCGCAAGATGCCAGTCCTGACCCTTGGGCGCGAACGGGTCGGGCGGGCTCCCGACCGTTGCTGCGGAAATGTAGGCGTCACGTTCGCTCCAAGTGGCCGAGCCATCGACCGCTTCTCCGACGGCAAGGTCGAAATAGAGCCCGACCCGCAGACCGGCCTCACGCGCGGCCTCGGCGGCATGCGATAGCTGCCGATCGGCGATCCATTGCAGCCACATGTGGAAACCGATCGTGTCGGCATGTTCCTCGACGAGCGCCGCGACCTCGACGCCATAAGGAAGGTGCAACTCTTCAGGCCAGGACGTCCAGCCCGCGCCAAGGCCTCGCGCCACCATTAGTGCCGACAGGGTTTCGAAAATAGCGTGCCGTCGTAGGTTTTCACCGCCCTCCTTGACAAAGCCCTGGAAGTCGCGAGAAGCCTTTGACTGCCGATCGGAGGAAATCCGCCATTTCTCCCAAAGCGCGCGCAGAGCGGACAGCTTGGTTTCGGCAACTCCGACATAATCGACGAGATCGGTCGACCGCAGCTCTTGGAGCCGATCTTCAAGATCTGAGTTCGCCTCGAACCCTTCGACCTTGTCGACCGCGATGTATAGGGGATTGATCATCTGACGGCTTGAAGGCTCGTACGGACTGCACCGGTTTGGATCGGACAGAAACGGTGCATGCAGCGGGTTGAGACCGATGAAATCGGCGCGAAGCGACCCCGCGAGGCCAATCATTTCGATCAGGTCCTCGAAGTCGCCGATACCCCAGTTGCGCCTCGATCGGAGTTCGTAGAGCTGCAGGGTGATCCCCCACACGCGGTGCTTTTCAAGAAACTCCGGTATAAAGGACTGAGGAATGACCTTCTTACCGTGCCGTCTTGCCGACTTCCGTTCAGCAGGTTTGTCCAGAGCGTCGACCATCACGCCGAGTGCCTCAAGGAGCTGGTGCTTCGTGGCGTCCGCGACCGGCACGTCCACGTTATCCGGGCTCGGTCTCGTCAACGCGATACCGTGCCTTTCCGCTAGTAGGTCGAGACGCGAGCGGACTTGACTGTTATTTGAGGACGATCGCGTCACAGCATTTATCTCCGGGCAGACGAAACGCTGAAGGCGACGGCCCACGTTCCCAGAATGTTGCCGCTGATATCTCCCAGTGAGTAGATCGTTTCGCCAATAGGCGGTGCTAAGACCTTCGCCGGCTTGTTGGATAGGTTCGCAAGCAGGTGGAGCTCCGCACCATCGCGGGTTCGCCACTTGACCGCCGTCACCGCATCCTCCTGACAAAATTTTCCCGCTCCGCTTCCAACGTGCTCGATCATCGGCACGATGCGCTCATGGCGCAGAGCGAGAAGAGATCGGTAAAAATGGAGCATTTCAGACGCGTCGGTGTCAGACAGTTTGGACCAATCGAGCTTAGCCGCCTCAAACGTGGTGCGAGCGGTGGGATCAAGAAGGTCGTCCGCTTCGAAACCCGGAAGTCGTGAAAGTTCCTTGCGCCGTCCCGTCCTCACCTTTTCGTTCAGCTCGTTGTTGAAATCGCAAAAATAGGGGAAATTTTCGCGTGCTCCCCATTCTTCGCCCATGAAAAGCATAGGGATTTGAGGAGACAGCAGATAGATCGACGTCACCGCTTTCAGGGGGGCGAGCGGTCGGTATGTAATCATCCGATCGCCATGCGCGCGGTTACCGATCTGGTCGTGGTTTTGAATGAACGATATGAACGCGGTGGGTGGCAGGTCACCCGTGGGCTTACCGCGAGTTTCCCCACGATAGCGCATGTGGTCGCCTTGGAACACGAAGCCCTCGGCAAGCGCCCGGCCCATCTTTTCGGCGTCGTCCGCGTAGTCCTGATAATATCCGAAGGTCTCGCCGGTTGCGGCGACGTGTAGGACATGATGCACGTCGTCGTTCCATTGCGCTGTAAAGCGGACAGCTCTGCCCTCCTCATCTCGCTTCAGCAGGTCGCTGTCATTGTCTTCATTCTCGACGATGAGATGGACATGCCGATTTCCCGCGGCGTCGCAGACACGCCTGGCCAGTTCGACGAGAACATGCTCGTCGCTGTCGTCGTTGATTGCATGCACGGCGTCAAGGCGGAGTCCGTCAAGCCTGAACTCCTTGATCCAGTAGATTGCATTCTGGATGACAAATTCGCGAACGGGCCGAGACTGGCTGCCATCGTAGTTGATCCCGTCGCCCCAAGGCGTCTTGTGGCGGTCGGTAAACAGCGGCGCATAGCTCGGCAGATAGTTACCATCCGGCCCGAAGTGATTGTACACGACGTCCAGAAATATCGATAACCCGCGCTCATGGGCGGCGTCGACCAGCGCCATGAAGTCCTCGGGACGTCCGTAGCTGCTGTCAGGCGCATAAGAAAGTACGCCATCGTAGCCCCAATTGTAGCCACCGGGAAAATCACTGATCGGCATGATCTGGATAGCCGTGATGCCGAGCCGGGCCAGATGGTCAAGCTTGTCCATTGCCGCGCGAAAAGTCCCTTGTGGCGTGAACGAGCCGACATGCAGCTCGTAGATGACTGACTCTTCCCAAGGGCGCCCGATCCAGTTGTCGGCTTTCCATTGGAAATGCGTAAGATCGACGACTTCGCTTGGGCCACGCACGTCTTCAGGCTGATGGCGTGAACCTGGATCGGGCACTTCAGAGCCGTCCGGAAGCACGAAATTGTAAAGACTGCCGGGACCGGCTGCGCTCGTCCGGAATCGATGCCAGCCTTCCTCGTCGCGCTTCAATGGTATAGGGTCAACGTCTTTCAGCTTGAGAAAGACGCTGTCCTTAAGCGGCGCCCACAGGCGGAACTCGACGCCGTCTTCGAAGATAACCGGACCGTAGCTGTATTCGCGCATTGTTAAACCCTGCTTTCCTGTGAGACTAGCGGAGCAGCCCCTGGCCGCCGTCCACCCAGATTGGAGACCCGGTTACGTGGCGGGACTGGTCGGACGCAAGAAATGCAATAACGTCAGCGACGTCTTCGCTGCGGCCTGGACGACCCCCCGTGATCGGGACCTGGCCTGCGGGCCAGACGACTGGGATAGCGGTCTCGTCTTCCTTTCGAAGACGGGTATTCGCGTCGATGCTTGTTTCGATCTCGCCGGGGCAGACAGCGTTGATACGAATATGGTGGCGAGCAAGCTCCAGGGCGAGCTGCTGGACCATCGCAACTTGTCCGGCTTTCGTCGCCGTATAGGCGGTAGCGCCCGGAGTCGTAAACGTGCGGGTGCCGTTGATCGATGATACAACCACGATGGAGCCCCCTCCCGATCGCTTCAACTCGGGAACGCTGGCGCGGATCGTAATAAAAGTTCCGGTTAGGTTTACGGAGATCGTGGCGTTCCACTCGGCGACCGTCAGATCGTCGATCGGCGCCCAGACGCCGTTGATACCGGCGTTGGCCACGACGACGTCGAGTCGGCCGAACTGCTTGACAAGCTGGCCGACAGCGTCTGCCATCTGTCGTTCGTCGGCGATGTCGGCCAAGAGCGAAACACCTTCGCCGCCAGCGGCGTCTATCTCCGCTACGGTGGAAGCAATTTCGTCCGCGGTACGTCCGAGCGCGCCGATCGCGAAACCGTCGCTGGCCAATTTCAGTGCCGCAGCTTTACCAATTCCAGATCCAGCTCCCGTGACCAGGGCGACGGCTACGCTCATTGCGATCTCCTCATTTCCGAATTGGATAAACAACGAAACTTCGTCGCGGTTCCATGGCACCTTTCCCCGTACGGTTGAAGACGAGAATGTGCTTCGGAAGTCTCTGAGAAGCGCTGTTCAGAACGCGCTGCCTACGCCTTAGCGTCGACAAGCCAGTTCCTCGTCACCGACTTCGTCGAGTTCTTCACCAAACAGCCGGGTCCGCGGCCGGCCGTTCGAGGTTCAGGAACGTGGTCCAAACGATTGACCGATCACGGCTGACATCGCACGAGCAATTCGCCGAACCGATCGGCGGGCGAGCTAGGTGCGGGTGCTCCAGTGGCTCAAGAAACGAACCAGCCCCGTCCTTCAATAACGCGAGAACAACTTTGGGCGGACTACCTGCTAGCTCGCTTCATCTGGCGATTTTTTTAGTCTATCGATCCAGATCATGTCGGGGAGGCAGGTTGATCATAGATTCCATATAACCTGAGGCTCAACCCACGACGAGCGCGGGGCGAGTCTCCGCTTAGAAGCGAGGCCAACGGCATCCGCTTCGATATTGACACCCGGGTTAGCAGGACAATGGTTCAATTGCAGCAACGGGCTTGCATGGTCCTAGCTGCGCGCTACCAGCCCTATTTGAGGCCTAATCCAAAGAACGCGCAACGCGTTGAGAGTCACAGTCACGTCGGTGAACTCCTTAATGATCGCTCCTTGCACGGGTGTGATGAAGCCTAGGGTAGCAGCCACCATGTCAACAATTGACATCCCGATGCCAGCCACGACGCTTTGCATCGCGATACGCCGGGAATAGCGGATCGAGTAGTCTAAGAGCACCAGCACTCGTTACCGTGAGACAAGATCGGCCCGTTGCCGTCGCGGACAGCAAAAGGAGTCCGTGACAAAGCACGTTGCACCTGCGGGTTTAGCTATGCTTGCTCAGCCCTTATCGTGTCTGCCATTGTTGCCAGTTCGCTCGCGTCACCATTAAGGCCGTAGAACGCATAAGGGTTTAGGAACTGCCTTCCCCAAAACAGGGTTCTATCCACCTCGCCGAGCGCAGCTTCAGCGCACAAGGCTCGCCAGTTACTTCCGATTGTTCGCAGTTGATGGCGGACGATTTCGATTGCCTGAGCCTGGTTCAAGTGGAAATGCGACGCTGCAGCGAGACACGTTACGATCTTGCTGCTCCTGTCCTGTTCGATGACGAGCATCGCCTGGCCGACTTCCCCTCCTGCACGCGGTTGCGGACAAATATCGTATGCCGGTGTGAGTGAAAGCGAGGCGCCGTCCCAAAAGGCGGCATGATTTCTGGCATGATCGTCGGTATTGCCAACGAGAATATTGAAGCACAGACGCGAAAATAGCTCTCTCAACGTTTCAGGAACGGCTGTAAAGCGAATGCGCACGGTTTCCGCCAGATCCTGATAACTGGCATATCGCGCGTGCATTTCATCGAGCGCAAGCATGGTCAAGGCGGACACCATCGACCGGCGATACCAAGCGTTGCCGGAGTGAATGCGGTCAAATCGCTGGACCAGCAATACGTCCTTGCCGGAAGCACGAACGATTTTGACAGGCGACACGCTAAGTCCTGAAAGCGCAGCCAGGCGCATGGCGATATATTCGCCCTTCACCACGCTATAAGTGTCAGAGCTGCTTGAGAATTTTGCGATGTATTTGCGCGCGTCGTCGTCGATCAAGGCTTTCGGCCTCGCCCCGCCAATCGAGCTGCCGTGATGGAGCGCCTGATCCAGTTCGGGGCTGAGGGGAAGGTTCTTTTCAACCCGCTCTGCGGCAGTCATGAGTTGATCAAGCGTGGCGTGGCCGGTCCCTCGGCCAATATAGCGCGTCGCCGATGCTTGGAAATCGAGCGCCCCAATTCGGTCTGAGCCTGACTCAAGCAGAAATGTCAGTTCATCAAGCTCCAGTCCATTCAGTTCGCCTCCCTTCACGCCGAGCGAGCGATTGAGGATAACCCGACGTCCCCATGCGTCGGGCGACGCGTCACGAACGGAACTCGGCATTAATAATCCATGAAGAGGGCGTATCTCGCCCGCTTCGAGCGGCAGTTCCGGAAGATAGAGGGGAAACGCGCTCGGGTTTTGGAGATAAGACCGACCATAAACGAAGCTGATCTCCCCATTTGTCACGACAAGACGGCCGGCCACCACCGGATCGGCGCTTTCCGACAACCACACCCATACGAACGCCTCTGTCGGCTGCGGCTTTTTAGAAATCATTGTCGATCGCGATCTGTTTGCGTGGACGCGCATATTTGGGCAGGAGAGTGAGACGTTTCTGGAGTTCTTCGTTTCTGAAGGTCATTCCGCCGATATCGTCGTCGAAAAGGCGAATCCCGAGAACGGTACACGCCTCAAAGGCAACGCCCAGCTCTACTTTAGGATCTCCCTGTTCGAGCCGCTGTACAGTCCCGCGTGTCACGCCAAGGCGGTCGGCAAATTCCTGCGCCGTCATCTTCCGTGATTTGCGTTCAAGCTGGATCATGTTTCCTAAAACGCTGACGGCAGCAATCGTGTATCGTGCGTAACTCTGCTTTTTTGTCGCCGGCATTGATCGATCCATCAGTCATATTGGTTTAATATGCATTATGTATCGCACAAAAGCAAATATTCTGTCATCTCTGGTCAAACGAATGATCTATACATCGATCATATGACGCCGATAAGCGCAATGTATCGAGCATTCTCTATCGATTGCGCACGATGCTTTCATTGAAATTGACGTGGGATTCCATATTGCGCAGCGGCCACTCGGTTTGCGGTGCTACCCGCTGATGCAAGGTGAAGCTTGTTAAGCGCCCTGTGAACATAGCAGCCTCCGACAGACGAAAGTCACTGGATCACAGTCATTCAATGTCATGCGTGCTCGCGCAACGAGATGAAAGCTACGGCAGCCGTGAGCAGCAATGCCGCGATCGGGATGCCGTCGAGCGGACCGAGGAGTTTCCCCAAGAGCGCAAAGCTAAACACACGGGTGCGTGGAATGTTTCGCAAATGTTTCGAGCCCCTTCCTACCGATCCGCTGAAATCGATTTGCTCGTTGCAACAACAGAACATCTAAACTGACCCACTCGCGTACAATCGGATAAACGAGGAGAACGCGATGCAAGATATGAATTCTGCGATGCCCGATAATAATGGATTTTTTGGTCAATTCGGCGGGAGCTTTGTCGCGGAAACCCTGATGCCGCTTTTGCTCGATCTTGGAACTCAATGGCAGGAGGCTAAAGCTGATCCATCATTCTGGGAACGCTTTGCATACCTGTCGCGGCACTATGTCGGACGCCCAAGTCCGCTCTATTTTGCCGAGCGTCTGACAGCCGCTCTGGGAGGCGCACGTATTTACCTCAAGCGGGATGAACTAAACCACACTGGATCACACAAAATCAATAACTGCGTCGGCCAGATACTGATCGCCCAAAGGATGGGCAAGCGCCGTATCATTGCCGAAACAGGCGCCGGCCAGCATGGGGTCGCAACTGCGACAGTCGCAGCGCGCTTTGGCCTCCAGTGCATCATCTACATGGGCGCCAAGGATATCGAACGACAGGCGCCGAACGTTTTCAGAATGAAGCTTCTGGGCGCAGAGGTAAGACCTGTCACTTCTGGGAACGGAACTCTTAAAGACGCCATGAATGAAGCACTTCGTGATTGGGTGTCCAACATCGACGACACCTATTATCTGATTGGCACCGTCGCCGGGCCACATCCGTATCCGGAAATGGTCCGAACACTACAATCGATTATTGGCACCGAAGCACGCAAGCAGATCCTCGAATATGAAGGGCGCCTTCCAAACCTCCTGATTGCGGCAGTCGGCGGCGGCTCGAATGCGATCGGTCTGTTTCATGCATTTCTCGGTGATCGTGACGTTGAGATGATCGGCGTCGAGGCCGGGGGCCGAGGCGTCGATACGGATGAGCACTGCGCTTCGCTTTCAAAGGGAACGCCAGGCGTCCTGCATGGCAATCGCACCTACCTTCTCCAGGATCTCGATGGTCAGATTCAAGAAGGTCACTCGATTTCGGCAGGTCTCGACTATCCCGGAGTTGGGCCGGAGCACGCGTGGTTGAAGGAGCAAGGCAGGGTTTCGTACAGATCAGCCACCGACCGGGAAGCGCTCGATGCCTTCCAGTATCTGGCTACCGAAGAGGGGATCATCCCGGCTCTGGAGCCGTCTCATGCATTGGCGGAGTTGATCAAGATTGCCCCCGAGATGCAGGCGGAAGCAATCGTCATTCTCAATCTCTGCGGCCGCGGCGACAAGGACATTTTAACGGTCTCCAGTTTGATCGATGGCGATAACCGACGCTCAGGGAAAGGCCAGTGGGGTGACCAGTCACCGGTAATTTTCCAGGGATAGGAGCCCAGAAGCTCAGCAAGGAGAACGCCATGATCGGTTTCGGTTCAACGGTGACTTCAGCGGCAGCAGATTCGAATGCCAGGCGCCTGGTTCTTTTAGTTGACTACGACTGCGCGTTGTCGGAGCGATTTGGCAAAGCGCTCCAGGACCGCGGATTCGACACGGAAATCTATAATACGGTCAACGATGCGATCGATGCGCTCGGACTTCGCCGTTTCGATATCGTTATAACGGACCTCCCGATCGGTGATCGGAGCGGTCTCGAAATCGTGGCAGAGGTGCGCGACATTTCTCCTGAGACCAGAACTCTTGTCTTGACCGGTTATGGGACCGTTCAATCGGCGGTGACCGCAGTCAAACTTGGCGCAACCGACTTTCTGAGCAAACCCGCCGTCGCGGACGAAATCCTCGAGGTTCTCGGTGTGGAAAACGCATTAAAGTTGTCTTCAGGCGATGCCATCAAATCAGCCGAGCTCATTCGCTGGGAGCACGTGACCAGCGTGTTTGCGGAAATCGGAAACAACGTGTCGGTGACTGCCCGTCTCCTCAACATGCACCGTCGAACGCTGCAACGGGCGGCCGGAAAAATAACTGGACGAACTGCAACGCGACGCTAGCTTCTCCCGCCCATTGGAGAAAGCTTTGCCGAACACAAGCGATTGCTTATGTCCTGCAAACTTTTGATCTGGGCGAAGGCGCGGCCGTAGGAACATTGTCTGGCTCGGAAGCCTTACACGCCAGCATACCGATCTAAAGCCCCTATGACCGAAGCGGGTCACCAACATACCAGCTGGGGCCGGCAACATTTTGGCGAGCCAGTCACACAATATCGGGGAAATCCAATGAGCTATGAGGATGGGATGACGATCTACTACGATCCTCTAACCAAGAGCGTCGTTATCGTCTTTCGTGGGGAGACGATAACCCTAAAGGGGCCATTTCCAAACATGAGATTAGGGATAACCGCAGGGGAAGAGTTCTGCGAGGATCGGGGATGGCGGTCGGATAAATCGACCCACCGCGGCGGTTCTGTAGACTAGCCCTCCGGAATTTTGCCGGGACGCGGACACGCGCCCCGGCATGTAGACTACATCTTCGGCAAAAGCACCTTATCGACGACATGGATGACGCCGTTCGCCTGCTTGACGTCGGCGATCGTGACATGCGCCGTGCCGCCGCTTTCGTCCGTGAGCGTGATCTTGCCCATGCTTTCCTTGGCCTTCAGCACGCAGCCGCCGACCGTCTTGATGTCGTGCTCGCCGCCATCGTCCTTGATCATCTTGGCGACTGTCGCGCCCATCGCATCAGCGGCAACGACGTGGCAGGTCAGGATCTTGGTGAGGGTCGCCTGGTTTTCCGGCTTCAGCAGCGTTTCGACCGTGCCCTTGGGCAGAGCAGCGAAAGCTTCGTTGGTCGGAGCAAAGACCGTGAACGGGCCTTTCCCCTCAAGCGTTTCGACCAGGCCGGCCGCCTTGACAGCTGCGACGAGCGTGGTGTGGTCCTTGGAGTTGACGGCGTTTTCGATTATATTTTTATTTTCGTACATAACAGCGCCTCCGACATTCGGATTTGCAGCGTACGCGCCGAAAGCGCTTGTTGCTGTCACAACGGCCGCTATGGCGGCATTGGTCAACATCCTGTTCATAATCGTCTCCTCTCGATGCCGGCCTTATGGCTCGGTATCCGTTGTACGCGCGATATGAACGCCGGTTTGCTATTAAATTAAATTATTTCAGATACTTGAGATGACATCCTAGCACAGTAAACCATGCCCACTCCACGGGAGCGAGCAATGACGCTTTAAGTCCAGTCCTGACCCTATATCCCCAAAATCGGCTGCAACCACCGCATCAATCTGCTTGTGAACCGCAATGGCGCGTCGGTGACCGCGAGGCAGATGCAATCCTTCTCAATGCTGGCTCGGGGCTGATGCATCAGATCACCCTCTGCCATTTCAACATCCCCTCGCCTAAAGGTGGCGACTTCGTCACTAAAGCTCCCGTCGAGAACAAGGGTAAGCTCCAAGCCGCCATGGGAGTGTTCCGGAACGGGCTGACCAGCCGGTATCTTCAGCAGTCGAATGGTGGTCGTTGTGTCTTCGGTCGGAATAATCATTTGAGCGGCTCCACGGCCGAGCCGGCGCCACTTCAAGCCGCCAGCCTGTTCAACGTAAGACCTCAATGGCTCGGGAAAAGTATGATTGGCCGCCGTAGACTTCTTCAACGGCAAAACATTTTCAATCTCACCTGCTTCAATTCTGGCTTTTAGGTTGTGCCAGCTTTTCGATACATCTTTTTCATCCGCGTCTTCGCACTGAAGAAAATACCCTCCGACGCTTTCGAGCACGTCTAGCTTGGCGCGGCAGGCCGGACAAAGTGCGAGGTGGGTGGCAACAGCGACGCTCCAGCCTTCCGCCAAACTCCCAGCGGTGTAATGTACGAGCATGTCGTCATCGAGATGGTGACTTATCATTTTGCTTCGTCCTGAAGCGCCATCCGCAGTTTCTCGCATGCAAGCCGTATCCTCGATTTTACCGTTCCAAGTGGGAGGTTGAGTTTCTGTGCTATCACCGGGTGCGTCAGACCGTCGAAAAATGACATCCGCAGCACCTCCACATATTTGCCTTTCAGCGACAGCATCGCCTGACGCAACAACTGTGCGTCTTGCTGGCGCTCTATTCCAGCATCTGCCGGTTCAATCTCGTCGGGCACAAAAGCCGGATCATTGACGTCAAACTGGGGGTGCGCGCCTCGGCGCATTGCGTCGATCCTGCGATTGCGCGCGATCGTGAAGATCCAGGTGGACGCCTGTGCTTTCGATGGATCAAATAATGCGGCTTTGTGCCAAACCTTCATCATGGTGTCCTGCGTAAGCTCTTCTGCCAGCACGCGATTACCTCTTGTAAGGCGGACCATGTACGATCGGACCCGAGGGTGGAAATGCCTGTAAAGAATCTCGAACGCGTCGGCATCGCGCGAGTTCGCCACTGCGGCCATCAACGACGTGATCCGCGCGGAATCGAGTTCCTGATGTCCTTCCTCCAACGCTCGGACCTTTCGTTCCAATCCCGGCGGACGCCAAGCGGTCGCCGCATTGGCTGATGTTTCGTCATGCAAACCGGTTCGGAGCGGTGCTTCTATGTGCATGCGAGCCAATACGCCCCGAAACCAGAATAGATCAAAAAGGAAATGCAAATTTTGGCTTGCTGCTCGCCGCAGTTGATGTTCACAGGCTAGCGATCATCGCAGATTAGACACATCCGCAATTGCAGCATGGAAATGCGCCGCGAGAAACACGACGCCGTAAGCTAGCGAAACAATAACCGTCACCCGCAAACGCAACCATATGTACTAACGCCTTTCGCAATTTGCTGAGCAGATTCTGTAGTCCGCAGCGAGCAGCAGCCAAAAAAGGCGGAAGTTGTACGGCTATCGATAATAGCGGCCTCGGGAACATAAGCGTCGCAAAAGAAATCAGGGCAAGTGCGTTGCTCGCGACCAAAACGCCGAGATCGGATCTGGTAGCAGCCTGCAGCTGACCCCAATGGGCTCCAGCCATGAAGCAGGCGATCATCGCGACGTATGCAACAAAAAATGGATGCGGTGCTCAGTCCGGCGGCGGTCTCGGGGAGGAGGGCGAAAATCCAGAACGGAATCGCACCTGCATAGGCGAGCCCGACTGATACTTGGCGACTAAAGGGGTTCATTTAGATACCTCAACGCGTTTCGGGCGGCGTGATCGATGATGCTCGCGAAAGGGCCAATCGGCCACTTGACTGCAATAATGATTTCGGCCTCGTCTTGGACCAATTGAAAGGCAAAGTTGTCGCCAGTCAGTTCTCACTGATCTTCGGGTTAAAAGCCGACAATTTTGAAAGACTGCCCCTCCGCGATGCAACGCTCGATCAGCACCCGTTCGGCATCAACGTGCTCTTTTCCACCCGTGGTGATCGAACCCTGCCAGAAGATCTCGTTTCGAACGTCGAAGCCTCGGCGAGCACATATCTCACGCGACAAGGGAGCTTCTTTCGAATGTCGGCGTTCACGACCCAATGCTGAACGCGGATCAAAACCGCGAAGGTGGAGACAAGAGCGTTTTGATCTGAAACGGCAGAGCCAGCGTAAGCCTCGTCGTTTATGAATGTCAGGAGTATTTAATGGATGCCATCGCCAACAATGCGGGCCATATGGCTGCCATCGATCGGCCAAGTCAGGAAGAAGCGGAGGCTGCCGTGCGTACACTTATCCGGTGGGCGGGCGACGATCCTTTCCGGGAAGGCCTGCTTGACACGCCAACGCGTGTGGTCAAAGCCTATCGCGAGTTGTTCTCCGGCTACGAGAACGCTTCCGAAGACGTGCTGTCGAGGACGTTCTCCGACGTTAAAGGATATAAGGACATGGTGATCGTCAAAGACATCCCTTTCCATTCGCACTGTGAACACCACATGCTTCCGTTCTACGGAGTGGCCCATGTCGCATACCTCACGAACGGGGCCGTGCTTGGTCTTTCCAAGATGGCGCGACTGGTCGATCTCTACGCCCGTCGCCTCCAAACTCAGGAGACGATGACCTCCCAGATCGCCCATTCGCTCAGTGACACCCTTCGGCCAAAGGGTGTCGCGGTGATGATTGAGGCGGAACACATGTGCATGGCCATGCGCGGCATTGCCAAACACGGCTCTAAGACGCTCACCACCACTTTCACAGGGCTGTTTGAGACGTCACCGGCCGAACAAGCGCGCTTCATAATGCTGGCGCGCGGATGACTGAAAAGCTTACGGTCTGGTTCGACAGCAATTGTCCGCTTTGCCGGCGAGAAATTGCTCTGCTACAGCGGCTAGATCGGCGCGGCGCGATCCGCTTCGTCGAAGCCTGCGATCCTATGACCGTTTGTCCACTTGAGCGGGCGGAGGTACTCTCCCGCTATCATGCCGAGGAGGAAGGCACGCTCCTTTCTGGCGCAGCGGCATTCGCGGCAATGTGGCGTGCAATCCCGGTATTGCGCCCCTTTGGCTTGCTCGCAGGATGGCAACCGGCCACCCCGCTGTTCGACGTCGCATATCGCGGCTTCCTTCGAATCCGGCCTCGTTTGCAAAGGCTTTTCAGATGAAGTGTCCTTGTCGGCTAGTTCCACACGGCCGTTTCGGCCGACTGGAGGTCCGCGGCCACCTCGCCGGCGTTGTGCACCCGCCTCGATCTGACAAACACCATTCTGCGTAGGATCAATCCAAAGGAAGTGTGATGTCCGATCGAAAGAAAATTGCAGTCATAGGGGCCGGGATTGCAGGGTTGACTTTCGCACGATCGCTGCATGGCATGGCTGACCTTACGATCTTTGAAAAGAGTCGCGGTGTCGGTGGCAGAATGGCAACCCGACGTGCCGGCAAAATCACGTTCGATCACGGCGCCCAGTATTTTACCGTTCGCGACCCCTCGTTCCACGCAATGTTAGAGCCAGCACTCGAACGAGGCTTAGTCGAAACATGGTCAGGAACCATCGGTTCGTCATCGATGGGCTCCGCATCAATCGTTGACGAGAGCGATCGTTCGCCAAGATTTGTGGGCGTTCCAGCTATGACGGCCTTTCCAAGGTGGATGTCACATGGATTGGACATCCGGCTGCATGCCAGAATTGATGCAATCGAAGGAAGCCCGTCTAATTGGATAATCACTACCGGTTACGAGCGGGCCGGTCCATTCGACTGGGTTGTCGCCGCCTGTCCTGCTCCCCAGGCGATGGCCTTGATGCCTGCGAATTACAGTGGCTTTCGACCCGCAGCCAGCGCAAAGATGAATGCTTGCTTTACACTTATGCTCACCCTTCAATCACGTCCCTTACGACGCCACTGTGCGGTGCGCTATGACGACGAGGTGATCGCATGGGTCGCCGACTGCACGTCACGCCCGCAACGCTCGCCTTGGCCGGCGCTTGTCGTTCACTCGCAAAACCAATGGGCCGATCGATACGTAGATGACGACTTGGAAATCGTGCGCACTGCCATGCTCGACAGCCTAGCTAAACTGCTGCCGGGTCTTCCTGATGAAGTTCTGTCGGCTGATATCCATCGCTGGAAGTTTGCTAACGTACAGACAGCCAGTGAAAATGACGTTCTTTTAGACGTCGAAAATGGCCTTGCTGCATGCGGGGATTGGACGATTGGAAACAGGGTCGAAGCAGCATTTCTAAGCGCAGTGAGGCTTTCCAAAGCTATAGGAGACCGGTTGTAACGGACATTGCAGAGCCGAATGGCACAATTGACGGCGTGTTCGAAACAGACCGTAAAGATTAAAATGGAGCAAGGGGCAATTTAGGGAAATTGAAGTAAGACAGCCCTTCGCGGCGACCAGTTCCAGGGTCGCAGTGCTGTCAAATTCAAAACCAACAAACCGGACAGGCGGAAGACGCCTAGAAGGCTTGGACTAGGCTAAAGTCAGTTGCGGGCGCCAGGTCATCCTGACGCCATTCTCACTTCAGCTAAGACACAGCGCAATTTGGTCCATTCGGATCACAGAGATCCCGTAATGCTCACGTCCGCTTATCCGCAAGGATGGACAGCTTGTGGACCTGTGGCGGCCTGGCGAACAGCTCGCCTTCTGCGGCCTTTGCCATCAAGGCCGCGGCGACTGGCCGTTTAAGTGCGCTTCCCTTCCACTCTCATCGTCTAACGTATCGAAAATTGCAAACGAACTAGGGCCCTCCTGGATCGCATACCAGGACATCGTGCCGGGCTCGGCATCGACCAACGATAGGGCTGATCGGAGAAATGCGGCGACCGCCTCTTCCTTGCCGGGCTTCGCCTCGGGCGGAACGTAAAGCGCGAGTTGGTCATGACTACCTCCACGGGCACCTAATGTGCCGAAATTCAAAGAACTCGCTAAGGACGTCAAATGTTAGGAGATGAAGATTGCCACGTTAGCCCGCGACCGGTGCTAGCAGCGCGTGGCGAACTCCTGGTTGAATGTTTCGGTATCAGTCGCCTCGAAAGGAATCGACCGCCGACCCCACAAGCTGGCGTCCTCAACGAGAGCAGCCAAGTCACTGAACCAAGAGATTTCCTGGCGCACCCGATCACCGATCTCCCGCTGAGCGCCGTCGCACTGCATTGTCATGTCCCTACAAGCAAAGCAACGCGCAAACAGACATGTGTGCGGGCGTTTAAGAGCCGGAGGCACTTTTCGTCAGCTCCGGATAAGGATATTTTAAAGGCCAGTCATACGTTGGGAGATCTCCCAAAGCTGCTGACTGGCGGCTTTATCGAGAGCCTGTTGCGGGATGCTTGCCGGTTGCGGATGTCCGCGTGTTTCGCCAAGGCGATCGGGCCCATAGTAGCCGCCTGATTTGGCCTCCTTCGCGGTGGCGGCGAACAGCTGCGGTAAAGCGCCTTGCGCGACGGGCTGGAAGAGAAACCAGAGATAGGTTCGCGCCAGACCCTGCAAGCTATTTCGTCCGGGTGCATTGTGCAGCAGATCGGTCCGAGAGATCCCGGGATGTGCCGCTATGCTTGAGACGCGCCACCCTGCAGCTCGGCTTCGAGCCTGGACTCGAGCGCAAACATCAAACATGCAAGTTTCGACTGGCTGTAGGCCTCCATCGGACGATAGTGCCTCTCAGAATTGATGTCGTCAAAATTGATCTTTCCTGCACGAGCTGCCACGCTGGACACGGTGACGACACGGGCGTCCGTCCCCCTTGATAGCAGTGGCATCAGATGAGCCGTCAATGCGAAATGGCCGAGGTAGTTCGTTCCGAATTGCAACTCGAAGCCATCCCGCGTTTCCTGCCGCTTCGGCGGCACCATGATGCCGGCATTGTTCACCAGCAAATCCACGCTCTCCCTCTCGTTTTCCATCCGCTGGGCGAACGACACGATTGAGGAGAGATCTGCAAGATCGAGTGTGTCAAACCGCACAATGGCTTTGGGAGCGGCGTATTTAACGCGCGATACAGCGTCGGCACCTTTTTCAGGATCGCGGCCGGCTATGGTCACATCGCACCCTGCGCGGGCGAGCGATAGAGCGGTTTCAAGCCCTAGTCCACCCGTTCCTGTCACCACGGCGGATCGCCCGCGCTGATCTGGTATGTCGGTCTCGGCCCACTTGGTCATTTCACGCCTCTTCCATCATTCTCGCACTTGGTGTAAAGTTAATATCGCACTGAGTGTAATTATACAAGAGGCTGTGGTGAAGAAAACCGAGCGTGACGTTCAAGCAGGCGATGGCCTGCGGGAACGAAAGAAGCGCGAGACAAAAAAGCGCATAACCGAGAAAGGCATCGCTCTTTTCGTCCAGAAAGGAATCGACCACACAACCCTTGACGAAATTGCCGCGGCCGCAGGGATTTCGCGCAGAACCTTCTTCTACTACTTCACGTCGAAGGACGAGATTCTGCTCTCTCTCCAAAGTGGGATCGGCGAGATGTTGGCGGATGCGGTGCGAAAGGCTCCCGCGACCTCGACGCCGATTGACGCGGTACGAGATGCTGTGGTGAGCGTGTGTAATGCGATCCCAACGGACGACATGATCGAGATGGATAGGTTGATGAGGACCAGTCCAAGCGTTCAAGCGCGCAAGCAGATATCATACGTGCAGCAAGAACTTGAGATATACGACGCGCTCAGAGAGCGGTGGCCCGAGCCTGAGCGATCAACGGCGTTGCGTGTCGTCGCTATGGTTTCCGTCGGAGCGATGCGCATTGCTGGAGATATCTTCAACCAGGAGAAAGGCGCTCGGCCAATGGCCGAACTCCTTCAGGAAGCATTCGGCAGCGTCGTCCGGGAGGTCCAGTCAGGGTCCACGTATGAGTGATCTCGACGAGATCCGGAGGCCGGTTAATTTGAGACAAGAGCCTAACAATATAAGGTCTGGATATGTCCCACCAATGCAGTCAATGCAGGTCCGATATGGAAGAGGGTTTTTTGCTCGAGAAAGGGGACAGCGCCCTCTTGTCATCAGAGACCTGGGTTGAAGGAAAACCTGTAAAGAGTTTATTTTCCGGTTTAAGCCTCAAAGGCAAAGCGGTTTACGAGGTGGTGACGTTCCGTTGCATTGCTTGTGGTTACCTCGACTCATATGCTTTGAAGAAGCTTTAAGATTAGGCGAGCGGGCGATCGGTAGAAGCGGACTGATCATTGGCATCCTCGTGCCGTGAAGGACTAAAATCGCCAGCCTAGTTATTAGAAGATGTTGGTCCGTCCGTTGCCCAAACGGCTGCACAAATCGCATCGATTTCAAGTGGTGTCGGGAACCAGACATCATCGGCATGACGGCTGATGGCCTGCTGCGGCTTTAGGAGCGACGCGAGGTTCGTTTCATACAAGATGCGGGCGGCAATGCTAGATCGGGACATCGCCATCTGTTGTGGCGTTCGAAAGGCGCCGGACACGGTGCGGCAGGGATCAAGCTTCGCTGTGAAGGCTGCTATGCAGCGAAGCTTGATCCGACCAGTTTTCCAGCAAGACTGCAAATTGTAGGTTTTTGACCTGCCAGCAAGAGGTCGTTTGGGTGTGGCGCTACCTCGCCCGTCCGATCGCCAATGCAAACAGTCTGGCCTGCCTTTCGGCGAAAGCGCGCGGATTGGTAGGCTTGTCCCCGTCGAGAATGCGGGCTTCGTCGAGCAGGAGCCAGGCGGCATCTTCGCGAAACGCCTGATCGTCCATCGCAGCGATGCTTTTCACGAGTTCGTTCTGCGCATTGATTTCCAGGATCGGCTTCGAAGCGGTCTGTAGCCGCCCTGCCCCCTGCAAAAGTTTCTCGAGCTGTCGATCTGGCCCATGTTCGGAGGCGACCAGGCAGACGGCACTTTCGGTCAACCGACCGGAGACCCGCACGTCGGTAACCTCCTCTTTCAGGCTAGCTCTCGCAAAATCGATGAATGCCGCGACGTCGGGAGAGGCTTCCAGGGCCTGCTTATCTGTGCTTCCCTCGCCGGTAATGTCGTCCAGATCGGCAAGACCCTGGGTGACCGACTTGAAGGACTTTCCCTCGAAATCTGGGACATTCGTCGGCCAGAAATTATCTACGCCATCTGTAAGGAGAAGGACTTCGATACCTCTGGCTCGAAAACCTTCGAGTTGCGGCGACGATTTTAGTTGGTCCAGACTGGAGCCGCTGATGTAATAGATCGCCGACTGCCCCTCTTTCATCGACGCCAGGTAGTCGGCCAGATTACGGGTCGTCTCACCGCCCACGGTACTGCGGAAGCGGGCCAGCTTCAGCAACTGCGAGCGCCGCTCGAAGTCTTCGTAGATCCCTTCCTTGAGGATCGCCCCGAAGAGGTCCCAGAATTTGGAAAACGTCTCGGCTTCGCCTTCGGCCATTTTCTCCAGCGCGGTAAGGATCCGGCTGGTCACGCCTTTCTTGATGGCGCTAAGCACCGGGCTTTCCTGAATCATCTCGCGGGAAATGTTAAGCGGCAGATCCGAGGTGTCAACGATGCCGCGGACGAACCGCAGGTAACGCGGCAGCAACTCGGCTTCGTCGGTAATGAAGACGCGCTTCACGTAAAGCTTCATCCGACCCTGGCGGTCTGGATCGAACAGGTCGAAGGGCTGAGAACCGGGGATGAAAGCGAGCGTTGTGTATTCGTGGCGACCCTCGGCGCGGAAATGCACATTGGCCAGTGGCTCGTCATACTGACCGGAGACACCGCGATAAAAATCGTCATAGTCCTGTTTGGATATCTCGTTTTTCGGCTTTGTCCAAAGTGCTGCGCCATCGGAAACCTGCGACGGCTCAGCACCCTCTTTTTCAAGAAGGCGAATGGGGACAGGCACGTGGCCGGACTGGTCGCGAATGATCTTTTCGACCGTCCATTTGCCCGTATACTTCTTTGCGTCCTGCATGAGATGCAGCACGACACGCGTGCCCCTCGCCGGCGCCGCTTCGAGATCGACTGCGACGATGTCGTAACTTCCCTTGCCGTCGGACGACCATTTCCAGGCTTCGTCCTGACCAGCACGGCGAGAAATCACGTCGACCCGTTCGGCGACCATGAACGAGGAATAGAAGCCGACGCCGAACTGGCCGATCAATTCAGCCTTTTCACCAGCCTTGGCAGCCTCAAGCCGCTCCATGAACGCCTTCGTGCCAGAGCGCGCGATCGTGCCGAGCGCGTCGATCATTTCATCGCGGCTCATGCCGATGCCATTGTCCTCGATGACGAGGGTCAACGCCTCTTCATTGAGGCTCACGAGAATTCCCGGCGGGGTCGAATCCGCCGAGAGCTGCGGCCGGGAAATCGACTCGTAACGCAGCTTTTCGCAGGCATCCGCAGCATTCGAGATCAATTCGCGGAGGAACACATCCTTGTCCGAATAAACAGAATGCACCATCATGTGCAGCAGCCGGCTGACATCGGCTTCGAATGCGTGCTGCTCAGGCTGCCGATCTTCTACTGTCGTCATCGATAATCCCCGTTGCTCAGAAATGCCGGTCAGATGGCTCTTACACCACCGGATTTCAAGCGCCAATGACAACCCACGCTCAAGGATTTCCAGTCAGCGCATTCATCGTCTCTGCAGCCGTAGCCACTGACTTGACCGTGGTGGCGTCACACACATTTTTCTGCTCGGTATGGAAAATCAACTCGCTGCACACTTGGAGCCAAGGAAATGCGCGTTCATCACCGGTTCGGCGGACGGTCTTGGCCTTGCCGCGGTGCGCCGGACGCCAAGCCCCCGGCGCTGGAGTTCGCCCACGAGCTGCTTCACCAAGCGACCAAGAGATTTATTGATGGTCTCGGCGGCACCGATTGGCTCCGCGACCGCGCGGGAGACCTCTATCCATTCTGGGGTGGGAACCGGGTCGATCGGTTCGGACATGCGACCGAAAATCTGACCGAGCCGCCGGCCGATCTCCGGACCAAACCGGAGAGCCAGCGGTGCGCGGGCCGTGTTCGCACTCAGTCGGAAGCTTCGCCCAACGTGTCGGCGACATACGCGCCTCGAGTCCCCGTGGGCCGAGGCAAACCGGTCGTCGTGTCCCTCGATGTTTGGTGTTCAAGCTCGGTAGGTGGCGTCGTAATTTGCGAAATGCTTGAGATAGAACGAGAAGCCGAGTGACGTGACAAACCAGCCCACCGTCACCAGACCTGCGCCCCACGTCAGCCACCAAAGCTTGACGTCTCTGCAAGAAAGACGGCTGATTGAAGGAGTTTGAGCACGAACTCTACGCCGCCTCAATCCGCGCCGACCACCTCAAATGGTCCCCAGAACAGCGGATGGGCATACCTGCCCTCGTCGCTCGACCGCAATTCGCGCATCGCATCTCCCAGTGCCGACGAGTAGGTCTTATACTTCCCGCTACCCCGGTTTTCAAACATTCTCGTCGTCAAGGCCGCGGTCGCCGCCGAGTCCACAGCCCAGTGTGACACCACCAGGTTTCGGGCACCTGCGAAGAAAAACGCCTTGGCTAGTCCCGAAAGCCCTTCCGCTCCGGCCTGTTCGGGCGCGGCGGTGTTACATGCCGAGAGGAGGACGACCTCGGCATTGAGGTTCAACGCAGCTATATCGCTGGCAGAAAGATATCCGTCATCGGTCGGCGTCGCCACCTCCGGCGGCGTCATGATAAGCCCAGGTTCCTGAACCCCAGTTATCTCTCCGGCGAGCAGGCCATGGGTCGCGAAGGCGAGTGTTTGGAACCTGGTCAGGTCCTCGCCCTTCAAGGACGTCTCCGTCGCCATTTGTCCAAGCAACAACGAGCCGTCAGGTGCATTTAGGCTCTTTTGTAAGGCCCTTAGCTCGTCGGCCGTTTCCGGCAACCTTGGAAGCGCCCGGATATCCTGCACATTCGCGCCACCCCGGAGGGCGACCAGCTTCGAGGCAGCCAGACCGCCGCGCTCGGTATCAGGACTGCCATCCAGAACAGGGTCACCGATCCCAAGCAGAGGCTCCCCGCCCGGTTTCGCGCCGGCTCCGGCTCGCAGCGTCATCAGTGATGCGACCGATGGCACGCGCGTCATGGTGTACTTGTCCGATAGCCACTTCGCGCCGCCGAAATCATCCCGCGCCATCTCTTCAGTCAGCAGCACTGCGAAAGGAATGCTCTCAAGAGAGCCGTCCGGCACCAAAATCAGGTGTCTCGGCGACATGGTCCACTTGGCTTCAATCGGTTCGAAGAGTTGGCGGTATAACTGATATGCCGCCTCCCCGCGAAAGGCAGGAACCCGTCCTCCGCGCAGTTCGAGCCCTCGCCTGAGCTCGTGCACCAAGTCGTTTACATCGTCCGAAGACATCTCCGTCTTGATGACAGTCGTCTTGGCCTTGCTCGCAGCCACAACCAGGAAGTTGTCGCCCGTGTCGAGAAATGCGATCAGAGCCTCGTCGTCAGACAATGCGGCAGTCGCCTGCTCAACCGACACGGCGACCGTGCCTGATATCTCGACGTATTTAGGAAACTGCTTGGCCAGCTCCAAATCAATGTCGTCAACCTGGACGGCCAACGCCTTGCGATCCGCAACTTGATCAACCGGGGTTGCAAGCCATTTCTGACGCAATTCTTCGCGCTGCTTGGCAAGAGTTGCCAACTGCGGAGACACCGCAGAAAGCCTCGCACCCAGACGGGCAATGGTTGCACCCGTCCCACTCGGCTTCATCATCTGGACGATCTCGAAGACCGCTTCCACGTCGTCAGGAGAGAGCTCACGCCCGTCGACGAGAACGGAAAGCGCTTCGTTCAGAGCCGGGCGAGCAACCCGAACGATGACCTCTCTGGTTTCGTTGCGTGAAAAGCTCTGCAGACCGAGGACGAATTCGACGTACGATACCAGCGATCGGGCGTCCGCTCGAGCTGACAGATCATCGTGAAGCTGGGTGCCCGCGATCATCCGCCCGTGATAGGACCCGATCACCCGCTCCCAGTCCAGACTCGATTGCGCGCCCTCGCCTAAGCCTCCTCGGGTGTATGCGAGGTGTTCCGGGATGTGCTTTCCAAAGGCGGCACTGGCAAGAAGCGGGCGATCCATGAGAAGCCATCTCCAGCCGTCGAGATATGTCTGCTCCTCATAGGTATCCGCCAGCCAAAGACTGAATATCGTTTGCGGAGGGCTTGCGGACTGATAACGCTCGATAGCCGGAAGAGCCCATGATTTCGCCATGTCGACCTTTCCAGCCTCGAAGAGCGCGGTAGAGATGAAAGCTGCGTCGAAGTCGTCAGACACCTGGTCGGCAAAGCGAGTGTCGTTCGGCGTTTGCTGGATATAGGTGTCGTGGTCCTTTGGCGTCTTGAGAAACGCCTGCTCGCGCTTCGAAAGCTTACGCTCCTGGAACTGAGCCACCTCACCAGGCGAGAACGCGGCTTTCGCCAGAGGCCGGAGGGCTGCGTATTCGGGAGCCGCGAGAAGTTTCAGAATTCGCCAATTCGGAATAGCGAAAAACGGCTTGACCTGTCCTAGCTCAAACCTTTTCGAGGCACTCTGCAACTCGGCACGCAACTGATCAGGCGAGATCGCCGCATCATCGGCGCAAAACGACGCGCGCACGATCGCCGGCAACTCCGTTGGTTGTTGGGCGCAAATCGCCTCAGCGACCTTCGGACCGATGATTGCCAACTTCGAAACAGGACCGGGGCCCTCCTCCTCGTCGCCTTGAAGCAATGCTGCCGGCCCCAGCCGCCTTAACGCTTCCATGAACGCATCTGGTTGGTCACGGATGATGGCCGCGTAGAAGGCATATTCAGCCGATGATGGAGCATCCACGTCGGTAAGACGCTCATAAGCCGAGAGAAAGCTGTCCGGAGAGCCGTAATAGGCCTCGAAGGCAGACATCAGCCCGAGGCTGTCCGCAAGGAACTTCTGCCCGATAGGTGTCTCGCGGACGTCGACGGGCAGCAGGTCGATACCCATCTCGACCAACTGCCGCCCCTGCCCGATGATACCTTGCATTCGCATCCATCCGGCCCACTGAATGGACGCAGCACAAAATGGAGGGATGACTGGCTGGCTTCGATCAAAGCCAGGCAGGTCAAAACCACTGTATCCGGTGTAGTTCCCTGGAATCAGCCGGCAGAAGTAAGCGGCATTCTCACGGCCTCCAGAATCGTAGATTTCCTGCCATTGCGATAGCAAGGTGAACAGGTTGTTCCTCCCTTCCGCGATGAACGGCATAAGATTGTGATCGACGAAGAATTTAGTTGCAACGTAGTCGTAGGGCCCCATCTCATAGGCGGCCTTGTCGTCGCTCCAGCTGACGGATTGGCCGGCGTCGGGATCATCGTAGATGAAAAACGGCCGCGGCTTCATCCGGCCGATGAATAGACTGCGATCGCTCTCGCTTGTCGCTATCGAAAACAAGGAAGCGATCTCCTCATAGGCCGCATCGCGTTTGCCTGCCTCAGCAAGGCCGGCAGCCTTGCTGCGAGATGCTTCGAGCTTCGCGATGAGCGGATTGCCTTCCGTCTCGGCAATTCGTAGCCGCTTGAGTGGACCATCCAGGCTCGCGTGCCCACTTCCGGTCGGAACGTTGTAGACGTTTCGCGCGATCTTAATCTCTGCTTCGGCTACCTTTCGTTTCGTCTCAGGACCTTCTACGGCGTCAAACAATGTCGGGAAAAACTGAAGTTGGTAGGCATTGTCGTTGTATCGCTTCCAGTGAATGGCAAGTCCATTTCGCAAGTTGGACTCGGCGCTCTTCTTGTCGCCCAAGGCAAGATACGCCATACCTGCAAACCGGTAGGCGCGTGCCCGTTGGATGATATAGCCGTCATGCTCTGCCTGATAGGGCTTCAGCATGTCTGCGCCTGACACCAGTGCGGCGGTCGCTCTCCTGAGTTTGTCGGTTTTGGCTTTACCCTGCAGGAAATTGGCCTGCTTGTAAGCCACTTCGCCGATGTCGCAGAGCAATACGCCAACCTGTCGGCTGGTTTTGCCGAACTGAACCTCGCTTGCTTCAATCAACCGCCGAAGCACCACGACAGCGTTATCCAGCTGGTCGGATGTCACGTAGTCGGTCTGGATGATTTGCTTGATCGCGGAATGCTCCGGCCCTGTGATCATGCCTTCCATCGCCGAGCTCGCCGTGGCAGCGGCGAAATAGAGCAAAGTGCTGAATGCCGTCGTGACGAACAAGCGGAAGAACCTCATGGCCAGTCTCCGTATTCGATCGCGCTGATCAGGGCGGTCTTCACGCGGGGTTCGAGTGCAAGACCTTTGATCTGCTGGACGCCTTCGAATGCCCAGTCGCCGCCGCTCTTCGAGATTGCCGCGACGATTTGGGACGCCCGGTCGTAGTCATCCATGGGCTTTGCAGCTTTCTTGTCCTCGAAAGCTGCGATCCCGTGGATGTTGTAGGAAACCACCTTGGACGCATCGGCCACTTCCAGGCGAAATGCTTTGCCAGGCTCGATGAGGATATGAACACTGCCAGTGCGAGCGCCATCGGCTACGATGCCGTCGACCTTCTTGCCGTCAGAAGCAATTGCCTTCAGCCGGAAGGGTGGCTTGCCGTCCACCCAGCGCACCTCAAGCGTCCTGCCTCCCGCGACAAGCAAGGGCTTCGCCACATTGTCCAGGGCGGGAACGCGAAGGCCGTAGGACTCCCTGCTGCGCATCGGCTTCGACTTGCGTTCTGGGTCCCACCAGCCCAAGACTTCCGCCAGTTGCTGATATCTGCTCGAAACGTCACCTGTCAGTCCGGAGGACGGGACAGAATACGTCGAAACGCGACTGGTCGAGCATCCCGGCTCCTCGGACCTCGATGTGTCGGGTGAGAGCAATAGTCCGCAGGCCCCGCCTCGATTCAGTTTAATAAAGCCGGGGTCTGGAACATCGAGGCGATCCCCCTCCTCCAACACACTCCCCAGTTGGAACTCCATTGTTGTGCCCGATCGCGTGCCGATGATGGCGGCCGCGCCGTCGTAGTCGACGATCACGGCCGCCGGCTGTCCCGCCAGAGATGCCACGGGAGCAAAGAGAATACAGCTCGCCAGTATGAAACATGTCGGTTCTTCCAACATCCAGACACGTCTACCCATTGAGAAACGACCTCCAGCTGCGCCCCTCAAGAAACCCGCGGCATATCGATTCAACAGACTCCAGTGCAATGACCAGCACCCAGATCACGATGGCGTACTGGACGACAGACTGGGCGGAGGCAGCGCCAAGATTGATGTTGCAGGTGGTGTACACAACGATCCCCACCAGCAGCGCCAACGGGGCCGCGATCAGAGATTTGAAGGTGAAAGTCAGAAATGCGACGAGGCCCGCGAGGAACATGCTCGATAGGATGACGGCGACCGTCGTCGGATACTCTGCGGAAGCAATAGCCTTTGTGGAATTGGCGACCGCATTTGCGATCACGCGCATTCCTTCCATTTCCCCGATCGGTGTGTCGTGGAAGTCCCCGTTGGAGGCATAGCTGTTTCCAATGATAACGAAGCGATCCGCCAACGCACTGGCAGCGATGGGACGCTGAGCAAATTGGTATCCCGACAACTGAATAAGAGCAGGCCCATGACCATCTTCGACCATCATTGCGGACATCGCAGTGTCACTCTTTGGGAATGAAAACTGGATTGCCAAGCTCTTCTCTGCGTCGCTCAACCACCTTGGCACAGCACTCGGCGTGTCTTGCCCTTCGCGAGCGCAGCCTGCGCCGTCGCGGCTGCCAAGATATCTCTGAGCAGTCTCGACCATCGCCGTGCCACCCAACTTGTATGCATAAGACAAAATCGCCGGAGACAGGAGAGCTTGGCAGGCACCCTTAGGCACCTCCCAAAGGTTCCAGTTTCTAACCTTGGCACCGTCACCCACCTCAAAAAGAACGTTCACCCAAAAGAGCGGTTTTCCGGCTTTGAAATGCATATCAAAGTCGGACGGCGAGGCAGGGAGGCTGTTCCCGTCGGGGTCGAACGAAAGCTCTCTTGGGAAGAGCAAGGGCGGGTCTGATGGTCGCCATCTGTCGAGTAAGTCGTGCAGTACGTCGGCGTCCTTGCCACCTCCCGCGGATATATCGAGGTCAACAAGGATTGCCCGCGGACTGGATGTCCTCGCCTTCTCTATCAAGCCGGCGATGATCGCCTTGGTGATTGGAAAAGGACGTTGCCACGCCTCGAAGCTTTGGTCATCGATGCGCACCAGCGTCACCGGCACGCTGGGCAACGAAAGGAAGCCGAGGCCCTGGGAAACAGCGTGAATCTTGTCGAGAGTTGGGTTGTCCGTGATGGATTCCACCCATTCCTTCAACCAGAATGGTGCGACAGCCGCAATCAGCCCAAAAGCTAGCAATGTCACAATAACAAGCCTGTAACGGCTACGTAACTTCATCGCCCCACACGCCAGACACGAGATTTCCCCGGCCGGATCAGATCACGGACGCCGATATTACGCAATCATGTCCATGTAACCAATTCGGATAATGAAAATATGTTCGCTACGTATCCTGCGACTTACTGGTCGATTTGACAGAACTGAATTGGACGAAAGCGGGACATTGACTTGAGTGCGAGGCCAAAACTAGAAATTTATTCGGGCGTTATTCAAAGGGGGAAACTATGGAAAGCCTTTCGGTCTGGCATATGCTTGTTGTTCTTATTGTATTCGGGTTGCCGCTATTCTTCGTGTTCAAGAGCCCACCGTCAGGCGTAAACCGCTTTGGGCAGGCTCCTTCTTCAATGGGGTTCGGACAGGCGATTTCGACGTTCTTTAAAAAGTACGCGACGTTCGAAGGCCGCGCCAGCCGATCGGAATTCTGGTTTTCATTCTTCTTCCTCGTCATCGTTTCGGCAGTTCTCAGTGCTATCGATCCGACGGATGCTCTGTCTGGCCTCTTTAGTCTCGGCGTCCTTCTTCCAACCATCGCTCTCGCAACCCGTCGTCTGCATGACCTGAACAGAAGCGGCTGGCATCAGCTCCTGTCGTACCTGTTTCCGGTTGGAACCATCGCGCTGATTATCTGGTACTGCACGGCCGGCACCGACGAGGTCGCGCCCGCCACTACGAAGGCCGCGGGCGGCACCATGTCTTCGAACGCCGTCGAGGTGCTCGAGCGACTCGCGAAGCTGAAGGATAGCGGCGCAATCAGTGGCGACGAATACGATGCCGAGAAGAGGAAAATCCTGGGATGACGGCCGTGCTGCAAAGCGGTCAGAACTTCGCCGTGAGCGTAGCCCGAAATGTGCGCCCAGGCGAAGTGTTCCCGCCGTCCAAGGCATCGACATAGAATTTGTCTATGAGGATTTCCGCCTGGAAGTCGAGGCTGACACTGTCGTTTATCTTATAGGTCGCGAACGCGTCCACCACCGTCTAGGCACTTCCGATTGCGCGCTGACCACTGCTTGGGTTCATCCAGACACCCGGGCTGTTGGCGTAGGTCCGGCTGTAGTCGGGCTTGGAGTGACGTCCTCCAACAAATAGGAAACACCGTAGCTGAGGTTCACGTCGCCATCGTCAGCGTCGAACGTCATCGCATTCGAGACGTCTCCGCCGAACGTGTGCCCGGGACTTCCCCGCTCCGCTGGACTTTCGCTGGTCCGATTTCGAGGACGGCATCCATATCCCACCTGAGATCGCCGGTTGACGCTCGGTAGCGAGCTATCGACGGCCTAGCCATCGTAGCCAAATATTGCAGGCTCTCGACTGCATTGTCTGTTACAACGTTAATACCGGCAACCCAAGCTGCTCGGAATAAATCGGCGTCGATTTGTTCGCGGTTCATTGCTTTTCCTACGGCCGGATCGTGCGATCGAATCGCAGCCAAGGTCGGGATGCCGCTGATGCTCCCAGGGTGCGTGGGAAGAACCGCGCCGCTCACCGGCGCGGCAGCCCTTTGTGGCGTCATTCAGGTGGGTGAAATGCTCAGCCCGTCGCCAAGCTCTTGGAGGGCCCAGATCTCGTCGGCGCAAATGCGTTTACGCGCGAGCCCGGCGACATGCTCGGGACGTCCGGAATTATGGTCAAGTCAATCAGCATGATCTCCTCAAACGCTGGCAATCAAGCCGCCATCGATGCGAATGACCGACCCTGTGAGGTAGGAAGCGCGAACGCTCGAGACGAAAGCGACGACATCGGCATATTCCTGCGGATCGCCATAGCGGCCGACTGGGATCGACGCGGTGCTCGCCGCCGATACCTCTTCGACCGCCTTGCCTTCTCGCTTCGCCTTCTGCTCGTCGAGGAAGCTGATACGCTGTGTGGCAACGCGTCCCGGCAGGACCACATTGACGGTCACGCCATCGCGGCCGACCTCGCCGGCCAGGGTCTTCGACCAGCCGAGAAGCGACATGCGTAGCGCGTTCGATAGGCCAAGATTGGGAATCGGCGCGACCACGCCCGATGATGTCGAGGTGATGATGCGGCCCCACTTCTTTTGCCGCATACCCGGAAGTACCGCGTCGCTGATGGCGATGACCGACAGGACCATGCTGTCGAAATACTTGCGCCAGCTATCGGCGCTCTGGCCTGAAACGACTGTCGGCGGCGGGCCGCCGGTGATGTTCACAAGCACGTCCACCGAGCCGAACTGCTTGTCGATAGCCGCGAGATTGGGGGGCAGCACGCCGAGATCGCCAACGTCCCATTGAAGCGCCATGGCCGAACCGCCAGCCGCGACGATGTCCGCGACCGTCTTGTCGGCGGCCTCCTTGTTAATATCGGCGACAGCGATCTGCGCACCCTCCGCTGCCAGCGTCCGGGCAATCGCTCCGCCAAGTCCTCCGCCAGCGCCCAATACCAGGGCAGTCTTGCCTTTCAATCCGAGATCCATGGTCTCTTTCCTTTCCGTTATTTCAAATTTTGCGCGGCGCTGTGATCAGCCCGCCATCCAGCCGCCGTCGACCATCAGGTTGACGCCGGTCATGTAGCTCGCCATGTCGCTTGCGAGGAAAAGTGCGGCACTCGCGACGTCGCTCGGCTCGCCGAGCCGCGGCCAGGGCGTGCGGCGTCGCGAGTATTCGAGTGCGTCGGGAGCGTTGGCGACACCCGGTTTGCCGGTGACGATCTTGCCAGGAGCGATCGCATTGCAGACGATTCCTGCTTCAGCGTGGTCGACGGCAATTTGCCGCGTCATCTGCACAATCGCACCCTTGCTGACGCCATAGGGAAAATCACCCGGGCAGGCGACCATGCCATGCTGCGACGAAATGTTGATGATCCGGCCGCGCGTGTCACCGACCAGCTCCTGCTTAAGAAACTGCTGAGCGGCCCGCTTGCAACAGTAGAAGTACCCGGTGACGTTGACGGCAATCACCCGATCCCATTGTTGCGGCGACGTCTCGAGGAGATTGGTCGACGTATAGATCGCGGCATTGTTGACCATGATGTCGAGCCGGCCGAACTCGGCTACAGCCTGGGAGATCAGCGCATCGACATCGGCCCAGCTGGAGATGTCAGTCTTGACAAAAACGCTCTTTCCGCCTGCGGCCACGATGCGCGAGAGGGTGGTTTCGCCCCCCTCGATCGGAGCGTCGGAAACATCGGCGATCACGACCGTCGCGCCCTCCTCGGCATAGCGAAGCGCGATCGCACGGCCGAGACCGGAGCTTGCGCCTGTCACGATGGCAATTTTCTTGTCGAGCAACGGCATGGACGTTCCTTTATGGAGCTCTGCGGACGACAAGGCCGCGTCCGGGACAAATGAGGGTTCCGTTGCAGACGATGCGCTCGCCGCGCAAAAAGACGTCGGTTAACAGGCCAACAGTCTGCTTGCCATGGAAAGGCGTGTAGGCGGCTCGGGAGACCTGTTCGGCATCGGTAATGGCAGTCGATCGTCTCATGTCGACAATCAGGATATCGGCATCCCAGCCGACCGCGATCGCCCCCTTGGAGCGTCCGAGGCCGAAGCGCTGCGCAGGATTGTAGGCACAAATCCGCACCAGGTCGGCAAGTCCCAGGACCTTGTCCGCAACGAGGCTGAGTATCACCGAAAGCAACGTCTGAAGGCCCGGCATGCCGCCGGGAATGTCGGCAAACGAACCATAGGGGGCAGACTTTTCGGCCGGGCTGTGCGGTGCGTGGTCGGTCGCCATGATGGTGATCAGGCCCTCCGACACCGCATGCCGCAAGGCGGCGACGTCACCACGGCCCCGGAATGGAGGGGACCCCTTCAGCCGGGCACCGCCGGTCTTGTAGTCTTCCGAGGTGAAGAACAGGTTTTGCGGCGTTGTTTCGACGCTGACGTCAGCCATCCCCTGAAGGCGGCGCCAGGTTTCGACGCCGAGTTTCGAGTTGATCTGGCGGACATGCACGCGCGCACCCGTTTCGGCCGCAGCCAGGACAGCGCGGGCGATACCGCTTGCTTCGGCGAGTGGCGTCCGGCTTGCCAGAAACGTTGAAATGTTGCCGCTGGTGTCATGAAGCCCGCTTTCATCGAGGATCGACTGGTCACCCGGCGAAACGCCGATCACCGTAGCGGCTTCCGCCAGCCGGCGAAGCATCCGCGTCACCTGATCCAGACTGTCGAACCGGTATTCGACGGGTACGTCTGCGGTGAACAATTCAAGAGATACGGGCGAGAGCGCAAGCAGGTCATCCAGGTTCTCGCAATTCTTCGAAACCACGGCCTGAAACCCGACATCGACATTCAGCCTGCCCGCGGCACTCTCCATCTTGTCTGACAGTTGTTTGGCTGTTGCCGTCCAGGGATCGTCAGTCGGCATGTCGAGGATGGTCGTCACACCGCCAAGAGCGGCCGCATGCGTGCCGCTTACAAAGTCTTCCTTTTGCGTCAGTCCAGGTTCTCGCAAATGCGCATGTGCATCCACGAGCCCAGGCAGTAGCAGCTTGCTGCCGGCGTCAATGAAATCGCGCGCCATCGCGGTCTCGCCCGGCGCGAGGATAGCCGCCACGCGCCCATCGCGAATGCCGACATCCGCGGGGCGCTGACCGTCTGCGTTGACGACCGTGCCGCCTAGAATCATGGTATCGAACACGTCCGCCTCCGCTTCTCTACCGCACGCCCGCGAGCCGTGGTTCCTCGTGCGTGACGACCTCGATGAGCGCCGCCTGACCGGCCGTGACCCTCTCAAGAGCACGCAGCAATGCCGGCCGCAGGTTCTGCGGTTCCGTCACGCATTCGCCATAGCCGCCGAGGGCTTCGGCGATCGGCGCATAATTGCCCGTCACCCGGTTCGCGCCATATTTCTGCGTGGCGACAGGCATGCTCTTCGCATAGCCGCCGAGCACGTTATTGCGAAGCACGATGGTCAGAACCGGCAGATTGCAGCGAATAGCCGTTTCGAAGTCTATGCCGACCATGCCGAAGGCGGACTCTCCCATCAGGTTGACGACCGTCGCCTCCGGACGGGCTAGCTTGGCGCCCATCGCAAAGCCAAGGCCGCTGCCGAGCTGTGTGGTCTTGCCCCAGCCGATATAGCTGCCTGGCGTGCTCGCCACGTAAAACGGGCAGAACTGGTCGCGCGGGTTGCCGGCATCGTGCGTGACGATGGAGGTCTTCGGATTGATCGCCTGCATGATCTCCCAGACGACGCGGTAGGGCGAGATCGGCGTGCTGTCGGATGTCAGCAGCGGCATCCATTTTTCCATGAACGCCGCGCGCACTTCGGCTATCTCCGCAGCCGGCTGCGGCCGTTTTCCACGGATCAAGCGATTGTCGCGGATATAGGCGGTCAACTGCCTGAGAACGGAGGCGGCATCGCCGATCACCCCTTGGGCGATCGCGTAGTCCTTCCCGAGATCAGCTTCACCGAGAGTCACATGGAGGATGGTTTTATCTTCCGGAATGGGCAGGATGTAATAGGAGCGGGTCAGGCTGCTGCCGATGGCGAGCACGACATCCGCCTTTTCCAGGAAATGATCGATCGTCGCTGGCCGTGCCCGTCCGGCAGTCCCAAGCGCAAGAGGATGATCTTCGGGAAAACCACTCTTGCCGTTTGGCGTCGTCATGACGGGAATGTTCAACAGTTCGGCCAACGCGACCAGTTCCTGCGTCGCCGATCCGGCCAGAATTCCCTGACCGGCCAGGATTACCGGGTTGCGCGCGGCCATCAGGGCTTCGGCCAGATCGGCCACCTCAGCGCCACCGGCCTGCGGCACGCTGCTGCGCGGGCGGCGATGGTCGGCAGGCTTGGCATCAAACCTTTCGGCAAGCAGGTCGATCGGCAGTTCCAGCAGCACAGGCGCCGGTGGACCGTTTCTGACGCGCGAGATCGCCGCATGCATCAGTTTCGGCAGATCGGCGACTTGGCTTGCCGCCTCGCACCATTTGGTAATGTGACGAAAGTTGCGGCAGGATTCGAAGTTCGGCGACACCGCTTCCGAGCCGCGCGGATAACCGGTTGGCAGGAACAGCATCGGGACGCCGTCATTGAAGGCCTGGGCGATGCCGGCAAAGGCACTCTCGGCGCCCGGGCCGTACTGCACGGTGACAACGGCAAGCTCCCTGCCAGCCGTGACCCGGGCGTAGCCCTCGGCAATGTTGACGGCGACGCGTTGGGTACGGGCGATCAGCGGCGGAATATCGAAAGCCGCCGATGCATCGAAAAGCTCGCTTGCCGGAAAACCGATGATTTGCTTGACGCCCTCTTCCTTGAGGACGCCCGCAATATATTCGGCCCCGCTTATCGTTCCCGGTTCCACCTGAATACGCTTGTCCGGCATTGCATGCGCACTATCAGCCATGATGGTCGATCCAGTATTGAGCGATGTCTTCGCGTCGCATGAAGGCAGCGCCTGGCGTCTTCTTGACGTGCTCGATGACATCCCGCAGGCCCGATGCCCTGTTAGGCTGGCCCATCCAGCGGGCGTGCACACCGATCGTCAGCATGCGCCCGCCTGTCTCGTCTGCTTCGCCGATCATGTAATCGATCGCCGAACGGCAATCCTCGGCAAAATCGCGCGGGTTGCTGTAGCCGGGGGCAATCAGGTAGCGACTGTCGTTCAGCGTCTTCGAATAGGGCACGATCAGAAGTCGCGTGCCCTCATGATCGAGGAAGTAGGGAAGATCGTCATTGCAAGGGTCGGAATAATAGAGGAAGCTGCCTTCCTTGACGATCAGATCCCGGGTGTTGACGCTTGGAAAGGAACGGCAGTTCCAGCCCATCGGCCTGCCGCCGGTCAGTTTCTCGTAGAGAGCAATCGCTTCGTGAAGCTGCTCCTCTTCCTCATGGCGCGGCATGCTGGAATACTCGCTCCAACGCAGACCATGGCCGAGCAGATCGTGGCCGCGTGCATTCATCCAAGCGACGACGGCCGGGTTCTTCTCGAGCGCAACGGCGCAGGCCGAAACCGTGACGGGAATATCGTAACGGTCGAACAGGCGTGCCAGCCGCCAGACGCCGGCGCGGCTGCCATATTCAAAATGGGTCTCGGTGCCGAGATCGCGCAACGGCGGACTGTTGGGAATATTGTATTCGCCCCAGTTGTCGTTGCGCCCGTCCTCGAGCCAGGAATATTCGGCGCCTTCCTCGTAGTTCAGCACGAGGTTGATCGCCAGCTTGACGCCACCCGGCCAGGTCACGAACGGCGGCTTCGGACCGTAACCAATAAAATCGCGCGATTGATCTTGTGCAGCGGTGCTCATCATTGTCCTTCGCTCTGATTTTCGTTTTCGACGATCCAGTCCATATAGTCATGGAAGGATTGCTTCCCGCCGCGTGGCTGCCAGCCGGTATCGCGGGTGATGCGGGCGATGTCGTAGGCGCCCCACATGCCGTCTTTCAGCGAGATGTCCTGGATGATGTTGCCGGTCTCATCGGAACTCACATCCACCTGCAATCCGGGCACACGCTCCTTCGCCCAACCGACGATGTCGCCGATCGTCGAGGTCTCGCCGCTGCCGATGTTGTAGTGGCGGTAACGCAGGCGCTCCGCAAAGAGCAGCGCGATGATCGCCTCGGCCACATCCGTGGAGGTGACATAGTCGCCGACGGGTTCCAGGCTGTTCGGCCGGATCGTCTCGTCGGCGAGCGCCATATGGGCGACGCGGTTCGGCACATGGCGAAAATTGCGGCTGCCGGTGACCCTGTCCATCGGCCCATAGACCGACGCGAGCCGGACAGAGGCGGCCGACAGGCCGAAGAGATCGGCGTAACGGTTGACCACCATCTCGGCCGCAAACTTGGAGATGCCGTAGAGCGTCAGCGGCGCGACATAGCCGTCCTCGGGTAGCGGTTCACCCGTCCAGTCCGGCCCGTGATGGCGGTAAACGGAGCCCGAGCTGACAAAGACCAGGCGCTGAATACCGGGCCGTTTTCTCAGCCATTCGAGAATATTGACAGTGCCCATCAAATTGACATCGACGATCCTGGCAGGATCTTCGGCTTCGGGCTGACGCTTTGCCTCCGCGGCACTGCCGCGAGAAATCGGGGTGACGGTCGCGCCATGCACCACATAGCGGATATCGTGGCTGTCGAGGACGGCCTCCCACTGCTGGGGATCACAAATATCGGCCGTGACGACCGTGAGCCGATCGCGGACCGGCGCAAAATAGCGTTCCGCCATGGCATCCAGGCCCGCACGGTCGAGAGTAACGACGCGCGCCTTGGCATCACGTTCGAGCCATGTCCTTGCGAGGACGCTCATGACGAAGCCGGTTCCGCCGGTAACGAGAAGGGTCATTTCAAATCCATCCAAAAACTTCAGCAAAAATCTCAGCGCGTCGCATAACCACCATCGGCCATGAGATCGGTTCCGGTGATGAACGAAGCATCCGGTGACAGGAGGAAGGCGGCAGCGGCGGCGATTTCGTCGGGCTGGGCGATACGGCCGAGCAGATGCGCCGGTCCGAGCCCGGTATTGGCTGCCGCAAGGTCCGGCCAGCGTTGCAGCAATCTCGGGGTAGCCACAGCACCCGGCGAAAGGCTGTTGACGCGAATGCCATCGGCCGCGTGATCGACCGCCATGGCCTTGGCGAGATGCACCAGACCGGCTTTGGCGGCGCAATAGGCAACGGCTTTGCCGGTCGCCACATGGGCGAATTGCGACGCGATAAAGACCACCGATCCGCCGCCACCGCTGGCAATCATCGCTGGGAGCGCGTGCTGGCTTGCCAGAAAGGCGCCGGTCAGAATGACGTCGATCTCCAGCCGCCATTGCTGTTCGGCGAGATCGATGACCGTGCCGTCCATCGATGGTGCAGCAGCGTTGTGCACGAGGCCATCGAGGCGACCGAAACGCTTTACGCCGCCGTCCACCGCATGCCCGACCGACGCCTTGTCGGTGACGTCGCATGGGACACCAAACGCCTGGGGACCGAGGGATTGCGCCAGTGCAGCCACGTCATCGGACGACCGATCCGCACAGATCACTGAGGCGCCTTCGTCTATGCAGCGGCGCGCGATCGCCGCGCCGATACCGCTCGCGGCACCCGTCAGAAAGATCACCTTGCTTTCAAGGCGTGTCATCGGCGCCGTCATGATGCGAGAACCTTCGAAAGCCCCTGCTGTGGCGGGAAGGAGCGTTCTCTGGCAACGAACCGGCCGCGGCCGGGTTCAGTCAGAATCTTTCCGTCATCCCAGACGATGTCGCCGCGCGAGATCGTCATAATCGGCCAGCCTTTGACGACCTGCCCTTCATAGGGCGTGTAGTCGGTGGCGTGATGCAGCAGCGAATTGGTGATCGTTACGCTGCGATCCGGATCCCAGATCGCGATGTCGGCGTCCGCGCCGGTGACAATGCTGCCCTTGCGCGGAGCAAGCCCGAACAGCCGCGCCGGAGCGCCCGACGTCAGATCGGCGAATTTCTGCAGCGAGATCAGGCCGCCATTCACACCCGCCGAAAACAGAAGGGCAAGCCGCGTTTCGATGCCCGGAATACCGTTCGGAATACGATGGAACGGTGTCCCCGGCCCGCCTGCGATCTTGTCCGCATAGTGCCAGGGCGAATGATCCGAGGTGAAAACCTCGAGCGTCCCGTCCAGGATGCCTGCCCAGATCGCCGGCTGGTTCGACTTGTCGCGCGGCGGCGGCGTGCAGACGCATTTGGAGCCAGACAGATCGTGCGTGTCGATATCTTCGGCCGAAAGGAAGAGATATTGGGGGCAGGTTTCAGCGTAGATCGGCAGGCCGCGGGCTTTGGCGCGGCGGATCTCCTCGACAGCGCCCCCGGCTGCGACATGGCTGACGAGGATCGGCGTCTCGATCAGTTCCGAAAGGCTGATCGCCCGGAAGGTCGCTTCACGGTCGCCGATCGCCGAATGCGCCTTTTCGTGGTAACGCAGTTCGGTCTTGCGGGCGGCAATGAATTTTTCGGTCAGCCAGCGGATGCAGGCGTCATTTTCCGCATGCACCATGACCATCGCGCCTTGTGCACGAGCGAGATCGAGAACGTTCAAAACCTCGTAATCATCGAGCTTCAGCCCGTCGTAGGTCAGATAGATCTTGATCGAGGTGCAGCCCTCGGCAATCAGCTGAGGGATCTCGTTGCGCAGGACCTCCGCCGAGGGATCACCGACGATCAGATGAAAACCGTAGTCGATATGTGCTTTCGGGCCGGCACGCTGATGATAATCGTCGACAATGTCGCGCAGCGACTGGCCGCGCATCTGCATGGCAAAAGGTACGACGGTTGTCGTGCCGCCGCACATCGCCGACAGCGTGCCGGTGTTGAAGTCGTCTGCGGTCGCCTTGCCCTCCCAAGGTTGCTGATCCATGTGGCAATGGCTGTCGACGCCGCCGGGCAGCACGATACGCCCCTCTGCCGCGACTTCATTCTTGCCCTCGGGCAGATCCGGCTCGAGCGCGGCAATCACACCGTCACGAATGCCGATATCGATCTGCTTTGTCGCGTCCGGCAGCACCACACGGCCACCACGGATGACGAGGTCAAAAGGCTTCGTGGACGTCATTCGCTTCCTCCCGGGACGAGGCAAGTTTTGGTGGCGCCGATCGGACGGCGGATGAGATTGAAGCAGGCGGCCGCGGCAACCAGGAAGGCTCCGCCCCCAAGCAGCAAAAAGAGCGCCTGTGGTGCAAACAGCTCCATCAGCTGTGCGGCAAGCCCGGGGGTCATGATGTTGCCGATCGAATAGAGCAGCAATAGGCTGCCCGATGCCGAGACCATATACCGGCTGTCGAGCTGCGAGTTGGCATAGGCGATGCCGACAGGATAGATCGTCAGTGCAATTGCGCCATAAGCGAAGAACAGGCCGTAGAGCAGTGTCTGCGAATAGGTGCCCGGCCATGAGATGGCCGCGCACAGTCCCGCTCCAGTCAACCCCTGGATCAGCAGCAGAACGCGCCGATCCATGCGGTCCGACAGCCATCCGACCGGCGCCTGCGCCAGCATGCCGCCGAGACTGAAGGCGGTTACCAGCGTCACCGCGACGGACGCGTCGAGTTTGATGCGCTCCGCGTAAATCGGCGTCATCGTGTAGACATTCATGTTAGTCATGCCTGCCTGGAACACGCAGACGACGGTGACCGGCGCGAGAGCGGCCAGCCGCCAGATGCCGTAGCGATGTCCGGAATGGGCATTGCCCGCTTCGACAGTGACAGCCAAAGGCAGTCGCAACGCAGGCCACGGTCGGCCGACGAAGCGGGCATAGAACAGTCCGAACAGAATGACGCCGAGACCAAGCTGAAAGAGATAGGGAGAGGCTGCGCCGGCCGCCTCGACAAGCAGTTGCGCAAACAGCGTCGCCAGCGACGTCATCAGCATATAGAGCGAGAAATAGGCTCCACGGTTCTTCTGATCGGCATAAAGGTTGATCCAGCTTTCGGAGACGACGAAAAGCGTTGCGATCGAAAAGCCGTTTATCAGCCGCAGGCAGAACCACACTGGAGCCGCTTCCGTCAGCATGTAGCCGGCAGAGCCCAGCGCGGCGAGAAATGCGACGATATGGAAGGCGATCTCATGCCCAAATCGGACAACCAGGAAGCGGGCTGACAGGCAGCCTCCCAGAAAGCCGATCGGAAACGCCGTCAGCAGCAACTGGACGACGTGCGGATCGAGCGCGGGATCGCTGAGATGCAGCGACACCGTCGTTGTTAGAAGCGAATTACCGGTGGCAACGATGCAGATGCTTGCCATCACATGGACGATCGCACGCAGGCCCGCGGCGCTTCGCCATAACTTGCCGATCGTTCCGTCGGGCTCGTGCATTGCTTATGCCTTTCCGGCCTGGGGAAAAACGGAGGCCTGGGCGGCGAGAGCTGCCTCGTCGATATGACACAGGATCTCATGCGTGCCGGACATCTTGCGGAGCGGCGGCGCAACCGTGTCGCAGATGCTGCCAAGCTTGCGGTGGCATCGCGTCGAGAAGCGGCAGCCGGCTGGCACGTTGACGGGGCTTGGTGTCTCGCCGGACAGGTGAATGCGCTCGCGCGGCAGTTCGTCCAGATGCGGGCTGCGGATAGCGGAAAGAAGTGCCTCGGTATAGGGATGCGACGCACCGCCGAACACTTCCTCAACGGTCCCCTGCTCCATGATCTTGCCGAGATACATGACGACGACCTTGTCGGCGACATGACGAACCAGTGCCAGATCGTGGCTGATGAACAGCATCGTCGCATGCTTCTCCCGCTGAATGTCGAGCAGAAGGGTGACGACTGCCGCCTGAACCGAGACGTCGAGCGCGGAAACCGGTTCGTCGGCTACGATCAGCGAGGGCTCGGCCGCAAAAGCGCGGGCAATGGCAATGCGCTGCTTCTGGCCACCGGAAAGCTGGTTCGGCTTCCGCTCCGCGACTGCCGGAGACAGCCGCACCATTTCCAGAAGCTCGCGCACACGCTGCTCGATCTCGGCCTTGCCCTTGCGGATACCGAACTTCTTGATCGAACGGCGAATGGAGAAGGCGGCGGAATGCGACGGATTGAGCGTGCTGTCGGGATTCTGGAAGATCATCTGAACCTGTTGCAGCAACTCGCGCGGGCGCTCACCGGCCTGCAGTTCGGCAATATTTTCGCCGGCCATTCGGATTTCGCCCGACGTCGCCTTGTCGAGACCCGTGACGATGCGTGCCAGCGTCGATTTCCCGCAGCCGGACTCGCCGACCAGTGCGACGATCTCCGCCTTTGCCGCTTCGAAGGTGACCGCTTCGTTAGCCTTGACGAACTTATGATGGCCGACAGGATAGAGACGGCTGACGTCGGACAAAGCTATCGCGGTCGATTTCTCAATGACCGTTCTCTCGACAGGGGCTAGCGCCGCCTCCGTCGTGGAGATCTCAGGCCAGCGGACGCATCGCACCAGATGGTCGTCGGCCGCGCGCTCCATGGCAAGTCCGGGGCGATCGCAAAGACCGGAAACGAAACTGGAACAGCGCGGCCCGAACAGACAGCCTTGCGGCCGTTCCTGCGGCAGCGGGATCGAGCCCGGGATAGCCGCCAGCGTGCGGGTGCGCTTGTCGCCTGTGATGTCGGGGATGCAGTCGATAAGACCGCGTGTATAAGGGTGTTTCGGCCGGCGGAACACCTCTGAAGTGGTTCCCTCTTCAACCATTTGGCCGGAATACATGATACCCAGACGATCGCAGCTTTCCGCGATCAGGCCAAGATTGTGCGAGATGAACAGCAGGCTGGTGGAATAGCGCTGGCGCAGTTCGGCAATCAGGTCGATGACCGCAGCCTCGACGGTGACATCGAGACCGGTCGTCGGCTCATCGAGCAGCAAGAGGGACGGCTTGGCGAGCAGTGCCATGGCGATGACCACGCGCTGCTGCTGGCCGCCGGACAGTTGATGCGGATAACGCCGCGTCATCTCGCCGGGATCGGGCAAACGCACATCTGAAAGCATCGCCTCGGCCATGGCCAAAGCGTCTTTCTTGCTCGCGCCCATATGCAGCAGGGGGACCTCCGCAAGCTGCGCACCGATTGTCTTCACCGGGTTCAGCGCGCTCATCGGGTCCTGATAGACCATGGCGATCTGGCGCCCGCGGATGGAGCGCAATTCCTTCGCAGATGCGTTGACCAGTTGCTTGCCGTTGAAACGGATGCTGCCGCCGGCAATCACACCGGTATTGCCGAGATAGCTCATGATCGCCATCGCCGTCGTGCTCTTGCCGCAGCCGGATTCTCCAACCAGGCCATAGCTCTCCCGGGGCATGACTTTGAACGACAGATCGGGGATCGCGACCACCGTCTCGCTCTTGCCGCGGAACTCGATACGCAGGTTCTGAATGTCGAGAACCGGTTCAGGATCGATCGATGGGGTGATGGACATGGCCGCTCCTTGGAGATTGGACGCGATGACGTTCATGGTTTCCATGCCTCCCGCACGCCATCGGCAAGCAGATTGAAGCCGAGGACGAGGCTGACGAGCGCAGCCGACGGGATCAGCGACATGTGCGGCCAGACATTCAAGACAGTCACGCTCTCCTTGACCATTCCGCCCCAATCCGGGTTCGGTGGTGGCAGGCCGAGGCCGAGGAAGCCGAGAATACCGATGGTGATGATCGTGTAACCGATGCGAAGACAGGCATCGACAATCAGGAGGCTGCGGCAGTTCGGCAGCAATTCGACGATCATGATGTAGAGCGTACTTTCCGCCCGCAGCTTTGCCGCCGAGATATATTCCTGCTGTTTCAGACCGAGCACCAGGCCGCGGGTGATGCGGCCGATACCCGGCGCCGAGGCAATCATCGTCGCGATGACGATATTGAGGACCGATGGGCCAATATTGGCAATCAGGATGACGTAGATGACCAGGACCGGGAAGGCGAGGATGATGTCGGAGAAGCGGCTGATGAGAACGTCGACCCAGCCACCGTAATAGCCTGCAACCATCCCCATCGTGATGCCGACGACCATCGCGACCGCGACAGACAGAGGCGCGACGGAGAGAACGGTGCGGGCACCGAAGATCAGCCGCGACAGCATATCTCGGCCAAGAATATCGGTTCCCAGCCAGTGGGCCGCCGAGGGATATGGATTGCCCATCGCCATCACGTCAGAATCCGTCGGCGACGGCAGCGGCAGGATGGGCGCCAGAAGGGCCGCGAGCACCCAGAAGAGAACCAGACAGAGCCCGACAACAGCCGTGGGCGAGTGCAGGATGCGCATCCAGTTCGCCCGTGCGGCTCGCCTCGGCGGCGCGATGACTGCCACGGTGATATTGTCTTGAACAGCCATGATTTACCTCACCCGGATGCGTGGATCGAGCAGCATGTAGCCAAGGTCGCCGAGCAGCTGCGTGATGACGGCGATCGCGACGGTGATCAGCGTGGCGGCCTCAAGCGTCGCGATATCGCCGAACAGGCTTGCGTCGAGGATGAGACGGCCGAAACCCGGATAGGCAAAGACGAGTTCGGTGACGACAACGCCGCTGATCAGGAAGTTGATTTGCAGCAGAAGCACGGTGAAGGGCGCGATCATCGCATTGCGAAGCGCGTGGCCGAGGACCATCCGTCGTGTGCTCATGCCCTTGAGGATTGCCGTGCGAATATACGGCCGCTCCATGACGCCGATCATCGAGACGCGGATCATGCGGGCCACATAGCCGAAGTCATAGATGACGAGGACCGCGACGGGCAGCACGAACTGGTAAGGCACTGCCCAGCCGCCATCGCTGTTGAGCGGGCTGGTGCCCGGCAGTATCGGCCAGAGGATGACGAAAAGCGTCACCAGGAAGACGCCTGAGGCAAATTCCGGAATAGAGGTGAAGGTGATGCAGATGACCGAGAGTGTCCTGTCGAGCACGCCGCCCTCTCTCAATCCCGATAGGATACCGAAGATGATCGATAGCGGCACGATCAGCAGGAATGCCAGCCCGGCGAGGATAGCGGTATTGCCGAGGCGATCCCAGATAACGTCATTGACGGGCAGCTTGTTCAGCGTCGAATAACCAAAGTTACCGAAATACTGGGCACCGCGCGGGTCCGTGAAGTTCAGGCCGGTGGCCGGATCCTGAAGCGGATCGGGGACTGCGCCGACGAGTACGCCGAGCCAGCGGCCGTAGCGTACGAGCAACGGATCATTGGCCTTCAGTTTCTGCGACAGCAGGTCGACCTGCTGCTGGGTGGCGAAAGGACCAAGCGACTTGCGTGCCACGCTGCCGGGAGTGAACTCGCAGACGGCGAACACGAGAAACGAAGCACAGAGCATCGTCACCACCATCATCGCCAAACGCTTGAGAAGAAAATTCGCCATAGCCGGAGCAATCCGAATGTCCGGGCCCAGTGCCCGACCGCGCGAACGCGGCCGGGTCGCCAGCCGGGAGGTTAAGCCGAGATCGCGTACTGGTGCGCGAAGATGTACTGCGAAGGATGGAGCTCGAAGCCCTTGACCTTCTTGTCCATGACGGTCGAAAAGACACGCCAGAAAGGCTGAACGATCGGCCCGTCGTCCTGCATGATCGCCTCGATCTTCGCCATCACCTTGCTGCGTTCCTTCGGGTCGAGAATGCCTTCGGCCTCGGTCAGCAGCTTGTCGAAATCCGCGTTGGAATAATTGGATTCATTCCATGCGGCGTTCGAGCGGTAGGCGAGCGACAGCGTCATGATTGCCAACGGCCGGTGGCCCCAGGCCGTCAGGCTGAACGGCGACGTCGTCCAGACTTCCCAATACTGGGCGCTCGGTAGCGCCTTGATATTGACCTTGACCCCGATATCCTTGAACTGTTCGGCAAGGACCTGGGCCGTATTGAGTTCCCAGATCGGGTCCGGGCGTGTCGTCATGTCGAATTCGAAACCGTCCGGATAGCCCGCATCGGCAAGAAGCTTTTTGGCCTTCTCGACGTCGCGCGGATATTTCGGAAGTGCCGCGTATTCGGGATGCGAGGGCGCGACATGGTGATCTTCGGCTGGAACGCCAGCGCCGAGAAGTGCTGTCTGAATGACCTTGTCGCGGTCGATCGCATAACGCATGGCCTGGCGAACGCGCTTGTCCTTGAACTGCTCGATATCCGGGTGCATGCGGGCGACGACCGTCTGCGTCGTCTCGACCTGATAGACGCCGACATGCGGGAAGTTCTTCATCGCGTTGATCTGGACCGCATCGGCCTCCGACAGGCCATCGACCTGCTTGGAGGCCATGGCGGCTATACCGGCACCGGGATTGTCGCCGAGGTCGACATATTCGAAGGTGTCGAGATAGGGACCTGTGCCCCAGTAATCGCTGCGAGCCTTGTACTTGGCACCCTTGCCAACGACATATTCGGTAATGGCGAAGGGACCCGTGCCATTCGCATCAGCGCCGAAGGCACCTTTTTCTTCCGGATCGATGATGAACATCGGGTAGTGATAGAGGTGCTCGGGCACGGCGATCTGCGGCGAGGAACAGTTGAGGCGAACGGTGTGATCGTCGACCTTCTCGATGGCGTTGTCGGCCCAGAGCTTGCTCGACTTCTTCGGGTTGCCCTTCTCGTCCTTTTCGCCAGTTTCGTATTCCTGGACGAGGTAGCCGGTGAAGAGGCCGAGCATCGATGAACCGATTGCCGGGTCGCAGACACGCTTCAAATTCCAGACGACGTCGTCGGCCGTCAGAGGACGGCCCTTGCGCCACTTCACATCCTTGCGAAGGTGCAGCGTCCATGTCTTCAGGTCGTCGCTCACTTCCCATTTTTCTAGAAGATAGGGATGCGTGATGTTGTTGCGGTCGGTCAGGGTGAGATACTCGCAGACCTGACGGATGACGTTCGACTTCTCGGCGAAGTCGGCCAGATGCGGATCCTTGATTTCCATGCAGCGCATGCCGATGCGTAGGTTGCCGCCCTTCGGCATGTCGTCTGCCAGAGCGGCGTCGCCGGGCATCGCCAGACCGGCCAGAGAATAGGCAGTTGCGGCAGACACGCCGAGCAGCGTCGCTTTGCGAAGAAATTCGCGTCGCCCGATCACGTCGTTCGACATCTGTTCGACCAGGGTCGGGATATAGGAATGCTGATTGTTGTCCACTGCAGTGGTCTCCTGTTGGCGCCTAGCTGTTCCAAATCTTATCGGTTGGCCCGCAGGCAGTCGTCGCCTGACTGGGCCTGCAGGCTTTTGCCCGTCGACCGTTCCGTCGTCAAAAAAAGTAAGACTAGGTTACCCTACATTATATGCACCGATGCGACGTCTTCTATGCGTCAATCGACATAGTGCGCAAGGTGAGCCGTTCACGCTGCTTCTCAGCGCGCCGCGTGGCCACCGGGCTCTCTTTGAAAAGCCGGCGATAGAAGCGGCTGAAGTGCGAAGCGGATTCGTAGCCGCAGATCTCTGCGATCTCCGCCACGGAGAGCTCCGTATCGACAAGCAACTCTCTGGCACGTCCCATGCGCAGATCGATATAGAATTGCGACGGGCTTTTCCCGAGTGATGCGCGAAATAGACGTTCGAGCTGTCGAAGGGAAAGTGCGACACTCTTTGCAAGTACAGATATTTCGACCGGGTCGCCAAGCGTCGCCTCCATGCGGCGAACGACGAAGCCGAGCTTGGCATTCTTGATGCCGAAGCGATCTTCCGGCGCCATGCGCTGCACATCGTCCTGCCTTCGAATCCGCGGATGGTTAAACTGATCCGAAATCAGCGATGCAAGTCCGTGGCCTTCGACGGCGGCGATCAGATATAGCATCATGTCGAGAGTGACCGTGCCGCCCGAGGACGTCAGAAAGCGTCCGTCGATTGCAAAAATATCGTCCGTCGCAAAACAGTTGGGAAATTCGCTGCGGAAGCTTGCCAGCGATTCCCAATGAACCGCGCATCGGCGGCCCTCGAGCAACCCGGCCTTGGCGAGAAAAAAGACAGCCGTGCTGACAGCGCCAAGTATGCAGCCTTCCGAATAGATTCGGCGCAGCCACGCGAAGATATTGCTGTCATATGCGTCTGAGTAGTTGATACCAGCGCAGAGGATAACGACATCGCATCGCGGAGCTTTGCTGATAGCCGCATCGGCATCGAAGCCAAGTCCGCTGCTGGAGCGGACATGTAATCCGTCGAAAGAGATGAGCACCCACTCGAAGCGCTGGGCCTTTGCCAATCGGTTCGCCTGCCTTAGCGAGTCGAGAGCCGCAGCGAAGGTCATCAGTGGGAAGTTCGGAACGAGATAAAACCCGATCCGCACTGGCCGGTCGCCCGGCGCTAAATGCTTAAGCGAGGAGGTTTGATCGTTCATCGAGGCTATATTCACCGAATAGTGGCAAACCACTTAACCGATCACCCATTGTAATCGCTTCTCCCAGTTTGGCGCCGCAAACCTATTACAACTTTTGCGGACCATAGGGTCCGAGTGGAACTATTGCACATAAAGCGGACTGTCGGAAGCGTTGTCGGAGGACTGGGTAATGAGATGTGCTGCCGACATCCGGCAATCTACCATGGGTGGCGTTTCCTTGTAGAGCGATGGGGGATTGTTGGAAGTGCCGTAATTCCGCGAGCTCTAGCGCTTGCCCGCGATATCACCATTAGCTTTGCGGCAGTTGACAGCAAGCCCCAGGGCAACGGATGAAACGGCTCGCATGGGAGATCAATCTTGAGGGACGGCAACATGCCTAGAGGAGATCATGCGGCGCAGGCCCTGTAGCGAGATTACGCCGCGTTCCTGCAGGTCCGTGAAGGCCCTGCAGACTGTCTCGGCGGAGATCCCCAAAATGTCGGCGATATCCTATCGCGAGATGGGCAGCGCGAGACCGTTGCACGTCCCCGCTGAGAGACGTCGGTGAAAGTAGAACAGGAGTTCCCGGACCTTTTTCTGTGCCGTCATCGTAGTGGTCACCAGAAGTTGCTCCTGCAACCGTTCCAGCGCTTCCACGATTTGGATTCTGATTTCGATTGCCGTCTCCGCGTCCTCATCGGCGAGAGCCTCTACACGGTGGCGCGGGTAGAAGGCGATCAGTGTCCCTTCGGTGACGGCCTGGACAGCGGATCTGTGAAGGAGACGGGCCGTAACCAGAAGAGATCTCCCGGCAGGTAGATATCGACAAGCTGCCGGCGCCCGTCGGTACGCATCAGATATTTGCAGGCTGCCCCCCGAAACGACACGGTACCAGGTGTCGGTGCGCTCTTCTTGGACGTAAATGTCCTGCTCGCGGCGGAAGCGGCGAAGGTGGGACAGGGCCTGGAGCCTTGCCGGCTCTGCCGTCAGCACTTCTGGTAGGCGATGCAGGGCGATAGGAGTTTCCAGAGCATCAACCATTATAAATCCCCTTTTCTCGACGATGCCGAAGGCTTGATATCCGCCCTGCTTGTTCGAAAGGGAATTAGGGACCTCTCCGTACCGTAAAATTCCTTAATCTACCGACATGATTATCTCCCTAATGCTGACGGACGTCAGTGAGCCCTGAAATTCAGTGGTATGCAACAAGCTCATGTTCTTCACGTTGTGGCGATAGTGTGCGAAGATCTCTTTCCGGGTCCTGCCCGAAACGGCAACCCGACAGCACGTGTCGCGACATGCGTTGATCAGTCGAGCCTTGAAAACACCCTGCAGGGATCGAGCACGCTCTGCGTGATCCGTAGCGGCTCTTTGGCCGCCCCGGAAGGATCGTCCGATGTTGTCGGGCCGACCCCAGGGTATCGGCTGTCCTAGATCGAGTGCCAGCGCGCGGAGGAGCAGCGTCCCTTGCTGACGGCGGACGTCGAAGTCACCAAGCACGACTGAGCGTCAGCACAGCTTTAACCGGTTCTCACGGAGACTCCGTGAAGAATCCTAAATGATCAGGTTTGACGATGTGCAGCGAATACGAACAACGCATTTGCTACGCCGAATACAGCAATGTGATGCAAGATCTGGCGCTTGGGATCCCGGCACGACAATCGGAACTGGATTTGGCGCCGCGTGCCCAAATCAAAATCGGCGATATGGGTGCCGTAATACGCTGTGTGGGCGACAATACTGTCGAGCTAGCACAGATGAAGTTCGGTTTTCCGCCGGCCAGGAAGCACGGTCCAGTATTCAACATTCGATCGCAAGGAAAAAGTTTCAGCGATGGTCATCGGTGTCTCATTCCGGCTAGCGCATTCTTGGAGTCTACCGGAAGAAGGCGTTCGAAGGGCAAATATCGCTTTGAGCTCGTTGGCGCGCCATTTATGGCCATCGCCGCGATCTGGCGGCCCGGCCGGAAAAGCCAGCCTTCGGCGTTCGCGATGTTAACGACACACCCCGGGCCTGATGTGGAGCAGTTCCATAATCGACAAGTCGTCGTCCTCCGACCGAGTGATTGGAAGGCATGGCTTGATCTTGAGAGGTCCCCAGCTGAGTTATTGCAGCCGCTATCACGGGGCTCGCTGAAGGTGGAGGAAGCCAAGCCGCCCGAGTTTGGGATGGGATTGAGCTAGCTGCTTGTGCGTCAAGCTATAGCCGACGCCTCGGATGGTCGTGATGGCGCAACTCGCGACATCGAGTTCTGCAAGCTTGCCGGTAACCGCCTAAGTGTCCAGTCGAAAGTGGGTGCGTTCATCGAGGGCATATTGCCACCCAGTGGACTTTGCATGCTCACTGATTGTAAGTAACTACTCCTTGGACAATGGCACTGATAGCCACCAATGCGGCGGCTGTTATCCCGACAAAAGCGTACACCTTTTGCCCGAAAGTTAAGACAATACGCTTCGCGTTGACTTGCTTTCCCTGCCAATAAAGCCCGCCGTGCTTGTCAATGCCCAGACAATCCAGTTCATCCATCACGATTTTCCGCACGCCCTTAGGCCAATTGTTGACGGCGGGCCGTCGCAAAGGCACTTCTTCCATTCCATGTGGTTCGTCATCGTCCGCCACGAAGCGTCCTCCACCTCTTTAAATCGCGACAGAGACTAGACGGAACACATTACGGTCGCCTCGTAGCACTGAGGGACAAGGTGGGCAGAGTCTGCCCCAAAGTTGATGCCCGTGGGTGACGTGTCCCTCGGGATGCGAGGGATGGCATCACCGACTTCGGAGCGGATCAAACCTTCAGCCTAGGGTGCCATTTTTGTGACCGTCATCTCAAGGTCCATGCCAAAAAGTTGTTCCTGTACGCATTCGTGAGCAACAATAGGGTGTTTGACGGTCGTCGTAGTTGACGACCGTCAATTTGTGTCCAAAGTCTCGGGGCTATCCTTGCGGCGCGACGCTCTCCGCTAAGTGCAGGATCTCATGTACAATCTCCGTCCGACGTGCAACTGCGGAAAACCCAATGCCGAATCGACCTATCGACAATGCTGTGGAGGCGACCGAAAAGCTTCAAGGCATCGTTCGCGTGCGAGGTGCACGAGAACATAACCTTAAAAACGTCGACGTCGACATCCCGCGGGACGCGCTCGTCGTCTTCACGGGCGTCTCCGGTTCCGGAAAATCCTCGCTCGCATTCAGTACCCTCTACGCCGAGGCCCAGCGCCGGTACCTCGAATCCGTGTCTCCCTATGCTCGCCGTCTCTTCACCCAGATGAGCGTGCCAGACGTCGACCAGATCGAAGGCCTCCCACCCGCTGTCGCCCTGCAGCAGCAACGCGGATCGCCAACGGCACGCTCCTCGGTTGGAAGCGTGACGACAATCTCGAACCTCCTTCGGATGCTGTATTCGCGGGCGGGCACATATCCGCCGGCCCAACCGCACCTCGATGCAGAGTCGTTCTCGGCGAACACGCCGGAGGGTGCCTGCCCGCAATGCCACGGTCTCGGTCGCGTACACGAGGTGACCGAGGCGTCCATGGTGCCCGATCCCTCGCTGACTATCCGCGAGCGCGCAGTTGCGGCATGGCCATTGGCATGGGGCGGGCAGAACCTCAGAGACATCTTGATCACGCTTGGCATCGACGTCGACCGGCCGTGGCGGGAGCTTCCAGAGAAGATCCGCCAATGGATCCTATTCACGGACGAACAGCCGGTCGTCCCGGTCTATCCGGGTCTCACGCGTGATCAGGTGAAGCGTGCCATGGCACGGAAGGACGAGCCCTCCTACATGGGCACCTTTTCCAGCGCCCGACGACATGTCACCCATAGCTTCGCGACGACGCAGAGTGCGATGATGAAGAAGCGGGCTGCCCGCTACATGATCAGCAGCGCCTGTCCGCTCTGCGAGGGCAAGCGGCTGCGGAAAGAGTCACTCTCGGTGAGGTTCGAGGGCCTCGACTATGCAGAAATGAGCAGACTGCCGATGGCGAGGTTTTCCAACATCTTCGCACCTTATGCGGATGCCGATGCCAGGAAGCTTAAGACCATGCGGAAAGAACATCCGGAAAAAGCCATGGTCGTCCAGCGTATCGCAGCAGACCTCTGCCGACGGATGGATGTCCTTCTCGATCTCGGCCTTGGCTACCTCACACTCGAGCGGAGCACGCCGACCCTGTCTCCGGGCGAGCTCCAGCGGCTTCGCCTGGCGACACAGGTCGCTTCAAACCTCTTCGGCGTCGTCTATGTCATGGATGAGCCCTCTGCAGGCTTGCACCCGGCCGATACCGAAGCGCTGTTGCGGGCGCTCGACGGGCTGAAGGCGGTCGGAAATTCGCTGTTCGTCGTGGAGCACGAGCTCGACGTCGTCCGCCACGCGGACTGGATCGTCGACGTGGGTCCGGCAGCCGGCGAGCTGGGCGGGGAGATCCTCTACAGCGGCCCACCGGAAGGTCTGCGGAAGGTCGAGCGATCGGAGACCGTCAGGCATCTTTTTGCGGAAGCCGGCAAACCGGCTGGACGTCGGACAGAACCGGATGGATGGCTTCGCCTATCCGGCGTCACAAGAAACAATCTCCGTGATGTGGATTGCAAATTTCCGCTGGGAGTCATGACGACGGTGACCGGTATCTCTGGGTCTGGCAAGTCGAGTCTGGTCAGCCAGGCGCTCGTCGAGCTTGTCGGCGAGGCACTTGGCGTTCCTGTTCGTGTGGTAAACGATGCTGAGGACGAGGCCGCCTTGGAGGTAGAGCCGGGGACGCCGACGCAGGGCAGGATCGAAGGTGGGCTCGACAAAATCCGGCGCCTCATAGAGGTCGACCAGAAGCCGATCGGCCGAACGCCCCGGTCCAACCTCGCGACCTATACCGGGCTCTTCGATCATGTTCGCTCGCTGTTCGCCGCCACACGGGAAGCGAAGAAGCGTAATTACGACGCCGGTCGGTTCTCCTTCAATGTCGCCAAGGGCCGCTGCCCGCGATGCGAGGGAGAAGGCTTTGTCATGGTCGAGCTACTCTTCCTGCCAAGCGTCTATGCCCCGTGTCCAACTTGCCACGGCACCCGCTACAACCCGCAAACTTTGGAGATCCGGTACCGGGGCAAGAACATCTCGCAGGTCCTGGGACTGACCGTTGCGGACGCCTCGGACTTCTTCGACGACGCTCCGAGCGTACGGGCATCCCTGAAAGTTTTGCGCGAAGTAGGCTTGAGCTACCTCAGGCTTGGTCAGCCTGCAACCGAGTTCTCTGGGGGCGAAGCACAGCGCATCAAGCTGGCGACGGAATTGCAACGAGCCCAAAAAGGTGGCGCGCTCTACGTGCTGGACGAGCCGACGACCGGTTTGCATCCTTCGGATGTCGAGCGGCTGCTCGCACAGCTCAATGCGTTGGTCGAGACCGGCAACACGGTGATTGTCGTCGATCACGACATGACCCTCGCTGCGGCCAGCGACTGGGTCATCGACATCGGGCCAGGTGCCGGAGATGAAGGCGGCCGGATCGTCGCAAGCGGGACACCGGAGCAGGTTGCCCTTGCAGGAAATAGCCGGACAGCACCTTATCTCAAGCGCCTTCTCTCGCCCAACTGACAATCAAGTCAATCGAGACCATCAGCTTAAAGGTCGTTGCGCTTCAAGCAGATGCCGTTCGGGTCGCGCTGTCAAGCTCATGCAAACAGGTATCATTCCGGGTAGCGAGCGTCGGCAGCATCGAAGCCGCGCACTTGGCAGACTGAGAGCTACGCCTCATTTTCGTCAGTACTTTGAGGTTCTGGCGCTCATGGCCGCTTGTCGGCGAGGATAGCCAACTTATGGATCTGTGGCGGCTTGGCAAACAGGTCTCCTGCCTCTGCATTGGCCATCAAGGCCGCAGCGACTTGGCCATTTAAGTGAGCATCTCTTCCATTCTCGTCGTCAAACGTATCGAAGATCGCAAACGAACTCGGACCTTCCTGGATCGCATACCAGGAAATCGTGCCTGGCTCGGCGTTGACGAGAGGTATGGCTGATCTCAGGAAATCGGCGAGCTCCTGTTCCTTGCCGGGTTTTGCTTCAAGCGGAACGTAGAGCGCGAATTTGGTCATGACCATCTCCATGGGCACCTGATCGTGCCGCAAGCTGCTATACCACGTTTAGCCGCCGAATGTTTCGAGATCGGGCAAATAAAAGAAGTCCATAGGAAAGCTCGGGTTGATCTAAGATGGCGCCCCCCTCGGAATGGTTAAGTCGGCACTGTCTCGGCCAAAGGCGATGAGGAGATCGGCAAGTATCTCGCGGAAGCGATGGAAAAGGTCGGCAATTAAGGCCTGGACCTCAATACTACCGTATAAGCACCGGTGCGATTGCAGGGCTGCAAGCCGACCACGGGTGAGATTACCCATTTTTATCGCGATCCACGTGATATTTTGCATTTGCTGCCTGAGCCTCATCCTCTGTTTGTTGATGTTGCTCATCCGCATGTTTCCACTCTTCAACCCCTGGCGCCGCCCCGTCTTCGTTGCCAGGTGTTGGCCCGGGTCCATCTCGTTTCTTACTGTCATCCATCTCATCACTACCTTTAAACCAACCACGCTGCCGTCCGAACTCCCACAGCCCCGCATAGTTCCCCGGCGTGAACCAAGAGTCCCCGTGGTGCGGTGCCAGCGCGTTAACCGGCGAATTAGTCACTGGAACAATTCGTACCAATAGCGGTTCGCTGCTGGGTTTTCTTTTAGTCGCAACTTCATTAGATGGACGGCGGCACTCTTTGCCCGTCTGAATGCTACCCAGCGACTGCAGACATAAACGCCCGTCAAGTTCTCCCTAGGCGAGCCTTTTTGTGTGTCGGAGGCAAGTGTATATTGGTGACGGGAGGCGTTGAGATGGCATCGGCAATAGATCATGTCGCCCACGGGTGGGCTTTGCTCGCGATACGACTTCCGGAGCTTCGTCCGCTTGCAACAGAGCGCCGCCGCGTTGCCGAGCTGTGCGAATGTTACAGCATCGCGGTGCTGCACTTGCGCACGCTTGCACCCGATTCCAAGTACATCGGTGAATATGAGGATATGATCTCCGGCATCGAGCTCGAAGTATCCGCCTACCTTGAGCAATTTGCCGGCATAAGCGCTAGGCGCGGGCTTCCAAGCGATCCGTAGCCACTGTCTCATGACGGCGGCAAACCAAATTCGTGCGATAGACGCGAGGCAAGCGTCCGACACCTCGGCGATTACGAGCAGGCTGCTAACGCCCCTCCGAGCGTCTTAATCCGTTTCGCTCCTCGATCGTCGGCGCGGCGACCTCCGCGTGGTTCTTTTTTATGTGTTCATCCAAGGCTGCAATCTGATCCCGCCGTTGCGCCTCGACCTGTCCGCTAATCGTCAGCAGCGGCGGTAGCGCTCTCTGCCGCTTCAAAGTTCCGTCAAACAGACCGGGGTCCGAGATCGCATATAAGTGTCCAGATTGACCAGCGCTACGTCGCAACAGAGGAGCCAGTCCGGAACGCGGCGGATCGTGGATACGGCGACTGGGCTTCCTGCGGCAACAAACGGCAGAGAGTTCGTCCAGCTTACTGCAAAAGACGTGGAACCGCTGGCGGCCTCCTCCAAAACCGACGGGCCGGATGACGGGGTCGGCCCGTGCTCTGTGCTCCTGTGAACGAGCGCCTTAACGAGATATGAAGCCATCGACACGTGAATAGGCTGATGAGCGGTCCCAATGGTTGCCGAGATTGCATCAATTTCTGAACCGAACCTGCAATCACCACACCAACTTTCTGCTCTCGCTTTGAAAGGCGATTCGTTCCAACTCGTAGCACTTTGCCCGCCCGCTTATTGTCTGGAAAGTTGGAGAAGAACGGATCCGATTGTGCCTAGTAACGTCGCAAAAGTCTTCGCCCCGCGTGACGCTCCCGGCGACAGGAGATGACGAGACGAAGCATATCAGCGATACGCCGACGCTGAGCGCGCGTGTGACCATCTCATCGCACCGCTTCCTTCCGGAGTGCAGGGTGCGGCCACAGGATTGCTGCAGAGAGCAGAGCGTAGAGCAGCGCCGCCCCAACATACGCGATCCGGGTGGCAAAGGATTCGGCGGCACTCCCCGGAATCGGCGATACGCCCAGCCCGAAGAGGATCAGGAAAATGGTTAGGGCGCCGGCGAATAGTGGAGCATCCTTCGCGCGACCAGACGCGCGACCGCCCAGAATCAAGACGACGATAAGGACTATAAGGAAGATGGATAGCAGATTGGGACGCAGGCTGAGGATGGTGTAGGAGACCGACGCGAGAACGCCCCCGAAGAGATTGACGACGACGAGTCCGACTGCCGTTCGGCTGCTTGCCGCGATGTCGAGCTGCCCGAGAAGCGACGCTACGGTGATCGGGATCACTGCCGCGGCCGTCAGGTTGTCGCTCGTCAGGCAGGCTACCATGGCGACAAGCAGAATGAGCGTGTTTGCCAGTGCCTGTCGGAAAGACGCCGGTCGGACAAGCGGCGGAGCGACGTCGACCGCCGCGCCATCGGGTTCGGGAAAGATTGCATGGGCAAGCCACATGAGGATCGTCCCTGACAGAACACCTGTGACGAGAATGGACAGGATGGAACCGGCAAGCTCCTTGTTCAAAATGCCAAGCAGCGGAACGATGATCGCCACGACCAGCACCAGAAACACCGCCGCACCGCCCTTCCCGGCCGACTGCATCAGGAAGCAGGAAAAGTAGGTGAGCCCGAGCAGCAGCAGAAACGGCGCGGGCCGATCACCGAGCACGCTTGTCACCGCCATCATCGCGAGCCCGGCGGCGAGGATGACAGCCGCAGCGCCAACCGTCTTGCCAAAGGGCAGTGGACGCGAGCTCGCCAGCAGAAACTGTGCAGCGAACAACGGGCCGAGAAACGACACAACGGCGCCGGAATAGACCGCGAAGGTGAATCCAACTGACACTGCAAACGCGACGCGTAGTCCCTTCCGTTTGGACTGATCGGCCCCGGCGTTCAGATCAGTTGACATAGGTTAGAACCGATTTTGTGCGGATCCAAAAAGATCCCCATGCATTCGTCACGGGATTGTCGCCCGTGTAGATGACCACGGTCGCCTGCGAGCCATATCTCACGCCGCCTTTCGGCCGGGCCTCTTCTGCGATGTTCAGTCGAACGGGAAAACGCTGCGCCTCCTTGACCCAGCCACTATCGTTCCTGATCGTCGGCAAGCCCGTGTTCGGATCGACGCCTCCCCCTTGGGAGACACCGTAACCGACACTCTCGACGCTCGCCGCGTACAATTTACCAGGAAGCGCGTCGAACAGGATCTCCGCCGGATTGCCAACGGCAACCTTCTCGAGGCTGTTTTCCTTGAATGCGGCGCTGATCCAGATGGTCCCGACGTCGATGAATGTCATTGCCGGTTGTCCTGATGCGACGACCTTGCCAACCGTGAGTTGGAGATTGGTAACAACGCCCGCGGCTGGAGCCTTCACAGTAGTGTGCACGAGGTCGAGCCTGGCCTTTTCGAGACCGGCGAGCGCGGTACGAAGCTGAGGATTGTCGTTTCCGGCCGGACCGAGCTGTTCCCTTGCCTTGGCGAGGTCGGCCTGCGCCCCCGAGACCGAAGCTTCTGCCTGATCGTAGGCAGACTTGGCCGTATCGAAGCGCGCCTTGGAGAAAACGCCGCGCTTCACGAGCTCTGACGCCCGAGCGTACTGGTCGCGAAGGTTGTCGCGATCAGCCTGGGCCTGAACAAGCTTGGCCTGTGCCGCGTCCACGGCGGCAGTCGATGCTCCGATCGTCTGTCCAACGCTCGCCAGTGCCGCCTCGGCTTCGGCAACAGCGAGTTCATAGCGTTCCGGATCGATCCGGAAGAGAACCTGGTCGGCTTCTACCCGAGAGTTGTCGGCGACGCCCACCTCGACGACCCGTCCGGTGACCTCCGGCGCGATCCCGACGACGTAGGCTTGAACCTGGGCTTGCGCGGTCGAGGGCGTGCGCCGCTCCATGAAGATAGAGAGCACGAACAAGACCGCAGCGATGAGGACGACAATGAGGGCCACCTTGCGCAACGGGCTTGGTGAAGCAGGATCTCTTACAGGCTCGGTCACAATTTCGGTTTCCACGGTATTCCTCTTTCTAAGCGCGTTACGAGAGGGCTACGACAGTCCTTAGCCGAAGGGCCGGACGGACGGTGGATGAAGAGAGCGCGTCTCGCCGTCGAGCGCTTGCTCGATCTCTTTCGCAAGCCCGGTGATCAATTCCTCATACTCCGCGCAACGCCCAAGGCGATCGGGATCTGTCGATGACTGCCAATTGGACAGTTCCCTTTGGGCTTCCGCGAGGTCCGCGCATATTTCGAGGAACGTCTCGTCCCGCGAGGCAAGGTCTTCTATCGCCTCGGCCCGAAGCGGAAACCGCAGCCTCACGGCCGCCACGCTTTCATCCATCGTCGACTCCATTTCCACAGCGCATGAATTATGCCAATTGGACGTGCCGGTCGGCAGTTTCTTCCGCAACTATGTTCGTGGAAGACGGGCGGGTCGTGCAGTATGTTACTGTATCATACATGCTCCGAGACGCCTTACCGGGCTCGCCAATTGTTCGATTGGACCGAAAACCGCCTGCTTTCGGGGCGCAAATGAAAATCCCTTATCTGATGAAGCGGAAGCGTTTTAGTGGCCACCATTCGCTGAAATGGGGATGTAACATACCCGATGTTACGCGTAACCACCTTGATGTTCGGCTAGCTTCTCCGCGGCCAGGTTCCCTCGCAATGCGCGAGGACCAGTCAGGGTGAAGCTGCGGGGCGTTGGAATTGAAGAGAGCGAACACGATCGTCGGCCGCATTTGCGCGGCACTTCCAGGTGGTTTGAAGACGGTTCCCCTTGTAGCGTTAATCGCGGTCGCAGGGTGCGGCAGCCATCCGAAGAACGTGCTCATCCCAGTCGCCGACACTTCGCCGCAATCGACGAAAGTCGACATGCTGGTGACAACGACAAGGAGCCGCTCGTCTGTCCAGGGAGAGATGTTCTCTGGTGAGCGTGCGCCTGCCCCGGCGTTTGCCGACATAACGGTTTCCATTCCACCCGCCAGCGTCCGAAAGGTCGGGGAAGTCGCCTGGCCGAAGCGGCTGCCATCCAATCCGGCGACAGACTTCGCCACACTGAAGGCCGACGAGATCACGCGCGACGATGCCCGCAAATGGCTCAGCGCTTCGGTCAGGAAAAGCCGCGACGGAAGCGTCCTGGTGTTCATCCACGGCTTCAACAACCGCTTCGAGGACTCCGTCTATCGTTTTGCACAGATCGTCCAGGATTCGGGCGTCCACAGCGCGCCCGTGCTCGTGACCTGGCCGTCGCGCGGCAGTCTGCTTGCCTACGGCTACGACAGGGAAAGCACGAACTACACACGCAATGCATTGGAGACACTCTTCCAGTACCTCGCCAAGGATCCCGAGGTGAAGGAGGTCTCCATCTTAGCGCACTCGATGGGGAACTGGCTGGCACTGGAGGCGCTGCGGCAGATGGCGATTCGCAACGGCCGCCTTCCCGCCAAGTTCGAGAACGTCATGCTCGCTTCGCCCGACGTCGATGTCGACGTCTTCCGCCAGCAGATCGTCGACATGGGCAAGCAGCACCCCAAGTTCACCCTGTTCGTCTCGCGGGACGATCGCGCGCTCGCGGTCTCGCGCCGCGTTTGGGGCGACGTGGCCCGGCTCGGCGGGATCGATCCGGAACAGGCGCCCTTCAAGAAGGAACTCGCCGACAGTCAGATCACGGTAATCGATCTCACCAAGGTCAAGGCAGGCGACAGTCTGAACCACGGCAAGTTCGCCGAGTCGCCCGAAGTCGTTCGTCTCATCGGCGCGCGGATTTCCGACGGGCAAACGCTGACCGACAGCAAGGTCGGCCTTGGGGATACGATCCTTGCGGCGACGACCACCACAGCCGCGGCGGCTGGTAGCGCTGCCGGTCTGATCCTCGCCGCTCCTGTCGCGATCGTCGACCCCAACACCAGGGATAACTATGCCACTGAAGTACAGGGCCTCACTGGGGCTCCCGGCCCGAAGGCGAAGGACACCTGCAAGAGCGACGACCCCTCACCCACGACGTGCGGACGATAGCCGCCCGGCCGCCAGTGTCAAAATTCAGGATGTACGATGCGCGTTTTTTCGAAGCAGTCGCCAGTCAAGACCATCATCCAGGTTGTTATGGTTTTGGGGTTCATGTCGTGCAGCGCAAACCTGGCGGCGGCACAGGTCGCGTCGCCACCGACTGAATCTGACACGACGCCGCCCGATAGCGTCAGGCAATTCGCGGACCTCATCAACGATCCCGCGGTCCAGAACTGGCTGCGTCAGCAGGTAACGACACCGGCCGCGGCTGCTCCAGTGGTGTCGGCGGACAGTGACACGGCTTCGTTCGCCACCGCGACCATGCGCCTTCGCGAACACGTGGCCGGCCTGCTCACGGGGGCGCAAACCTTTCCCTCGGAGGCCATGCGCGGCGCCGCCCTTCTTGAGAGGGACGTCGAAGCGAATGGCGGGACGCGACCAATCTTGCTGGTGATCGCCTTCGTCGCAGCCGGACTGGTGACGCAATGGCTGTTCCGGTGGATCACGACCGGATGGGGCGCGTGGATGGTTCGAGCCTCGGTTTTGACAGCACGCGAGCGGATGATCGTCGTGTTCGCCCGTTTGATCTGGGCGACGGGTTACGTTCTTTCCTTCGGACTGGGCAGCATCGGCTTCTTCCTCTTTTTCCAATGGCCACCTATCGTCAGGGAAGTCGTCGTCGGCTACCTGCTCGCCGTCGTCGTCTTTCGCCTGGCAAGTGCTCTGTTCGGCGTGTTGCTTGCCCCGCGCGGGTTGGTACACAACCAGTTCCGCGTCGTCCCTGTTTCAGACGAAGCCGCGCGCTTCTGGACGAAGCGCCTGAGCTACGCTGCAGGATGGTATGCTTTCGGCTGGGTGACCATCCGTCTTCTTGGCACGCTTGGCTTTTCCCTGCCCTCCCAACAGCTCGTGGCCTACGCGCTCGGGCTCATCCTGCTCGTCATTGCCATTGAAGCCGTCTGGCGGCGTCCGGTGGCGGTCGACCTGGTCGAACACCCACGACACATCAGTGTTCGCGCCCGACACTGGTTGTGGACCGCCTACTTCATCGGCGTCTGGCTACTGTGGGTGGTCGGCGCAATGAAGCTGTTCTGGATAGCGGTGGTCTGTGCGGCGCTTCCCGGAGCCGTTGCCCTCACCAAGGCATCGGTGAACAATCTCTTGCGCTCATCCGAACACGTTGAAGACGGTCACAAGCGAGGCACTGTCATATCCGTGGTGGTCGAGCGCGGCGTCCGGGCGGCGCTCATTGTCGGAGCAATCCTGCTGCTCGCCGAAGTGCTGGAGGTTCGTCTGACCGCGATGACGATGCAGGATAGCCCTGCCCTGCGCCTCGTGCGCGGAGCATTGAGCGCCGGTATCATTCTGCTGGTCGTGGACCTTGCCTGGAACGTCGTTAAAGTGCTGATCGACCGGAGGCTCGGCGACACCGAGGCGGCGCTGGAATTTGGCAGCGAACGAGAGCGACGGCGCACCCGCATGAGAACCTTGCTGCCGATCCTGCGCAACTTCGTCATGATCCTGCTTGCCGTCGTCGCCGTCATGATGGCGCTGTCGGCCCTTGGCGTGGAGATCGGGCCACTGATCGCAGGTGCGGGCGTCGTCGGCGTGGCGATCGGCTTCGGCGCGCAGACCGTGGTCAAGGACATCATCAGCGGAATGTTCTACCTGCTCGACGACGCCTTCAGGGTTGGCGAGTACATCCAGAGCGGCAGCTATAAGGGAACGGTCGAATCCTTCAGCTTGAGATCTGTCAAACTCCGGCATCAGCGCGGCGCAATCTACATCGTGCCCTTCAGCGAACTCGGAGCGGTCCAGAACATGAGCCGCGACTGGGCGATCGAGAAGATGACGATCACCGTGACTTACGACGCCGACATTGAGAAGGCCCGAAAGATCATCAAGAAGATCGGGCTTGAGCTGTTCGAGGATCCCGAGTTCAAGCCGATCACGATTGAGCCCTTGAAGATGCAGGGCATCGACAGCCTGGGCGACTCCGGACTTCTCCTGCGGATGAAGGTGATGACGCTTCCCGGCCAGCAGTTCACGCTGAAGCGCCGTGCGCTGCGCATGATCCATCAGGCTTTCAACGACAACGGAATCAGGATCGCCGTGCCGACCGTGCAGGTTTCCGGCGGGAAGGACGAGGGTGTTGCCGCTGCCGCCCAGCAGGCGCTGGCGACGCACAATGCGGCGATCGCTGTGGGAACTCAGTGAGTTTGTGTCAGGCGAAATGAAGAGAACCGGAGGAACTGCAATGAGAATGCTCACCATTCCAAGTCACCTGCTCGCGGCCCTGTCGGCGATCATGTTGGTCTTTGCACCCATGTTGGTGCCGTCCACCGCCGAAGCCCGCCGCGGCGTCGCGGCATGTGGTCCGAGAGGCTGCGCTGCCGCAGCGTGCGGTCCTCGTGGATGTGCGGCCGCCGGGCGGACACGACCGGGGTACCATCCGGCCTATCGCCCCGCCGTGCGGCCGGCATATCGGCCAGCGCGACGTGGGGTCGTGGTCGTCGCGCCTCGCCGTTACTGGCGTCCGGGAGCCGCCATTGCCGCCGGCGCTGCTATCGGCTTCGTTGCGGGCGCGGCCGCCGTATCGCTGGCAGGCACCCCACCACAACCCGGGCAGTGCTGGTACTACACCTCGCCCGCCAAGACGACAGGTTTCTGGGACGTCTGCCCGCGCTGAGGGTGTCCGAGCATACTGCCCTTCCCGGAGTGGGAAGGGTTCTAAGATCGTCAAAAAACAGAGGGCACCATGGACTTCACCATCATCGATGCGACGCTTGTCGGCAAACTCTTGCTTTTACTTCTGATCGGCATGGGGCCGAAAATTGCACTGGTGCCGTTCCTTGAAAAAACCCATGCGTTCGATACGGAAACCAAGGTCCGCATCGGCCGTCAGATGGTTCTGACGGCGCTGATCACGGCATTGATCCTGTTCGCCACAGGCGCGCTGCTGATGCGTCTGCTGCACATTACGGGCGGCGCCGTGGCCGTGGCGGGTGGCATCATCCTTGCCCTGATCGCCATCAAGATGGCATCGGGGCCGACGGAGAAGCCGCACGGGGAACTGGAGGCACCTGTTGACCCGGACAAGCTCGCCGTGTTTCCCTTGGCGGTTCCCTACCTGCTCAATCCGGTCGGCATCACCGTGATCATCCTTGCCTCGGGCGAAGTCGTGTCGATCGCCAGCGCGGCCCTGGTTGCAGGATTGATCCTCGTCGTCGGCGCCTTCGACTATCTGGTGTTCACGAATACCGACAAGCTCGCCAAGCGGATGAGACCGGCAAGCATGGTGGTGTCGGAGGTGGTCTTCGGGATCCTGCTAACCGCCGTGGCGATCCAGTTGATCGTCAGCGGGCTCGGTAGTCTTGGAATCATCACGCCGGCAGCCGCCCATTGACGGACGTGGACGAAAACACGTTCGGGGTGTAGGTTCCTCAGTAATGCGACGTTGACATGGCAGCTCCAGGGCAAGAGGGGTTCACAATGGCAACAGCGTTGATGGAGGGGTCCATGACAGCATCGACGCGAAGTGACGTTCCGTGTGCCGACGACATTCTGGCGCAGCTTGAACGCATCACGACCAGCCCAGAGTTCCCCGGAGGCAGCCGGGCGGCGGCATTCCTGCGCTATGTCGTCGGAGAGACGCTAGCCGGACGGAGCGGCCGGATAAAAGGCTATTCGATCGCCATCGAAGTGTTCGGTCGCGACGAAACCTTCACTCAGGACGACCCCGTCGTCCGTATCGAAGCGGGCCGCCTGCGCCGGTCGCTCGAGCGCTACTATCTCGTGAGCGGGAAGAACGATCCTGTCAGGATCGACGTGCCGAAGGGCGGCTACGTGCCGGCCTTCTCTTGGAACACCGAGGCCTCGGACGTGACCCGGATCGCACCGGCAGCCGTTCTTCCATTGTCTTCAAGCGGGCCATGGTGGCGCACCAAAAGGACAGCGTTTGCGTTGGTCGCAGCCGGACTTGCAGTCGTAGGGGCGGTTGCCATCGGTGGTCTCACCCTTCGTTCCCCGGCCCCTTTGGAAGGCGCCCCCTCCCCGGACCGACCTTCCCTCGTCGTCGCCCCTTTCGCGAACCTTGGCGATGGACCTACCGCTCAGCTCTACACGGTCGGGCTCACGGAAGAACTGCTGACGGCGCTGCCGCGGTTCAAGGAGATCAAGGTCTTCGGTCGCGAGACGTCGAAGTCCCTTTCTCCCGACGTCAGCGCGTCCGCCGTCCGTGATGAGCTCGGCGCCCGGTATATTCTGGCCGGTGGCGTCCGTGCCTCTGGTAGCCGGTTGCGTGTCACCGCACGTCTCCTTGATACCACCGACAACGAGATCGTCTGGTCGCAGGATTACGATAACGACCTCGGCTCCAGCGACCTTTTCGCCATCCAGTCTGACGTCGCAAGAAGGGTGGCTACAACAATCGCGCAGCCCTACGGAATAATGGCCCAGGTCGAGGCGTCCAACCCACCTCCGAATGATCCAGGGAGTTACGAATGCACCCTTCGCTTTTACGGATATCGCGCCGAACTGAGCGCCGGCGCGCACGCGAGTGTGCGCAACTGCTTGGAGAGCGCTGTGGCACGTCATCCGACCTACGCAACCGCATGGGCGATGCTATCGATCATCTATCTTGATGAGGGCCGATTCAAGTTAAATGCTGAGCCAGGGCAAGATGGTCCGCTGCAACGCGCCCTCCGGGCCGCAAAGCGTTCGACACAGCTCGATCCGGGCAATACCCGCGGCCTTCAAGCGCTGATGATGGCACTGTATTTCGACAGGCGGCCGGACGAAGGAATTCGGGTGGGAGAGCAAGCCCTGGCAACAAACCCGAACGACACTGAACTTATGGGTGAGTTCGGCACGCGGCTTGCGTTAAGCGGACAGTGGCAACGGGGAGCCGATATGCTCGATCAAGCCATAAGGCTTAACCCGGGAGGGGGTGGATTTTATCACGGCACGCGCGCCCTGGCTGCGTTCATGCTTCACGACAACAAAACCGCTCTGAGGGAAATAGAACTGGCGGATATGCAAAAATTTCCGCTCTATCATGCCGTTGCGGCCGTCATATACGGTGAGGTCGGCAGAATGGATGATGCGAATCACGCGATGATTGAGTTCGTTCGGATGCGACCAGACTTTCCGGCGCACATTGTGGAGGAATTATTGATGCGAAATGTTCAGGCCAGCGACGCAGCGCGCCTCGCAGCTGGGCTGCGGCGGGCGGGAATGGAGATACCGCAAGAACGTACGGGTGAAACTGATATCGTGGTTTCTCGCTGACTTTCGGGTTTGGTGGAGCGATACATCCCCTGCCCATGGTTATGCGGTTCTTCCTCAATTCCTGTGATTCAGCGGCATCATTCTCGCCCTCATCAGTTCCGGACCGGCGCGACCGTCCGTTGCTCGCTTCAGTACCTTGAGGCGGTTGATCTGACCTCGGCTTGACCGTTGCTCCAGGGGGGTTCGATTGCATTTCTTACGGCATCAATATCCCGGCGCAAAACGCTGGCGAAACGCATGATTGCCGTGGACTCGGTGTCGATGGCATCGTCGATCCATTCACCCAGTGCCTGCGAGCCCCTGCAGCGCAAGACGCCGCTGAACCGCACAAGCCGCCCATGCGAGCGGCGCGCCTGTTCGGCTTCGGCTTTCCCTACCGCACACTCGCCGTCAATGTTGTCGGCTCTGTCATCATGGGCCTGCTCACCGAATTCAAGAACTGCGCCTCTTCCTGACCACCGGGCTGCTCGGGGGTTTCACCACCTCGACCTTCCCGCTCGATGCCGTGACCCTGTGCGAACGCGGGCAATGGCGCCTTGCTGCCGGATACATCGCCCTTTCGCTGGTTCTTTCGATGGCCGGACTGTTTGTCGGCCTCATGCTGATCCGGCTGGCTGGGCAAGGACAAGCCGCATGAAAATCTTCCTCTCAAGCTGGCCGTTCTGGGCGCTCCTTTCGGCAGGCTTTGCAGCCCTGACGGCGATCTTCGCCAAGGTCGGCGTCGAGAACGTCAATGCCGACTTCGCCACCTTCATTCGCACCATCGTCATCCTGTTGGCCGCTGGCGCAATGGTCTACATCGCCGGCAATTGGGAGGAGCCCTCTTCGGTCTCTACCAGAAGCTGGCTGTTCCTCGTGCGTTCCGGCCTTGCCACCGGCGCCTCCTGGATTTGCTATTTCGGGCATTGAAGTTTGGCGATGCGGCCCGCGTCGCGCCGATCGACAAGCTGTCCGTCGTGTTCGTGTTCATTTTCGCTGTGCTGTTTCTCGGCGATCGCCTGACGCTTTCGAACTGGCTTGGTGCCGCGATGATCGCGGGAGGAGCCGTGCTCGTCGCCTACAGGGCTTGAGATCGACAAAGATAACAAGGGGGAGGATTGCGTGATGTTGAAGGAACAATGCCTGTGGCGCGAGTGGTAGGCCTGGTTCCCCGTCATCCCAATCGATGGTCACGTGTTCTGGCTGGAGGTGGTCTGGCGACGACGAAACCCTCAAACGGGACGGTGGGAGTACCGGTCGTTCCGATCGGACTTTGACAAGCAGATCGAAGCAAGCCGGCAAGAGATTCAATCAACACAGTCAAATCTAAAGGCAGCACGCTGCCCCGCAGCAAGTGGATTGAGCAGGCTCAGCAGCAAGCCAGCGATCACGCGGCTTGCAACTAGCCGCGCGCGGCAACAGTTCGACATGCTGTGCGCCATCGCGAAGCCTTGGTAATCCGGCGCAATAGAGCGACATTGGCCGCACACCGTCGCTGACCTCGAATGTCAGCTTGGCGGATCGGTCCAGCTTCAGATGCTCAGAGACCTTGCGGATGATGGCCGAAAACTTTCCGCCCGGCATGTGAGGTCGATCGTCCTCATCAATGTCCCACAGTTGGACGAAGATCTCCAACCAGCTTCCGGGTTTGCACCGCAGTCCAGCGCCGAGAAATGTCCGGCCTTGACCTCCGTCACATGGTAGCCCGCCTTCACCGGGTGCCCATCGTAGTGGAACACCAGATGCACGTCCTTGGCGCCGGCCAGTGTGTCGAGAAGGAAACCCAAGCTGATGTCTTCAGAAGAAATTCTGCTGTTGTCGATCGCGTTTATTTGCGGTAATCATCGTTTCAACTATTCAAGGATGATTGAAATATGGACCAGCGTCAAGCCCTCGGTGCGTTCGCCGCCCTCTCTCAGGAGACCCGTTTGCAGATCGTCCGCATCCTGGTGGTCGCTGGGCCCGATGGGATGGCGGCCGGGGCATTGGCCGAGAAGGTCGAGGTCTCGCCGTCGAATATCTCGTTCCACTTAAAGGAACTCGAGCATTCCGGGCTGATCGCTGCGCAACGACAATCCCGCTCGATCATCTACACCGCGAACTATGAAGCTCTGGGCGGGCTGGTGCGCTTCCTGATGGAAGACTGCTGCTCAGGTCATCCCGAAATCTGCGCGCCGGCCGCCGAGGTTGCCGCCTGCTGCGCTCCGACGGCCAAGGAGAACCTGCAATGACTGCCGACCGCGTTTATAATGTGCTCTTTCTCTGCGCGGGCAATTCCGCACGCTCGATCCTGGCGGAATCCATCCTCAATACCGAGGGAAAAGGCCGTTTCCGCGCCTTCTCGGCCGGCAGCCATCCGAAGGGACAGGTCCATCCCTGGGCGCTGAAAACTCTGGACGCGCTTGGCTATCCCGCGACCGGATTCAGCTCGAAAAGCTGGGATGTCTTTGCCGAGGCGCATGCCCCGCAGATGGACTTCATCGTCACCGTCTGTGACAACGCGGCGGGGGAAGCCTGCCCGGTCTGGCCTGGCCATCCGATGGCCGCCCATTGGGGTGTCGAGGACCCTGCTGCGGTAGAGGGTTCCGATATTGAGGTTGGCCGCGCCTTTGCCCTGGCGGCACGCTACCTCAAGAACCGTATTACCCTCTTCATCAACTTGCCGATCACCTCGATCGACAAGTTGGCGCTCGAAACTCAACTCCGTCAGATCGGTGCGACCGAAGGCGCCACCTCGCCGACGCTCCTTCCGTTAACCGGACATGAAGACGCACTCCGTAGCGCGCTCGAAAATGCCGACCTTCCAACGGATGATCTTGACGACGCAGGGCGAACATTCTTCCGGATTGCCCGTGGCGTCGATACGGTGGGCTATGGTGGATATGAGTTGCATGGCGACAATGCGCTGCTGCGGTCGGTGGTGATCACGCCTGACAACCGTCACAAGGGCCTGGGCCGTCGTGCGACTGACCTTTTGCTGCGACGCGCCTATGCGGACGGCGCACGCACGGGCTACCTTCTGACCACGAACGCCGCTCCCTTCTTCGAAACCCTCGGCTTCAGGCCGATAGACCGTGCGACGGCGCCGGCCGCAATTTTGCAGACCCGTCAGGCGGCCAGCCTTTGTCCCGCGTCAGCAGCGCTGCTCGCCAAGCCATTGCAGGGATAGCAACGATGTCCTCATTTGAACGCTATCTAACGGTGTGGGTGTTTTTATGCATCCTTGCAGGCATTGCCTTTGGTCACTTGATGCCGGATGTCTTTCAGGTGATCGGCTCCGCCGAAGTCGCCAAGGTCAACATTCCCGTCGCCGTGCTGATCTGGCTGATGATTATCCCGATGCTGGTCAAGATCGATTTTGCGGCTTTGAGCCAGGTCGGCCGGCATTGGCGCGGTATCGGTGTGACTCTGTTCATCAACTGGGCAGTCAAACCCTTCTCGATGGCGCTGCTGGGCTGGCTGTTCATCGGTTATCTGTTCCGGCCAATGTTGCCGGAGGTGCAAATCGATTCCTATATCGCCGGTCTGATCATCCTTGCCGCGGCACCCTGTACGGCGATGGTGTTCGTCTGGTCGAACCTGACCAAGGGCGAGCCCCTCTTCACGCTTTCGCAGGTCGCGCTGAATGACGCGATCATGGTGGTGGCGTTCGCGCCGATCGTCGGCCTGCTGCTTGGTCTTTCCGCCATCACCGTGCCATGGGCGACGCTGGTAATCTCGGTGGTGCTCTACATCATTCTGCCGGTGATAGTCGCCCAGATCCTGCGCCGCAGCCTGCTTGCTTCCGGATCATGGGCATCCCTCGACCGTCTGCTGAAAACACTACAGCCACTATCGTTGGTGGCGCTCCTTGCCACGCTGGTGCTTCTGTTCGGTTTCCAAGGGGAGCAGATCATCGCCCAGCCGACCATCATCGCCTTGCTGGCGGTGCCCATCCTGATCCAGGTCTACTTCAACTCCGGTCTTGCCTATCTGCTGAACCGGGTGTCAGGCGAGCAACATTGCGTCGCCGGTCCGTCGGCCTTGATCGGCGCCTCGAACTTCTTCGAACTGGCGGTCGCCGCAGCAATCAGCCTGTTTGGCTTCAACTCGGGCGCGGCACTTGCAACCGTCGTCGGCGTTCTCATCGAGGTGCCGGTGATGTTGTCAGTCGTCTGGATCGTCAACCGCAGCAAGGGTTGGTACGAGCGCGGCGGCGCCGTGCGAGCAACTTCCCATTCCAAATCCGAAGCCATTGAAAGGGTCTGACCATGGACGCCATCATCTATCACAATCCGGATTGCGGAACGTCTCGCAACACGTTGGCGATGATCCGGAACGCCAGCATTGAACCCACGGTGATTGAGTACCTGAGCAACCCGCCCTCACGCGATCGGCTTGTGACGATGATCGCTGACGCCGGTCTAACCGTGCGCCAGGCGATCCGTGAAAAGGGCACGCCCTATACGGAATTGGGTTTGGACGACATATCCTTGACCGACGATCAGTTACTCGACGCCATGCTCGAAAACCCGATCTTGATCAACCGGCCGTTCGTCATTACGCCGCTCGGCACAAGGCTTGCGCGTCCGTCGGAGATGGTTCTGGAAATCTTACCAGAAACGCATCAGGGCGCCTTCACCAAAGAGGATGGTGAAAAGGTACTCGACAGCGAGGGCAAGCGCATTGTCTGATTTGGCTGCTGCATCGTTGGAACACCTGCAACAGCCGGATCAGGCTGCATTGCGTCCGGCGTTCTCGACCCACAAGCCGCGCATCCTTATCCTCTACGGCTCGCTGCGGACCATCTCCTATAGCCGATTCCTGGCATTCGAGGCTGGTCGGCTGCTCGAGCACTTCGGCTGCGAGGTTCGGATCTTCAATCCGGAGGGTCTACCTCTGCCTGACGCCGAGCCGGTGAGCCATCCGAAGGTACAGGAACTGCGCGAGCTCTCGGCATGGTCGGAGGGTCAGGTGTGGGTCAGCCCGGAACGCCACGGCGCGGTGACTGGGATCATGAAGGCGCAGATCGACTGGATTCCGCTGTCGATCGGATCGGTTCGTCCGACCCAGGGAAAGACGTTGGCGGTAATGCAGGTCTCTGGCGGATCGCAGTCGTTCAATGCCATCAACCAGCTTCGTGTTCTCGGTCGCTGGATGCGGATGATCACGATCCCCAACCAGTCGTCGGTCGCCAAGGCCTTCCAGGAGTTCGACGCGGACGGGCGCATGAAGCCATCCTCCTACTACGATCGCGTCGTCGATGTCTGCGAGGAACTGGTGAAGTTCACCCTTCTGACACGGGATGCGTCTTCCTATCTCACCAATCGCTACAGCGAGCGGAAGGAAGAGGCTGAAAAACTCGAACAACGCGTGGGCCTGAAATCCATATGATGGAACGTCCGCCGATTGCCGCCATCCTCGCTTTGGGCCTCACGCAGATCATCGGCTACGGGACGCTTTACTACAGCTTCAGCATTCTCGCGCCAGACATGGCACGGGATCTGAACTGGTCGGCGGAATGGATATTCGGTGCGCTTTCGGCGGCACTTCTCCTGGGCGGACTGAGCGCGCCGTGGCTGGGCAGGGCGATAGACCACTTCGGCGCGGGCCGCGTGATGACGGCTGGTTCCGCAATTGCCGCTTCGGCCCTTATCGCCTGCGCTTTCGCGCCCGGCAAGATTGCCTTCGTTGCGGCGTTGATCGTGATCGAGATCGCCGCAAACCTGGTACAGTACGGCGCAGCCTTCGCGCTGCTTGTCCAGATCCGGCCGCAGACCGCCCAACGCAGCATCACTTATCTGACCTTGATCGCCGGATTTGCTTCAACAATCTTCTGGCCCATCACCACGACGCTGCATGCCCATCTCTCCTGGCAAAACATCTATCTCGTGTTCGCCGGACTCAATCTCCTGATCTGCCTGCCTTTCCATGCCTGGCTTTCCCATGGGCTTGCCAAGGGCCGCCGACAGGAACAGAGCGGATCGGTAAGCGTCGTTGACGGGGCTTTGCGTCCGGACGTCAGACGCCTTGGGTTTATTCTGATGGTCGCCGGTTTCTCGTTGCAGTCGCTCGTTAGCGCGGCAGTGTTGGTCCATATGGTGCCGCTATTGTCGGGCCTCGGTCTGGGCGCCACGGCTGCAACAGTCGGCACACTGTTCGGCCCGTCGCAGGTTTTGAGCCGGTTCACGAACATGGTGATCGGCGGCAATCTGCCGCCACTGGCTTTGGCAACGATCGCCGCGGCGCTCATTCCGGGTGGCGTGCTGATCTTGATCCTCACGGCGCCATCCGTGACCGGAGCGATGGCTTTTGCGATCGTTTTCGGTCTGGGCAACGGCCTGTTCAGCATCGTCACCGGCACCCTGCCGCTGACGCTATTTGGCAGCGAAGGCTATGGCAGATTTCAGGGTAAGGTTATGGCGGCGAGGCTCATAGTCTCTGCGACCGCACCGTTCGCCCTGGCGTTTGCCATGGCCAATATAGGCGCAACCTCCTCGCTCGCGATCACAACGGGGCTCGGCGCACTTGCAATTCTGGCGTTTCTGACGATCGCGAGACTTGCAAATGAAGGCCCGGCGGTTGTCAGGATCCAACTGAGAGAACTCAAGGGCGAGGCAGGAGCAGAATGACAGACAGCACGAGCACGGCCCAGACTCAAACGCCTGCCGGCACGCCCGCAGAAGTCTTTCTCACGTTCCTGAAGCTCGGCCTCACATCATTCGGCGGACCGATTGCTCATCTCGGGTACTTCCGGGAAGAACTCGTGCACCGACGCGCTTGGCTTTCCGATCACGCCTATGCCGATCTGGTCGCCCTTTGCCAATTCTTGCCGGGTCCAGCATCCAGTCAGGCGGGTTTTGCTTTAGGCATGATACGCGCGGGCTGGCTAGGGGCACTGGCGGCCTTTACGGCCTTCACCTTGCCATCTGCGCTGATCCTGTTGGTGTTTGGCATGTCTGCTGCAAGCATTTCGGGGCCGGTCGGCACGGGCGTGCTGCATGGCCTGAAGATCGTCGCAGTCGCCATCGTGGCGCAGGCCGTCTGGGGCATGGCGAAGAACCTCTGTCCGGATAAAGAACGAGCGGCAATTGCGGTCGCGGCCGTGGCGGTGCTCGCATTCATGCCGGGAGCCTTCGGCATGGTGAGTGCGATCCTGATTGGCGCAGGCGCGGGGCTGGCACTTAGCCGCGGCACTGGCACACCAGTGAGTGGCCATGTCACAATGCCGGTGTCCCGACAGGGTGCGGCTGCGGCACTCGTCGCTTTTTTCGGACTGCTTGTGATTCTGCCTCTGCTCGCGAAATACGGCCAGGCATTCGCTGTCGCTGATAGCTTCTACCGCGCCGGTTCACTCGTGTTCGGCGGTGGCCATGTAGTCTTGCCTCTTCTCGAGGCCGAAGTCGTGCAACCTGGGTGGGTATCCCCCGATGCATTCCTGGCAGGCTATGGTGCCGCACAGGCGGTCCCTGGGCCGCTGTTCACCTTTGCGGCCTACCTCGGCACTGTACTTGGACCGCAGCCGAATGGCATAGTTGGCGCAGTAATCGCACTGCTCTCCGTCTTCCTGCCAGGATTTCTGATTCTCATCGGCGTACTGCCCTTTTGGGACCGGTTTCGCTCGTCGGCGACAGCGCAGTCGCTTATGCAGGGAGCAAACGCTGCGGTTGTCGGCATCCTCGGCGCTGCCCTCTATTCGCCAGTATTCACAAGCGCCATCGGCAACATGCGTGATTTCACGCTGGCCCTCTCCTGCTTTCTACTTCTGATGTCGTGGAAGCTTCCGCCGTGGCTCGTTGTCGTTGTGGCTGCGGTTGGCGGCGTAGGACTGGCTCTGATTTCTTGAGAATGCCTCACGGAGGTCTCGTCCGTGAGGACAAAACAGATGGTCCGAATTCTAGGCTCCAATCTCCTTCAGTTGGTCGCAGCACCGAGAAATCGACGCTCGCATCTTCTTCACCATCAAAGAATTCCTCGGCCGCGACGGAAATGTCGTCGCCATAGGGGATGGTTCTGCTCAGCAATCCATCGTCTTCGAGTGCCTCGATATCAGGAAGATCACGCAGGGCATCAAAGCCAAAGGCTGATAGAAAATGCTTCGTCGTTGCAAAAGTGTATGGCGCTCCTGGAGCCGGACTGCGTGGTCCAGAAGAAATAAACCCGGCGCCACGTAGGAGCCAATCGTGTCGCGGCTGACTTCCTTGCTGAACTGCCTTGCCAAAGATCTTCGATAGTTTGCCGCGGGTGATCGGTTGGAAATATCCCACCGCCATCAGCACCATCGCCTCGAACTCCGACAGTGCCGCCGTCCCTTGTCGGAGCCGAGCAGGCGCGGATCGTCTCGGCGAACCGCGGGCGGGTTCGATGCTGCCACTCGCGACCGACACCAGCTCATAAGGCCGGGAACTGAGCTCCTCGCGCAGATCATCGATGAGAAGATCGATGCTGCAGTCTTTTCCGCCCGCTTGCGCCAGCGTCTCGCGGCTAACGGGTTCGGCGGAAACAAAGATCACCGCCTCCACGCCCACCATCCATTCCCGCCAGCGCAGATCTGATGGCAGGTCTTTGCTCGCGATCGAAGAGCACGTCCTGTCGTTCTTTAGCCTGGCGCCGACCGGTCTTGGCTGTGCTCACTGCTGCCATTGTCACAACCCAACCATCCGGAAGGAGGTGCGGCCGGAAAGCTCCCGCACCGCCTCGAAACTTTCCGACGCTCGAACAGCTGTGTGGCCGCCCCGGTGCGCCAGAACGGCCTCGGCCAGCCCAAGCGCCAGCACCTCGGCATCCGGGCGAACGGCAGAGATCGCCGTAATAAGGTCCGCCACCACGAAGGGTATTGCTCGCCCGGACTGAATGGCAGAATCGACGATATCGGGAATTGAGGCAAGTCCGTCGTCCCACCGAAACCCAGAAAGGTCGGCGATATCTTTGACGAATGAGGTGGTGACCGGTCCGGATCGGCGCGTCAACATTCGTGTCGCCAGAAACAACTTTCTAGCCGGGCCGGAATCCTCGACGGCGACGGTTAGCAGGACGGCGTCCCGGATAGCGCGCGCATTCCTCTTCGTTTCGGCCGAGCATCTTGGCAGCTACGGCGGCCGATTTGAGGGCAAGCCGATCGCGCCAGCAGCCAAGCTATGGAGGGTCGGCGCGATGCCGTAAGAAATGCAATCGAACTCTCTGGAGCAACGGTCAAGCCGAGGTCAGATCAACCGCCTCAAGGTACTGAGGCGAGCAATGTACGGTCGCGCCGGTCCGGAACTGATGAGGGCGAGAATGATGCCGCTGAATCACAGAAATTGAGGAAGAACTCAGTTAAGTGCGAAACGACAGCACGTTCATCGCTCGCACTCTCACTTCCCCATCTTGCCCCCGGCTCCACCGCGCTCGTGTCACGTGACTAACATCATCAGTTTTGATTAATTCCCGCCGGTGATACGTCTTGGCGGCCACCTTGTTGCATGAAGGGCTCGCCTGCGTATGGCGAGCCCTTCTCAAACGAGACGTGCCCTGGCATCCCTGCTGCGCAAGACTTCTCGTTCGCGCCGGGCTCTTGAACACCGCTTTTGGCGTTGAGGGCTTGGGAGGGAATCCTGGAAGATTAATTCCCTTGATCCTATCGGCTTTTTGACCCCGCATTTCTCATTGACGAAACCGCGGCTGCAACACCAGAGATTTCATCAGGCCTAATTCCCTCGGCAGCCTACGACCTGTCCGCGCGAAGACACTAGCGCGGAACCGGTATGCGGCCTTCCGAGTTACGCTACCGATGTCAATTTCCCGGACATCATACTCCACAGCACCCCCTTGCCCCGCTCTGAGCCGGGTTTTTCTTTGGCAACGGCATCAGACCAAAGTCCTAGGCATGGAACCGCGTTCAGTGGCCGGCGTTTTGAGCGCGTTATCACCTGTTTGGAGTAACTCGAATGAAAGCTATTATCATCGCAGGCATGATCGGCCTGGCTTCTATATTCTCATCGGCCACTCCCAGTCTCGCGGATAGCGTAACAGTGACGGTCGGAGACAGTCATCATGGCCGGTCATGGGATCGCCATCATGACCGTCGGGATTGGCGCCACGGCCGAAACTACTATCGTCATGGCCCGCGATGCCGCGTCAAGACCGTTCGGTACCGGCACCATCACCGCTGGGTCTACTCCAAGAAGCGTATCTGCCGCTGGTAATGCTCACGAGCGGCGCCATCCACGCTCGGAGGCGCCGCGAGCCTCTTCATGTCGATATTGGAAAACATACATTCAAAAATTGCAATCTAATCGCGGTATGAGCTAGGTTCCCCGTCGATACGTTGGAGGCCACCTTGCCTGATCAATCTGATGAAAGCCGCCACTTGATGAAAACACTGATTTTCACATTGGGTGTCATCACTGAAAGCAATGAACGAGAAAAGCAGCAAATAGCCGACGCCTACTCGGAGGCTCGTTCTCTGGCCGCCTCGATCCCCTGGGCTGACGGATCTGCGAGACCAAGAATCACTGCCTGTCTTGAGCGCTTCAACGAGTGCAAGGAAGCGGAAAGCGTCGAAGCCGCCGCATGGCTCTTAACTGCCACGCAGGAGCGTGTTGCCGAGAAGGATCTGCCGGATTGGGAGACGCTTAAAATCGTTGCCGACAAGGCTGCAGGAATGTTGCCTCGACCTCGTAGATCGCATTGATCGCCCACAAGCTATGGCTTGTCCGCCCGCCCTTGTCTTCGTGTCGGACAGCTCTCGTTCAAGCCGCTGCTGGTTCGTCTTCAGATCCATGATGACGTCCCTGGCGCCGCACACGCTGCCCTGCGATTCCTTCATGTCGCTGAGCTGTCGCTGTTGGTCGAGGAACCGCTGATCATATGCCGCGAAGACGCGATCGAGTTCAGCGCGCGGCACCTGGGCGTCTCGAAGGTCTTTGACCGCATTCCACACCGCGCTGCGTCCGCCACTGCATCTCGTCCTTGCTGACCATCTTATCGACCAGTGTTGCATTAGCCGTCGAGGTGCTGGCGGTTTGAACCTTCGCGTCTTCCCCGATCTGCGTAATGTTGTCCTCAATTGGCTGCAGCGCAAGAAGCCCGAAGCCGGCAAGGATGGTGATCGTCACCGAGCTGAAGCCGATGATGATAGACCACTGGGTCTTCGAGCCGCCGCCGACCTCGTTGGAGAGGGTGTTGATCGCGGCGTTGAGCTGCTGGAAGCCCGTGTTCATGTTTGAGCGAAGATCGGAGAGTTTTTTGCCCTAGTTCCCGACGCGCTCCAATAGGCGAGCCCAGGAGGCCATAGGATCGAACCGTCTCCGTTGTTGCTCATTTCCAGACTCCCTGCCATCCCTGCCCTTGCCCTTTCGATGCCACGCTACGCTCGATTGTCATGCCTTAAGAAAAGCCGCCCCCGATGAGCGGCTTGGAGTGTTCGGTTGCCCACAATTTATGAACGGCCGTGGGGTAGGGCATTGAAATTCGACCACCCGGAATTACTTGGAAATACCGTTGGTAATGAGGGTGCCAAAATGTGCTTACTGAGAGAAGTTGAAGAGGCCGAGCAACAGGGGCGTGACCTTGCAAGGTCTGGGGGTCTTGCGTCTTCAAACCCATACGCCGACCGCCTAGATCTGCACTCCGCTTGGCTGAGAGGATACCGTTCGGCGTGGGCAACCGTGATAGTCCCAGCCCTTCCAGATGGCGACAAAACAGAGAAACGATAACGTTGCGGGGGGCGCAGAAGGAGACCATCCGGGGCAAAAATTGGCTCCCGCTCGTTAAGCTTCGATCAAGATATATTAGACGACACTCATTCGCGTTGGAGGACGCGCCGGAGGAGCAAATGACCAAGCCACTTCTTGTTGATCATCTTACCGTTTGCGCCAAGCTTGCCCGTTCTGACGGGAACCCACTGATCGAATATTTGATACGCATGGCCCTTCTGGAAGCCAAACCAAAAGGGACGAGAGAGCAGAGCGGGAATTGATACACCCGCAACGCCGCCACTTTCGGCGCGAAGGCCCGGTAGCAGCGTTACCGGGCCTTTTCCGTTAGTGGACGCGGTTCCGACGTGCCCACTTGTGATGCCACGCTGTGCCTCAATCGCAGCAAGAGAACCCTTACGGTTGACAGCCGTGAGGGTTATTCGTTGATGGAAGGGAAAAAGCCGCCTCACGCGAATGAGGCTCAGGAAAGCCTTAGGAACGTGAGGCGGCTCGATACGATGGCAGTGACACTCATCGTATTTGTAAACTTGGCGAGGTCATCAACGCGGCTTTGGAGAGCGGACAATGACCTCTAAACAGATGTCACCAACTGTCTAGATGAAGGGTAGCGGATAAAACTCCAGATGCAAATGGTCTTGGCCGAGCTTTTATCCAAAGCTTGACGGAACGCGCTCCTGCCAAGCGCGTTCCGCATGGCGTTAAAGCCGAAGGAGGGAAGGCTTACGCCACTCAACAACATCGAGATGAGTCGAGAGTTCCGTCAACCTTTAGTGATCCAGTCGGCCGGAACATCAAGGTTCAGCACTTGTTCTCTCCCCGTGTTGCCATCCGGTGACAATTCCTGAAGGAGGAAACATTAAATGAAAATGAAACTCGTAGCCGCATCGCTTCTCGCTCTCGGCATGGCAACTTCGATGTCTTATGCTCAGTCCAACCCGGTTCCGAACAATATGGCGACCGACAAGAACGCCAATGAAGATGCCGGCGGCGGCGCCAATGGCGACATGGACAGCACTGGCACCAAGACGATGAAGCCGATGTCCACCGATGGTACGATGACCAATAGCACGACCAAGACCAACTCAACCGACTGCAAGGACGGCTCCAACACCAAGGGCGCTCTCCAGACCCAGGCGGGCAAGAGCGACGCTACTCCGCAGGGCGTGGCTTGCGGCGAGAACAACCAGTAAAATCTCGCTTTATCGAGAACGAGGCCGGCACGTCCGGCCTTTTTCTTTGCGCGGAATTTATAACCGTGCGCCGTCCCTACCCATAGGTAAGACCTGTATAATGCGACGGTGGAAAATCACATTCAAGGGCGTCGGTCAAACGGGGGCAGTTTGAGCCGTGAACGTTGACCATCAGCCCAAGCAGTCGCATAGGCCTCGAATTTGAAGCTTTGGCTGGTCACGACCCCACCGTCAAGCACGTAGACCGCCCAACCGTCGCCCAACTTCACCACTTTTACAGAATCTTCCACGTCGCTCCCCGCGCAAGGCAGATGGCGATGATAGACCGGTTCAACAGGAGGAAAAAGCCCATTTGTTTGCTTCATTGTTTTCAGATGAGGGTGGGAGGCTTTAACGCCTGCTTCGCCGACTATCGGGAACTCCCATGCGCTCTACATTCGGAAGGGGTCCACACACCCACCGCACAGATTCCGGCCGCGGTATCGTCGATCGCTTTCTGATCTTTCAGCGTGGCGCCCTTTGCTCCGGTGAGCGAGGTCCCGACGATAGCCCTAGTCGTGGATGACAGGCTTTTCTTCGATGCAGTCACACTTTGCTTGAGACCGGTAACTTCTCCGGGGTCAGGCGGCGCGCAAGAGGGGTGGCTTGGGTTTGAAGATCGAAGGCACGTTCGGTTCTGGCTGTCAAAACCGGTGCCCTCAAGCGATCGCGAAGTTCGCCGTTCAGCGCGGCCGTCCGAACTTGCATGAGCACGTGCGCGCCGTGGAGCGACCATCGCATTGCAGTAGAGATGCGAACGGGGACTTCAAGGGAACCGAGGCAACGGGGAAGCGCGCCATCCCTCGACCCAGCGATGCCCCTGCCAGTCCGCCGCCGATGATGATCAGATCGCATGCCGTGCTGCCCATTGATCGCTCAGCCAATATGTCGCATCGTAATAGTATCATCTACTCGGCAGGGGTCTAGGTAGTGCTTTCAATCACTTGCTCTCAGCGCCTTGAGCAAGAACATGTCGACGCTTTTGAGCCACGGCCGCCACTACCGACAACGATCCCCGACTTTGGCCGGTCGTTCAAACGATGCTAGCGTCGGAGCAACATGGAGGCGCACATGGCGGGATATTTCGGAACCGACATTCAACAGCGGCTGCAAGCTCAGGCCGAGGAAAGTGCGGAGTTCATCGCCCACACTCCTGGAGCGTGCCAGGCAGGACGTACCATGGGGTGTGACGATCCCAAGCAATTTGGATGGGATAGAATTGGCGAAATCGTCGAGCGAGACGGAGTTTGTGGCTTCAGACTAGTGGACACCGCCGATGTGCCTGAGATCAGTTCCGAACTCTTTGCACGCGGCTGCAGGTTCGACACCTGGGAGGTATTTCTTGCCGAACGCGATGCGGCGTTGCTCGCGTCCTGCAAGATCGCGAGCGAGCCGCTACCGAGCGGTCTTTCCCTGTGGACGATCACGGACGATCCGGAGAACCAGCAAATCAAGGACACGCAGGCCATGATGGCGAGCGCCGGACTTGTCCCCTTTTCCGGATCGATGTTAACGGGAAAGATCGGCCGTTCGGTGACGATCATGATCGGCGACGAGGCCGGAGTTGTGGCTACCGCACACGGTTACATTCCCCACAACGCTTTCAGTCCCTACAGAGGATATGCATGGGGCGGTTTGGTTGCAGTAGCCGAAACTCATCGTGGGAGAGGCCTCGGCAAGTTAGTCAACGCCCTAATGATTGAGCGAGTGCTTAAGGAGCTAGGGGCAAGCCATATTTACGAATTGGTCTCGGCGAGCAACGTGCCTTCGAGACGAATGGTCGAGGCTTGCGGGTTAACGTTGGAGCTGACACTCACCTGTGGAATCGCCACGCCACAAGAAAGCGCGCGTTTCACGAAGTAGTGGGCGCCAAGTTACCAAGACTGTCATGACGGCTATTTGCGCACAGGCGACATGGCACTGCGATGGAGGCATGTCCGCTTTCTGGCATTTAGGGGACGGCCGTTACGTCCGAAAAAGAGGCGCAAAACGGTCGTTACGCGCGAGCCACATATGGCTCAAGAAAATACCTTTTCGGCGTCTTCGCCTTGGAGGGATATGAACCCGCGGCATGCTAATATTTGAATGTATTCTCACGATGCTATTGTAGAAATTGAGGATGCGGGCGCTCGTGAATCCCTGCCGGCGAGATCGCCTTTCCAGTCTTGTTGATGAGACCCTGGATACTGTCGCGATCGTTTGTATGGCGTGAGACCAGAATCTCAAGATCGTCTGACAAGCCGATAAGGCCTCGATCAAACATCCAATGTGCAGTTCCGGAGAGCGCAATGCCGTTCGACAAGATGTCTGGTCCATTTGCTTCAAGAGTTCATCCGCCCCTACCCCACAAGCCTGATCATCCATCGCAAACGGTCGCCGATCCTAAACCGCCATTTCGACCGGACCGCGATCGGACAAGCCTGTGGGATCGAAGACGAAATGGCTGAACTGAAGAAGCAGTTACGGCCGGCACTGGATGCGATCATCAGATGGCTGAAGGCACCGCCCGTCGCAGAAGACGATCCTCCGGCGAAGCTGTCTACGCGCGCAAGCAAGGTCGCACCGGCCAGAAAGACCGCGGCCGCCGCCTCGACCAGAAAAGCCCAACGCGCTGCCGCAGACGGAGTTTTCGCACGACACACAGCGACGTCCCGCGGCCCGGCGCCAAAACCGATCAGCCCTTTTCCGGATCCGCTGTTTGACGCGACCGACGACCCTGCGAATTTCCCGGGTGCGCTGATATACCTTATGGGCCGATTTGGCGACAGCTATTGGCAGCTCTGTCGGGCAGTCGGTTGCGAGCTTCGACATCCTGCGGCGGATCGAGCAGCGCTATCGATTACATCGAGGCGCCCCGGCGATCTCGCCGAGGCGCTTAAACTGATATGAACCGACGACCTGCCAAAGCGCAGACCGCAACTTATGGACAATATTGTACAATTCTCTCGCTTGTCTCTAGGACCGACCAACTGGTCGTCTTTACTCCCCTCGGTTACTCCGATGCAAACGCAATTGCCTTGCTGAAACCGGCTTAGTGTTGTCGGCATGTCGGGGATGGTCTAACAAAGCCGCGCGGACGCAGTGTGACGGCCGACAGAGAGACACCAAATCGATGGCACGCAAGTACAGAGACGATTTCGCTTCGCAAGATGTCGAGTCAGAGCCGGTCATCTGCCCGCTCTGCGAGCGGATAATACCTGACGACCAGATCGAGGACCACCATCTTGTTCCCAGGAGTAAGGGTGGCAAGATCAAGGTGCCATTGCACGGGATATGCCACAGCCACATACATGCAGCCTTCACGGACGCCCAGTTGGCGAAGAAGTTCTCTACTGTCTCAGCTATTCTCGAGGATCCAGAGATTCAGAAGTTCGTCAATTGGGTAAAAACAAAACCACCTGGCTTCGATGATGAGGCAGAGAAGCGTAGCCGACGTCGTTGAGAATTGGCAACGAGACTGCCCGCGTAAGGCTTGATTTAAGATTTCCAGCACATTGTCCGCCGGACACAACGCTTTTACTCTCTCCTGGTAAAAGCAATAATTCGGCATACTTCGCGTTGAACGGATTTGAACCAGTACTTTACGGAAACGGAGTTTTTGCCCAGCCAAGGCCCGTAGAGATCAGTGAGTATGGCGGCCTGAATATCAGCCGCCATACTCGTATCAGAGCTGAAGGCTACTACGCCTTAATGAACGCCAACAGGTCCGGATTGATTACGTCGGCATGGGTTGTCAGCATCCCGTGCGGGAAACCTTTATAGATTTTCCGGGTGCTGTTCTTCAGCAGTTTTGCTTGGAGTTCCACGGCGTCCTTGTAGGGAACGATCTGGTCGTCATCGCCTTGTATGACCAGCATCGGCACGGTGATTGCCTTGAGGTCTTCTGTCTGGTCGGTTTCAGAGAAGGCCTTGATGCCGTCGTAATGCGCCTTGGCGCTGCCCATCATGCCTTGGCGCCACCAATTGTCGATCACGCCTTGCGACACTTTCGAGCCTTCCCGATTAAAGCCGTAAAATGGGCCGGAAGCAACATCGAGGAAGAACTGCGCGCGATTGGCCGCGAGAGCGTTGCGGAAACCGTCGAACACTTCGATCGGTGTGCCATCCGGATTACCTGCGGTCTTGACCATCAGCGGCGGAACGGCGCTGACAAGAATAGCCTTGGCGACACGGCCCTGCGGCTGCCCATATTTAGCGACGTAACGAGCGACTTCGCCACCACCTGTCGAATGGCCGATATGGACGGCGTTGCGCAGGTTGAGGTGCTCGGCGACAGCTGAAGCGTCGGCGGCGTAATGATCCATGTCGTGACCGTCGCTCACCTGTGACGAACGGCCGTGGCCGCGGCGATCATGTGCGACGACGCGGTAGCCCTTGCTGACAAAGAACAGCATCTGGGCATCCCAATCGTCGGACGACAAAGGCCAGCCATGGTGAAACACGATCGGTTGAGCCTCCTGCGGACCCCAGTCCTTGTAGAAGATTTCAATGCCGTCCTTTGTGGTCACGAAACTGTGGGTCATTGATTCAATTCCTTGCTGATGAGGAGAAATTTTCTTTTCAGATGCCGAGGCCGGAATAGCCAAAGCCAAAGAAATGGTGGTGCCAGTTAGCAGAACCTGCCGACGGGAAAGGGAAAATTCGTTGGTCACGAGATGTCTCCAAGATTTCGAGCCGACCAAGTCCGTATCGGCCGGCATCGCCGTTGACGGGCCGATATGTTTACTGGGCGCCGCGGGTGCTTTCGAACAGGAACCAGGCGCGGCGCTCGGCCTCATCGACCCAGTTTTCGATCAGGCTTGCAGTCGCGATATCGCCGTGCTCGTCGCAGAGATTGTGGGTCTCCTTCATCAACGACACCAGCGTGAGGTTGTCCTCGCGGAGTTCGGCCAGCATGTCGGCGGGGGTCACGAAATCAGCATCGTTGTCGAGCAGGCGCTGAACCTTGGAAATATGGCCGATCGAACGAATGGTCGTGCCGCCAATCTTGCGAGCCCGCTCGGCGACATCGTCCGTCATCGCAAAAATCTGTTCGCCCTGCTCATCGAGCATCAGGTGATAATCGCGAAAATGCGGCCCGCTCATGTGCCAGTGGAAATTCTTGGTCTTGAGATAGAGCGCGAAGACATCGGCCAGAAGCGTTGTCAGCGCGCCAGCGATATCGTTGGTCGCGTTCGTGCCAAGCATTGTCGGGGTTGTGAGCGGCGACTTGCGGTGTTTTTCAGCGAGCGTGCGGTCCATGATGATCTCCATTTGGGTTGTGCGAGTTGATGGAATTTTTTTAGACGAGGCAGCCACCCCACGGTATCCAATGCTTGGCTAGTCGAACCCACACCTTGGTATAGTTTCGCATCTCTCTTACTGAAGTTAGGTTTCCGGGGTCTTCGATCCTCCCGAGAAGACGTGCTGGGCTTCATGCCCTGGAAGGTTGGTGCCCCCTCTCCCGAACCTTCGGATTCGCAATCCAACAAGGCCATTCCAGCCGCTCTGGGATGGCCTTTTCTTTAAGGCACCTTTGAGATTGAGTGTGCAGCGGAATAGCCGATTTTGGGTTTGCGTTTTTCTGGCCGGGATGGCTTGATGGCGTAATTGGCATCCATCTGGAAAATTGGCATTGCGCTTATTTGGTCTTGTGAACCCGAAACAACGGTTATCACCCTATGAGATAGGGGTTGTCTCTTTCGCTTTTCTGCTTGCCGCCACGCTTTTCTATCTCGACACGTTCACGGACATCCAAAGCGCGCTTGCCACACTCTACGTTATCACGTTGCTTCTGTCGGCGGAAACGTTGACGGAAAGAGGGACGCTGCTGCTGGCGGGCGTCTGCATCAGCCTTTCGGCACTCTCCTATGTCGCCGGTCATGGGCTGCAAAGCGACCTTGCCGCAGCACTTCGCCTGACTGTTGCTATTGCAGCCATGGTTATCACCTGCCTCCTGATCATTCGAAACCAGCGTGCGCGTCTGGCTTTGATAAAATTCAACACCGACTTACAGAGCAGTGAGGAGCGCTACCGAACGATCTTCGAACAGAGCCGCGTCGCCCTGTGGGAGCGCGACTACTCTCAGGTCCGCGCACTGTTAGTGAAGCTCCGTGAAAATGGCGTTTCCGACCTGCAGGCTTACGCCCGGAACAATCCCGACTTCATCGCAGATTGCATCGCTTGCATCCCAACGGTCGCCGCTAATGCCGCTGCACTCGAGCTCCTCGGCCACGTCGATGCGCGGAATGTCAGCTCGATGCGCCGCTATATTGCGCAGGACGACGCAACGTTTCTCGAACTGATGGTGGCAATATTCAATCGAGAAAGCTCCTTCGAAGGAAAAGGCTCTATCATCACCAGCGACGGCACGACCAGGCTGGTCTTGCTGACGGTTGGGTTTCCGGAAGATGTCGCCAACTTCGACCGGGTCATCGTTGGCATGTTCGATATTACCGAGCGCGAGATGGCGCAAAAGGCACTGTTCGAAGCCCAGGCGGAACTCGCGCTCGCATCGCGAGCCGCAACGGTCGGTGCGCTTTCGGCATCGCTTGCACATGAACTCAACCAGCCGCTCGGCGCGCTTGTTGTCAATGCGCAGACCTTGCAGCGCTGGCTTGATCGCGATCCGCCGGATCTGGCCGCTGTGTCCCGCTCGGCTGAGCGGATCGTCAGAGACAGCCAGCGTGCCAGCGACATCATCCAAAGCACCCGATCGATGCTTAGCGAGCGCACGCCGGTCCTTGAGTCGGTGTCACTTGCCGATCTCGTCAGCGAGACGCAAATGTTGATGGAGAGCGAGCTCGCCAAAAACCGGATCGCATTTGACACCAGTGAAACGCCTGGGATAACGGCGGTCAGCGCCGTCCGCATCGAATTGCAGCAGGTGATGATCAACCTGTTCACCAATGCTGTCCAGGCCATGGCAGCAACGCCAGAGCAACATCGACGGATATCGGTGACGATCGAACCGGCGGAGTGCCAGAGCGTCAGTATCAAGGTTCATGACAGCGGCCCCGGCCTCAGCCCCGAGGTGCTCAAAAATCTGTTCAAGCCGTTTTGCACCACCAAAGCAACCGGTCTCGGCATGGGTCTTGCAATCTGCCGCAGCATGCTGGAAGCGCGGGGCGGTACACTGACCGCCGACAACCACGCCGAAGGCGGCGCACTGTTCCAAATGACTGTACCGATCGAGGCTGTCCATGAATGATGCCAGAAAGTCCGCAAAAGCTCAGGGCAATGACACTCCGGTGGTCTATGTCGTTGACGATGATCCCTCGATCCGCGACGCACTGGTCGATCTGTTCCTGTCGATCCGAACCGAGGCGCACGCCTTCGAGGGCGCCCAGGACCTGCTGGACAAGGCCGATCTCAAGCGACCGGGCTGCATTCTGCTCGACGTGAGGCTGCCCGGCGCCAATGGTCTCGACTTCCAGCTTCATCTGGAAAAACTTGGCAACCAGATGCCGATCATCTTTATGACCGGCCACGGCGATATACCGATGACCGTGCGCGCGATGAAGGCAGGGGCTGTCGATTTTCTGGCCAAACCGTTTCGGGACCAGGATATCCTCGATGCAGTCTCCGTTGCTTTCCAAAAGGACCGTGAAGTCCGTCAGCAATCGGCGGCCAATGGCGCCGTTGCTGACTTGGCAAAGACGCTGACACGCCGCGAACATGAGGTCATGGCAGCCGTCGTGCAGGGCCTGATGAACAAGCAGATTGCCTTCAACCTCGGCATCAGTGAGATCACGGTCAAACTGCATCGCGGCAATGTCATGCGCAAGATGGACGCGCGCTCGGTAGCCGATCTGGTCCGCAAAGCCGAGCTGCTTGGGCTATAGATGGGAGAACCTAGACTCTTGTATGGTACAAGGACCGGTCTCGAAGGGGCATATACCGGGTTGTTGATCCAACACGGCAAGGCCAGAGAAATTGCACAAAACACCAGTCATAGCCATCGTCGACGATGATCGGTCGATCCGCGAAGCGCTTGACGATCTCATTTTGTCCTGCGGCTATCAAAGCCGGCTGTTCACATCCGCGGAAGAGTATCTCGCTGCGCAGGATCGCGCGTCGATCGATTGCATGCTCGTGGATGTCAAAATGCCCGGTCTCAATGGCATCGAGCTGCAGGCTGCGTTGAATGAACAGGATGCGCGCAAGCCGCCAATGATCTTCATGACGTCCTATAGCGACAATAAAACAAGGGCGGCGGCGATGAGTGGCGGCGCTTTTGCCTTTCTCGGCAAGCCCGTAAATTTTAGCCAATTGGTCCAGTGTCTCGAACAAGCGCTGAAGCACTGATCCACATGCCAACGAGGAGTAAATCCATGTCGCACGGCTGCTATCACACATCGACGATCCGGACGGTTCGGCCCAAAACCCTCGGCTGCGAGGAATGCCTGGAAACAGGACAGGCGTGGTTTCACCTGAGACTCTGCCGCGAATGCGGCCATGTCGGCTGCTGCGACCAGTCGCCTGGCCGTCACTCGACCGCGCATTTTCATGCGACAGGGCATCCGGTCATCGAGGGCTACGACCCGCCCGAGGGCTGGGGTTGGTGCTATGTGGACGAGATCATGGTCGATCTGCCGGATCAGACGCCGCAACGTGGTCCGATACCGCGATATTACTGAATGGAAGCGCCCATCGGCATTCGCCAGATGACATTGTATCCACGGGAGAATTCATGGCGGATCTCAGCACCCGACAGCACCAGATGTTTCCGGTGCTTGAACCCCATCAGATCGCCACGGCAAAACGTTTTGCCAGTGGCGACCCACAACATTTCAAAGCCGGGGATTTTGTCTATAGGGTGGGAGATCACGCAGCCCCTGCCTGGCTGGTGCTTGAAGGATCAATGGATGTCTTTCACCATGATGGCCTGTCGCATGAGGCGCCTATCACCACACATGGCGTTGGCCAGCTGTCCGGCGAGGTCAATCAACTTTCGGGCCGCCCGACATTGGCCGGTGCACGGGCCGGTTCGGACGGCTGCACCGCGGTTGCGTTCGATGCACCACATCTTCGCGCCCTGGTGATTGGCTCGGCGGATGTCGGCGAGATTATCATGCGCGCCTTTATCCTGCGTCGTGTCGGTTTGATCGATGCCGGGACAGGCTCGGTTCTGATTGGTGCTCCCGGCAATGTCGCGTTATCCCGCCTGCAAGGGTTTCTTGCCCGTAGCGCCTTTCCCTATCTCGTGCTCGATTCTTTGTCCGAGGGTGAAGGCCGCTCGTTGATCGAACGCTTGGGCATCCTCGCCTCAGAGCTGCCTCTTATGGTCTGCCCCAATGGCACCGTGCTGAAAAACCCGACCGATGCGGAAGCCGCAGCGTGCCTGGGCATGACGCCTGAACTCACGCCCGGCAAGCTTTATGACGTTGCCGTTGTCGGCGCCGGGCCCGCCGGCCTGGCCACCGCCGTTTATGCCGCCTCCGAAGGGCTCGAAGTCATCGTCATCGACGAGCGTTCGGTGGGAGGACAAGCAGGCGCTTCCTCACGCATCGAAAACTATCTCGGCTTCCCGACCGGCATATCCGGCCAGGCACTGGCCGGGCGCGCCTATAACCAGGCACTTAAATTCGGCGCGGAAATGGTCTTGCCAGTCGCGGTGAACAGCCTGATTGCGCCCGAGGGCGATACCGGAGTGCTGACGCTGGAGCTCGCAGGTGGAAAAGCCGTGACGTCGCGATCAATCGTCATTGCGTCCGGTGCGCATTACCGGCGTCCGAATATTGCCAACATAGAGAGCTTCGAGGGCAATGGTATCTCTTATTGGGCATCGTCAATCGAGGCGAAACTCTGCGCCGGCGAAGAAATCGCCCTGGTCGGCGGCGGCAATTCGGCTGGCCAGGCCATCGCTTTTCTCGCACCTCAGGTCAGGAAACTGCATCTCGTCATCCGGCGCGCGCTCGAAGAGACGATGTCGCAATATCTGATCGATCGCATCAAGGCTTTCCACAATGTCGAACTGCACATGCACTGCGAAGTGGATGCGATCGAAGGCGCTCCCGCAGGCGGCCTGAAATCCGCTACCCTGCGCAATCGGCTGGATAACAGCGAACGACAGCTGTGCCTCCATCACCTTTTTCTGTTCATCGGAGCCGATCCCAATGCAGGTTGGATCAGTAACCGCGTCCATACCGATGAGAAAGGCTTTATCGTTACAGGCCAATCGTTCGATGCGCTTTGCAGCTTTTCCCGCCAGCCCCTACCGTTGGAGACCAGCCTGCCGAATGTTTTCGCCATCGGCGATGTGAGGGCCGGATCGACAAAACGGGTGGCGGCCGCAGTCGGGGAAGGTGCAGCCGTCGTCTCCCAGATCCACGCTGCGCTCAGCCTGATGAAGACCCCGCACTGAAGCATTCGGATTTCTTGAAATCAAACGACCCGCTGGCGGATGCCAACGGGTTTAAATGTCATTCTCTAACGTGATAGACAATCGGTCGGCGCTCAAATTGCCGATGCACCAAGCTGCCGACCGTAAGCAACGATTTCCCGCCCGACGACGCTGCGATCAACCTCGAACCGCTGCAGGGCGGCAGCAAGGTCAACCGCGGACGCCAGGCAGTTACTCAACGCCATGACATCGCCGGCTGCTTTCGACACGCCCATTGCGGTGTGCGGCCGCGCGACGAAGGCGGCGTCACCGATCAAGACGATTGAACGACCGATCATACGGGGTGCCTCGTAGTCGAAAATACCTTGGATCGACGGGCTCGGCTCCGCTTCAACCGCCAGCGCAAATTGGGTCGGGAGTATTTGTCTCGCATCGGCACGTAAGGCTTCCAGACGGTCGCCCGACAGACCGCCACGCGGCAGCGAAAACGTATGCATCCGCTTAAAGAGATCGGTGAACGTGCCGGCAAGTTCGCTTGGCTGCACCTTGCGATACCAGACCCAGTTGTAGCGCCTGCTCTCGATATTCATCTCGCCCTTCGAGCCCGGCACCAGATAGCCGAGAATATGAACCCCCGGCCGAACATAAAATGAAAACCGATCGAGAAGCAGAGCGGCGCTAGAGGGCAGACTGGCTTCCGGGATCAGCCCGCGCCATGCGACATAGCCGGAATATCCGTTCTGGAAGTCCTCCGGGTTGGCGCCCTTCCGCACCACCGAGCCGAGACCATCGGCGCCGATAACAAGATCGGCTGTCTCCCGCGACCCATCGCCGAAGACCAATTCGGCGCCACTGTCACCATCCAACACGTCGATGACATCCCTCCCCAACAGGTAACTCCCCGACGCGATACGCGAGGCCACCGTTTCGAAAAGGACGTCCCATGAGATTTGCATCTGGGGCATGTTGACGGTCTGGGCGACGCTGCCATCCTTATTGAGATAGATGCGTTCCTTAGCGAGCACACCGACACGCGCGACGTGCTCGCAGCCGATCAGCCGGAGGATATGTAGAAGGTCGGACTGGCCGACCAGGCCCGCTCCCCGGCCGGCAAGACCGTTCTTCGATCGCTCGTAGATGCGAACATCGTGGCCGGCCTGCTGTAACATGATGCCGGAAAAGAGACCGGCGAGCGAGCCGCCGACGATTCTGATACGAAGCTGTTTCATGGTCCCCACCTCAGTGTCCCATAACCGTTGGCGAATGCCGGCGATGATGAAAGATTTTAACGGAGAAGGCTGCGATGCCGAGTGCCGCGCCAAGCAAGCTGACGGAGAGCCAGCCGCCCTCGCCCCAAGCCAATGTCGCCAGGGCGGAGCCTGCCGCCCCACCGAGAAACATACCGGTCATGAACACCGTATTGAGCCGGCTGCGCGCATCGGCATCGAGCGCATAGATGATGTGCTGGTTGGAAATCAACGCACTTTGTATGCCGAAGTCGAGCACGATAACGCCTGCAACCAAGGAAGCGATCGATGCCCAGACGCCGAAGATCAGCCAGGCGACGATCGTCAGTGCGGCGCCCAGCCAGACAACGAAGTGAGGTCCCCGCTTATCGGCAACCCGGCCTGCGAGCGGCGCTGCGAATATGCCGACCGCACCGACGATACCGAACAGACCCGCAACGTCCGCACCGAGCTGGTACTTCGGTCCCGCGAGATAGAGCGCCAGGACGGTCCAGAAGGCGGTGAACGACGCAAACAGGAATGCCTGAATGATCGTTGCAGCTCGCAATGCCGGATGGCGCTGCCACAGCTGGCCGAGCGACCGGATCGCCTGATGATAGCGTAGGGTCGATGTCGGCCGGTGGTGCGGCAAGACCGCCAACATCAGGCCTGCGGCGACAAGCGCGAACGGCACCGCGATCCAGAACATCTCCCGCCAACCGGCATGTTCGCCGACGAAGCCCGACAGGGTGCGGCTGAATAATATACCCGACAGCACGCCTGCCATGACCGTTCCGATCGTGGCGCCGCGCTTTTCCGGCGCGGCCAGAGACGCGGCGAAGGGTACAATCTGCTGGGCGACAGTGGAACACACGCCGACGATAACCGAGGCTACGACCAGCATCCAGGCAGTCGGCGCAAGTGCCGCGAGCGCCAGCGCCGCCGCCAGAACCACGAACTGACCGATGATCATGCGACGGCGATTGACGAGGTCACCAAGCGGCAGCAGCAGGAACAATCCCAAGGCATAGCCGAGTTGCGTCGCCGTCGGAACCATGCCAGTGATCGGTTGCTGACTGAATTCCGCCTCCATAAGGCCGAGCATCGGCTGATTGTAATAGATGTTCGCGACTGCAATGCCGCCCGCGACGGCCATGGCCAGCAGCGCTACTTGTCCGATCGTATCATTGTGCGTGGCGCTTGCCACACTGCCCTGCATCTGTTCTGTCTTTTCCATCATCCTGCTCCATCGTCAATTGATGTGAGCAAGCTATGTCCAACGGCGTTGCACGCACACCCAATGGACGTCTACTCGGACCTATACAACGGTCTAGGTTCGCATCGATGCGTTCGATGCTAGACCTATCGAATACCATGAAGGGAAATTGCGATGAGCGAGAAGCGGCCGGATGGGATTGAGAGTTACACAGCGCCAGCTGGTGGCTGGGGCGCGCTGAAGGCCGTTGCCAAAACGCTGGCCCGTCAACAGATCATCGCCGAGGGCGCGGCGACACTGTTGAAGGCCAACCAGCCCGAGGGTTTCGACTGTCCCGGCTGCGCCTGGCCCGATCCAAAGCACACAAGTTCTTTCGAATTCTGCGAGAACGGCGCGAAGGCGATCACCTGGGAATCGACAGCCAAGCGCGTCGGCCCCGATTTCTTTGCTTCGCATTCGGTGTCTGATCTCTGGGACTGGAGCGACCACAAGCTTGAAGACCAGGGCCGCCTGACACATCCGCTGATCTACGACCATGGCAGTGACCGCTATGTCGCGATCGAATGGGAGGACGCATTCAATCGCATCGCTGCCGGGCTGAACAGTTTGCCCGACCCTGACATGGCCGAGTTCTATACCTCCGGCCGCGCGTCGAATGAGGCGGCATTCCTGTTCCAGCTGTTTGTTCGCGCCTACGGCACCAACAATTTCCCCGACTGTTCCAACATGTGTCATGAGGCCACCAGCGTCGGCCTGCCGCTGTCGATCGGCGTTGGCAAAGGCACGGTGACGCTGGAGGATTTCGATCATGCTGACGCGATCTTCTCGTTCGGTCACAATCCCGGCACCAACCATCCGCGCATGATGACCACGCTGCACGAGGCTTCGCGCCGGGGCGTGCCGATTGTCGTCTTCAATCCACTCAAGGAGCGGGCACTGGAGCGGTTCGCAGCGCCGCAGAACCCAATCGAGATGACCACCCTCTCCTCCACGCCGATCGCGTCCGCCTATCACCAGGTTCGTGCCGGCGGCGATCTCGCCGCCCTCAAAGGCCTGATGAAGCGTATCTTTGAGCGCGACGCGGTTGAGATCGCGGACGGCAGAGCCGGCGTGCTCGATCGCGAGTTCATCGCCACCCATACGACCGGCCTCGATGCGCTGAAAGCCGATGTCGAGCAGACCGAATGGCCTGAGATCATCGAAAAGTCCGGTCTGTCGTTTGAAGCGCTGGACAGCGCCGTCGATGTTTATCTCAAGGCGAAGAACGTTATCCTCTGCTATGGCATGGGCATTACCCAGCATGCCCATGGCACTGCGAACGTACAGCAACTCGCCAATTTCCTGATGCTGCGCGGCAATATAGGCCGGGCGGGCGCAGGTATATGCCCGTTGCGCGGCCACTCCAATGTCCAGGGCGACCGGACGGTTGGCATTACGGAAATTCCAAATGCCGCCCTCCTCGACGGCATGAAAAAAGCCTTTGGCTTTCGACCACCTTCGGAAAAGGGCCACAATGCCGTGGAGGCGATCGAAGCCATTATCGACGGCAGGTCAAAGGCCCTCGTCTGCCTTGGCGGTAATCTCGCCGTCGCCATGTCGGATCCTGAAGCGACGTTCGCCGGGATGCGCAAGCTCGACCTGGCCGTGCATCTTACGACGAAGCTCAATCGCTCACATCTCCTCCTGGCAAAGACGTCGATCATTCTGCCGGTGCTGGGCCGCACGGATCTGGACATTCAGGCGTCGGGGCGTCAGTCCGTCACTGTCGAGGATTCCATGTCGATGGTGCATGCGTCGCGGGGGTTCCTAAAGCCGCCAAGCGACCATCTGCGCTCGGAACCCTGGATCGTTGCCGGCATGGCCAAAGCAACGCTTGGTGACCGGTACGGCATCCATTGGGACGACATGGCCGGCGACTACGGCCTGATCCGCGACAAGATCGAGATCGTCTTTCCAGATTTCCATGATTTCAACACCCGCGTGAAAACGCCCGGTGGCTTTCGCCTAACTGTGGCCGCATCGGAACGGGTGTGGAATACACCATCCGGCAAGGCCGAATTTCTCGTCGCGCCGGGGCTCGATGAGGATGCGCGCTTGCGCGATCCCGATGCTCTCGTGCTGACCACATTGCGCAGCCACGACCAGTACAACACCACCATCTACGGCCTCGACGACCGGTACCGCGGCGTCTTCGGTCGTCGCGATGTGATCTTTATGAACCGCAAGGACCTTGAAATGCGCGGTCTTGCCGACGGCGACCTTATCGACATCGAAGCGATTTCGGAAACTGGTGGCAGAACCGTAGCCGGGTTTACTGCGGTTGCTTATGACATCCCGCCGGGTTCAGTTGCCGGATATTACCCGGAAATGAATAAGGTCATTGCGTTGGCCGACTACGACAGGAAATCAGGGACACCGGCTTACAAGGGGATTCCAGTCAGAATCCGCGTGACAGACCTCGCCCCCTGATCAGGGCGCAGCCTGCCGCGGAAAAACACGGCGGTCTATTCGGCTGCATCACCTGCTGTTGAAGTTCAGTCGCCTTGAACCAATTCGAACCTAAGGCACACAAAACCCCACAGCTCCATCCGTGGCGCTACATTGAAATACTTGCCCAATCTTCATGCCCGTGGCGAATTCGCACTACGAAAATTTTCTCATCTTCTTCAACCCGATAGACGATGAGATGTGCTTTGAAGGGATGAATTCTGACGGGCGGTTCGATCTCATTTCGTTCGCGTGCGATGCGTGGGTTAGCAGCTATCAGATCAAATAATACGAAAAGTTCATCGGGGTAGCGTTTTGCTTGATCTACTCCGAACATACGGGCACCCTGCTCGGCGATCGCAATGATGTCTTCTTCCGCCTCGACAGAAAGCTTAAAACTCATGACTCGCTGGCACGAGCCATCGCCTCAGCGAAGAGTTCATCCTTTGATCGAATGCCAACGCCACTTTGGAGCCCGGCCTCGACGAAACTTTGCATGGCGGCAATCTTGTCGTTTCGTGTCTGGTCGCGTCTGATCAGGTCGCGTACGTAGTCGCTAGCGTTCGAATATCGCCCAGTTCTGGCCTGCGCCTCCACCCAATCCTTCATCGGGTCTGGAAGAGATACGTTCATTGTCGCCATCGGAAACCTCCATTTGAAGGGATCATATTCGATTTTGGCAAAGTTTGTCAAATATCCCACATCTGTGTGTGTCAGAACCGTCCCCCATTCTTTCTTGAGCTCCCTGCTTCGATACCTCCGAGATCGACGCCCGCGAGCCGCACCAACTTTTCTATGGAATCGCCACTCGCGAGCAAATATGAGACGACAGCAGTCGGATAGACGTTTTCACCGCATGCAACATATCGAGTGGCTAGAACCTGCCCTCGACGTGACGCCAGTTTCGGCGTCGGTAGTTCACCAAACTTGCGTCGACACAGCGAAGTAAAAGAAGGGCGGTGACGGCTACACCGATTAGCAGGATTTCCATTCTGCGACCTTCCTGATGTTTTCAGAAGCGCCAGAGCCGAGCGCCGACCCAGGCGTCTCTACGACCGTTTATCAGGCGTTGTTCTTCTTCCACTCTTCGTAGCGCGCCTTGTTTTCGGCGTTGGCAGGGTACAGGCCGGACAGCGCTGCGCCATTGTTGACTTCTTGCATGATCCAGCCCTCCAGGCGCTCCTGCTCCGTGGCGGCTTCGAGAATATCATCAATCATGGCTTCCGGGATGACAACAGCACCATCGTTGTCGATGACGATGACGTCGTTGGAGAATACGGCAACACCACCGCAGCCCACGGGCTGGTCCCAATCGACGAATGTCAAGCCGGCGACGGACGGAGCGGCCGCGCCAGAGCACCACACCGGCAGGTTTGTCCCCAGCACTCCGTCAAGATCGCGCACCACGCCATCCGTGACTAGCGCGGCGACGTTCCGTTTCGCCATACGCGCTCAGAGAATGTCGCCGAAATGCCGGCATCCTTGATGCCCATCGCGTCGACGACCGCAATGCAACCGTCGGGCATGGCTTCGATGGCCGCGCGCGTGGACTTGGGAGAGGACCAGGATTCCGGTGTCGCCAGGTCTTTGCGTGCAGGAACAAACCGAAGCGTGAAGGCACGACCGACGATGCGGCCCCGGCCAGGCTTGATGGGGGAAGCGCAATGGCAGATTTCCGCCCCTTGTTGGCAGGATCTGGCCCCTGAAGCGAATTGATCGAATACTGCAAACAGGAGGAAGATGAGACCTGCGGCGAGTGATCGACCGCATCGGCGCCGGTGTGCCGCTTACCTTTAAATCATGAGGTTTTACAATGACTAACGAAACGAAGGTCGTCGCTGGCATCAAGGTCCCTGATAGCGCGATGGCGAAAGCGGCAGCAGAGCTGGTCCGTGACACCGAGACGGATCTTCTCTTCCATCACTCCAGCCGCGTCTTCCTGTTTGGCGCCCTGACAGGAGAACGCAAGCAGCTCAACTACGATGCCGAGCTTCTTTACATCGGCGCCATGTTCCATGACATGGGCATCATGGATCGGTATGCCAGCGACACGGAACGTTTCGAAGTTGACGGTGCCAATGCCGCGCGCGACTTTCTTTCGGCCTATGACATCTCGGAACGCGACGTCGACGACGTTTGGGACTCGATCGCCTTGCACACGACCCCTGGGATTCCACAGCATAAGCGCCCGACGGTCGCGCTCGTGACCGCCGGCGTCGAAATGGACGTGCTCGGAATTGCCTATGACAGTTTCACCGATTCACAGCGACAAGAGGTCTGCACATGCCATCCGCGAGGGCTGAAGTTCAAGCACGGTATTCTGTCCTCTTTCTGCCTGGGAACGATCAGAAAGCCGGAGACCACATTCGGCAATGTCAAAGCCGACGTGTTGGCCTACATGGACCCGACCTATAAGCGTGAGAACTTCGTCGATCTCATCCTGAACTCGAAATGGGAAAGCTGACCGGCAAGGTCAGTTGATCAGAAACTGATCCCGATACTGTGTCGGTAGGATTCCGAGACGTTTCACAAACACCTCCCGCATGCGCTTGGGATTGCCGAATCCGCATTCGTGCGCAATCAGCTTCAGAGGCTTGCTGGTTCCCTCCAACATAGCGCGCGCCGCATCGATGCGCGCACTTTCAACGAACTGGGCCGGTGTAGAGCCGGTGCTTGCGCCGAACGCCCTGGCAAAGTTGCGTTCGCTCATCCCACATGCGGCTGCGAGGTCGGCAACAGACAGGTTCCGACCGAGGTGTTCCATCACATAAGTGGTCACCCCGGAAATTGGCGATCCGGCGTCCAAGGAGAATTCGATGTATGGGCTGAACTGCGACTGCCCTCCCAATCTCTGAGCAACAACGACGAGCCGCTTGGCAACGGCCAGAGAGATGGCCGGTCCGTGGTCCTCGCGAACCAAGGCCAACCCCAGATCGATCCCCGCAGTCACCCCTGCCGACGTCACCAAAGGACCGTCCCGCAGATAAATCCGGTCATAGTCAACATCCGCACCTGGATATCGGGTAGCCAGTTGCCTGGCATTCTGCCAGTGCGTCGTGACTTTTCGGCCATCAAGAAGCCCAGCCCCGCCCAGCAAGAACGCACCTGTACACACAGAGCCGTAAACAACGCTGAGCAGTGCGAGGCGCTGAATGCAATCGACAATTTCAGACGGGGCCTCAGAGGTGGGCAAGGATGGGCCACCAGGGACGAGAAACAGATCGAGGGGACTGTCTGCCTGCTCATAGTCGAGATTCGAGGCTAAGATCATACCATTCGACGCCGTAACATGTCGATGCGACGGGCCTATCGTCATGATCTTGTAGCGCTGATCAGGCTCGATAAAAGCATTGGCTTCGGCAAAGACATCCAGCGGTCCGGAAACATCCAGGGACTGGACCCCTTCAAAAATCAGCATGCCGATTGTTTTCATCGCAGCGTCCGTTTCAACAAGCCGTCCAGAGTTCAATAGAACATATGTAACCAGCGCCAAACCTTTGATTTCTTGCCGAACCGTATTTCAAGGAACCTACGAGTCTTCCTCGCTTTGATTCGCATTGCGATTTATTTTCTGGTCCACGGTGAAACGCAGCTCTAATTCATGATCTCGAAGAGGCCTACGCAACCACTCGCAAGGTGGCCTTTGAGCCACTGCCAGCCAGCGACCGAACGAAGGACAGGATGCGCGGCGTCACCTGTTCGGCCATTTCCGTGTGGGGATAATGTCCGGCACCTTCGACGATCATGGTCTCAGCATTGAGTTTTCTGGCCAGCGTATGGGCTTCGGCGGCGGCATCTTTGAAATCGGGGTCCTTGGTACCCATGACGATCAGGGCCGGCACTTTGGTCTTCTCTAGGATCGCCGCGGTATCTGCCTTGGAAAGATTGATCATCGCGCGGAGGGCGTCCATCCGTGCCGGCTCCCGCAGGTTTCTCGTGATCGCCGCCTTGACCTCAATATGGTCCGCAGGCTTTTTAGTCGGAAACAAGCTGTCCCAATACATGGTCCAGAACCCGACGCGCCAAGGTCCGGCAAAACCAATGCCCAAGGCCAGCTTCTGGACGAAAGACACTTCGAGATCGCGAACGATCGGCCCAAGGAGTACGACGCCGTTTACCTGTTCGGGTGCATCCTGTGCCGCCCATAAGGCAGAGCCTGCGGCAAAGGAATTGCCTAAGATGGTGGCTGAACCGGCGCCAAGCTTCTTCAGCACTGCGACGGCGTCACGACCGACGGCACGCGCTGAGTAATCGCTCCACTTCGCCGTGGTCTCCCCGTAGCCGCGGGCATCCATGGTGATGACGCGGTAGCCGGCTTGCTGCATCATTGGGTTCAGGTAGCGATATTCCGAGCGCAGATCGCCCATGCCGGGGATCGCCAGAATAATCGAACCGTTGCCCCCAGTATCTTCAAATGCGACGCGGCCGCCTTCTGTCTCGATGAACTGTGTCTGTGTGAAAAGAGTGCTCATGGTGGTTGGCCTTGTTCCTGGGTTGGCCGGCCTGTCGGCGGCGGCGATCTCTTGTTGACGCTTTCAAGCTAGCCGTATTATTTTTGGTCCGAAATTGCCCATTTTGGCATAGGATCGATCCAAAAATGAATAGCCTTGACTGGACCCTGGTTCGCTCCTTCCTTGCTGTCGTCGAATGCGGCTCCCTTTCGAAGGCGGCAAAAAGTATCGCGGCAACCCAGCCTACCCTGAGCCGACATGTTCGTGAACTGGAGGCCGAACTCGGCATAAGCCTGTTCACCCGCTCCGTGCAGGGCCTCGATCCGACAGCGGCGGCTCTTGGCCTCATCGAAGATGCACGCGCCATGGGAGCGGCGGCCGAGGCGTTAAACCTCAAGGCTCAAGGGCGTTCACAGCAATTGTCCGGCACGGTGCGGGTGACGGCATCGGTGATCGTCGGAAATCTAATACTGCCCGCGCTGCTCGCGACTCTGCGGCAAGCGGAACCCAATATCCAGATCGAGATCGTTACGTCGGACGCGAACCAGAACCTGCTTCGCCGCGACGCCGACATCGCGATCCGCATGGCCGAGCCGACACAGAACGCGTTGATTGCTCGCAAACTCGGCGACACACCCATAGGCCTTTTTGGCGCAAAGGGCTATTTCGATCGCCGTGGCCGCGTAACTTCGGTGGCCGACCTCCAAAGCCACGACCTCATCGGCCTTGATCGCAGCGATGTGTTGATCCGGGGTTTGGCGGCATATGAGGTGAAGTTGGCACGCGATGACTTCGCGCTGCGGTCCGATGATCAGATGGTGGGCTGGCACTTACTGCTCGCAGGTGGCGGAATTGGTATCGCGCAAGTTTTGCTGGCAAGCCGGTACAGTGAGCTCGAGCAAGTAGATGTAGGCCTGCAATTCCGGCCGTTGCCTGTGTGGCTGGTGATGAGCGAAGAGGTGCGCAGCAGTGCGCGCGTGCGGCGTGTCGCCGATTTCCTGTCGGATGCGTTGATCGATGTGCTGCGGGGTTGAAACTGCGGCATTCGTGCCACGAGGTTTCAATATACAGTCATCCTCACGCAAAACGCCTATGAATCCTGTCGATAAGCTCGCCTCAGGGAACGTCAATCGGACAAGTCCCTGAGGCGATCCACGTGGCTCAAACTGCTTGCCAACTCCGGACCTGATACCCTCCAAAAAGGCTCTTGCTCGGCAGATTGAAGATAAAATACGGATTAAGGAGCGGAAGCGCGGTTGCCTGTTCGAGCCGCAGCAAGTGCGCATCGTCCAGGATTACGTCGAGGGACGCAACGTTCTGAGAGAGTTGGCCGACCCGGCTCGCACCGATTAGGACAGAGGAGACACCGGGGCGTTGCACCACCCAAGCCAAGGCTACTTCCGCCGGTGAACGGCCGATTTTCGATGCTACTGCCTTGAGGACATCGACGACATCGAAATTGTGCTCGGTGAACAGCATGCCGCCGAAAGGATTGTCCCCATTGAGGCGCCCATCGCTTTCGCCTTCGGTCACAGATCCAGCCTTGTCGGGCAGACCTGTCGCACGGCCCGCATCACTGATCTTGTCGCGACCGTATTTTCCCGTCAGCAGACCAGCCGCTAGCGGGCTCCATGGCACCATCCCCAAACCAAATTCTGCTCCAGCCGGAATGAGATCCAACTCGATGCCACGGTCTATCAGCGAATAAGCATATTGCAGGCCGATCGGCCTGGGCAGGCCATTCGCTTCGGCGAGTGTCGCGACCTTTGCTACGTACCAGGCGGGCGTATTCGAAAAGCCGTAATGCAGGATTTTTCCGGCCCTGACGGCATCGGTCAGGGTTTGCAGAACCTCTTCCGCAGGCGTTGTGCGGTCCCAGACATGCATCCAGTACATGTCTATGTAATCTGTTTTCAGCCGCTTCAGGGAACCCTCTATGCCCATGCGAATGTTCTTGGCACCGTTACCACCCCATAACGGTGTGCCCTGCCCGCGCGGAAAGCCGGATTTTGTCGCGATCACTAGCCGATTACGCGTAGCCCTGTCGGCCATAAAAGCTCCGAGCATTTCCTCGCTGCGGCCGGCGGAATAGACATCCGCGGTATCGATGAAATTGCCGCCGGCATCGACATAAGCGTCGAAAAGAGCGCGCGAGGTTTTGTCACCCGCCCCCCAGCGCTCTGCCCCGAAGGTCATCGTGCCGAGTGCCAGCGGGCTGACGATCAGGCCGGATTTGCCGAGCGTCCGGTAACTGGTGAGGTCCATGGATATTCTCCGTCATTGTGATGCACAGGATGTAGCGCCAAGCCTTCCCAAGGATAAGTCGTTGATTGCGGCATGAACTTGTGAACAACTTGCATCAATGGAACGAAACGAACTCAATGACCTGATGGCATTCGCCGCAGTGGCGCGAGAGCGCAGCTTTACCCGTGCCTCCGCCATTCTCGGGATGTCGCCCTCTGCGCTAAGCCATGCGATGCGCGGCCTGGAAGAGAGGTTAGGCGTTCGGCTTTTGGCACGTACAACGCGCAGCGTGGCGCCGACCGAGGCAGGCGAACGTCTGCTACAATCGCTGACCCCAGCCCTTGCCGACATCGAGAATGGGTTAGAAGCATTGGCGGAGTGGCGCGACAACCCGTCCGGCACGGTCAGGATCACCACGTTTGCCTATGCTGCTCGAATGGTTCTTCTGCCGAAACTGCCGGCCTTCCTGCTCGCCAATCCGGATGTGCGGGTCGAGGTGAACATCGAAGACGGATTGACGGATATCGTCGCAGCCGGTTTCGATGCCGGTATTCGACTGGGAGAAGCCGTCGCCAAGGACATGGTCGCGGTGAAGGTCGGACCTGATTTGAGGACGGTGGTGGTCGGCACGCCTTCCTATTTCGACCGCTACCCTCCTCCACTGACACCCTATGACCTCGAACGCCACGCCTGCATCGGCTACCGGCTGACGACATCGGCCGGATTGTTGCCCTGGGAGTTCGAGAAAGATGGCAAGGAGATCAAGATCCGTACCAGCGGCCCTTTGGTGGCCAATGATGGTGATCTGCCGGCGGCTGCCGTTCGTGCCGGGGTCGGGCTGGGATATATCATGGAGCATGACGTGGCGGACGAAATCGCGGCAGGGACCCTTATGCAGGTGCTGACGGACTGGTGCCCTTCCTACCCAGGGTTCTATCTCTATCACACAAGCCGAAGACAAGCGCCGCCCGCGCTCAGAGCGCTGATTGATGCTCTCACGACAGCCTGAAATGCGCACCTACGCCTTGAAAGGAATCGAACCCGCGACCTACTCCTGCACCAACCGGCGTGGAGACGCGGTCGCTGAAATCGGCATGACTTTCTGAACTTTCCGATTGCTCATGACCTGACCCATGCGGTTTAGTGGCGGATGCCTAGATGCCGGCGTACCATTCGTACCCACGGTCTTCCCAATAGCCGCCGTGTCCGCCCCACAGGCCTGCGAAGCTGTCGACCAACTCGATGCGCATTATGTATTTTGCCTGTTTGTATCCCAGTTGCCGCTCGACCCTGAGACGCAAGGGGGCGCCGTGGCCGACGCTGAGTTCTTGACCGTTCATCTGGTAGGCAAGGATGGTTTGTGGATGAACCGCATCGATGAGATCAATGCTCTCGTAATAGCGGCCGCTACCATCGAGCGTCTTTTCAAGTTCATCAGCACAATGCAGCACGACATAACGTGCGGTTGGCTTCAGCCCGGTTAGGCGAAGCAAGCTGGCGAGGGGAACGCCAGTCCATTTGCCGATGGCGCTCCACCCCTCGACACAGTCATGGCGGGTGATCTGCGTGCGCGCTGGGAGCGCCTTTAGATCTGCGAGTGAAAACTCTCGCGGACGCTCAACAAGGCCGTCGATCTTCAGTCGCCAGTTTGCAAACTTGCCTTCCAACAGTTCCGCGTATTCTTCGCTGTCGGGCGCGCTCGTTCCATTGACGCGGAAAGAGGGAGAAATGTCCTTTTCGTCAAACTCACGCGCCAGAGCATCATGCCCTTGAAGCAGTCTCTGCGCCTTCATCGTCAGGTCCTCGGCTGTACCGAGAACATTGGACACCTGTGCGTTTTGGTCGAGCAGGTCACAGCCGCTGAGGGTCAAGGCGCTAGCGCCAAGAGTGCCACCAACCAGAAGGCGGCGTCGAGTAAGGAGCTTGCTCATGATTTCGGGCCTTTTTCCTGGATCGCATAGCGTCCGGTGATCATCGAGCGGATGTTGTTCCAAGTCCCCGAAAGGATCACCATCGCGACATGCACAATGACGAAGATGACAAGCGCCGACGCTGTGATGAAATGGAGCGTGCGCGCGGACTGGCGTCCGCCGAAAAGCTCGACCAAGGCGGGGAGAGCGGCGTCCACCCCCGGCGACATGGTCAGGCCGGTCAAAACCATCAGAGGCAGGAGGACGACAATGACCGCCAAATAGGTGAGCTTTTGAAGCGCATTGTAATGCATGGCCTCCTCCCCTTCGGGAAAGCGGAGACGAGCGTGGTCGAGAACCTCGCGGCCGAGATGGCGAGGCGAGAGTTCGTCCACCCTCGGGGCCAGGTCTCCCCTGAAGTGTCCGCTCAGCAGGCTGAAGCCAAGATAGAGAATACCATTGATCACAAACAGCCAGGCAAAGAAGAAATGCCAGCGTCGTCCAGCCGCGAGATCCTGGAACGAGGGGATTGTCGCCCAGGACGGGAAAGCTCGCGCAGTCGGCTCCCCATCGACATTGGAAACACCAAGGACGCCGGTTGTAGGGATCTGAAGCCCTGCGACACGCACGAAGCCGCTTAGCGTACCTCCATCGTCGTCGGAGCCGATTGTCAGAACGGCCGGGTCGCCGTTTGCGCCATATTGGCCCCAATAAAGCTCCGGGTGGGCATTGAAGATCTGCAGCCCGCTCAAAAGAAGGAAGCTCAGGCAAAGCACGTTCAGCCAGTGCGTGATGCGGGTCACGACCGAGTGGCGGCGGATAAAAACCATCCGAGGGTATCGAACATTCTCGTTCATCACGGCATCCTCCGCGCGTGGCATACGTCGGCTGCAGATCGCGCAGCCTGTGATGGTGGTCGCCGGTCGAACCCTTCTGGCGGCGGGTCCGACCGGCAAAGACGTGGCTCACATTGGAGGAACCACGCCATTCTTGCCGACCACCACCTGGTGGGCGATCGGGCCGGTTGCAGCCTTTTCGGCAGTGATAAAGACAACGGCCCCGGTAACGAGATCGTCCTTGCTCGCCGCAGCGATGGTCACGACAGGCGTGCCATCCGGAATGGAGATCTTCTTTTCATTGCCGTGATAAGTGACGGTTACAGTCCGACCTTCCACGCCTTTGACAGCATCCGCGACTGTCGCATTGGTCATGCTGCTGTCGGGCTTCAGATCCCAGCCGTAACTTCCTTCGCCAAGGCCTTTCATCGCCGGCGGAAAGATGAGGACTTCGAGCGCCCCATCGCCACCGCCGGTTTTTGGCAGGGATGCGATGCCGACAAAATCGCCCGGCTTGATGTCGGTAACCTTGGCATTTGCGACGCTTGCCACCTTCCAGTCGTCCGCGAGCGCGACATCAACTGTTTCGCCTTCGCGCGTCTTCACTTTCAGCGTTGAACCCTGGTAGTCGACGATGCTGCCGCGGACATGGATTGGTGCGGCTTTCTTATCTTCGGCAAGTGCGGCTGTCGAAAAGTTTGCCACGGAAAGGACGCTGGCGAGCGCGACGGCTAGAGCAGAGGCGACATTCTTCATTTTAACTTCCTACTAGTTGGTAGTTTGATGGACGTGATTTACCTGAGCAGGCTAGCCACGCAGGATTAGTGAGAGACAGTCGGCGTAAGGCGATTGAGAGCAGGTGACAGTATCGTCGAAAAGACCTCCGGTTTCCCGTAGGCTCTCGCCGAGAGCATCGCCCCATATACTGTCGCCAGAAATGCTTCGGCTTCGACAGGCGGTTCGCTCGTGAGATTGAGCGTCCCGCTTTTGTAGCCACGTTCCATGACCGCCGTCAGCCACGTGGAGATAAAGCGAAAGAATGCCGTCACCTCTGTTGCGACTTCCGGCGGAAGGGATGGCAATTCACTGGCGAGCAAAGCACACACACAATAGGGCCTACTCGCATCCTCTATGCATTTGGCCCAGTGGTTCGCATAGACCTTGAGGATGTCCAGTGCGTCTGGAACATTCTGCTCAAGGGTGACAACACTCGCCTGACCGTCTTCCCGGTAGCGCTTAACCAGCTCACGAACCAGATCGACCTTGCTGGGGAAATGATGGTGGATGCTGGCCTTGCGTACGCCGACCACTTCAGAGATATCTGCATAGCTGAACCCATTGTAACCCCCACTCATGATCAGGTTGCGGGCGGAGGCCAGGATTTCGTCGGAAGTGTTCGAAAGATTGCTCATGGGAGTTGTCTACCTTCTAGTAGGCAGATCGTCAATAGCAAAAAAGGCTCGTTTTTCCTAACCATCCGTGGAGATCGTCAGAGCTTTCCACGATGTGAGTTCTTGCTGCAAACGCTCGATCCGCGCTGTAACGTGGCTGAGGGCATCGCTGCCGAGCAGGAGCTGCGGCGGAGGATTGTCTGATCCAATGAGAGTAAGCACAGCGGCAGCCAGTTTTTTGGGATCACCGAGCTGCTTGCCGCTTACGGCCTGACGTGCCTCGCGGATTGGATCGAACAGGCTGTCGTAATCCGCAATCGACCTGTCGGTGCGCACCATAGAACGCCCAGCCCAGTCTGTCCGGAACGAGCCTGGGCAAAGCGTTGTCACGTGAACTCCAAACGCCGCCATCTCCGAACGCATGACCTCGGAAATGCCCTGAAGGGCAAACTTGCTGCCGCAGTAATACGCGATCCCGGGCATGGTGATCATACCACCCATCGACGTAACGTTGACGATGAAACCACGGCGGCGCTCACGGAACCTCGGAAGAAATGCCTTGGCCACAGCAACGGCGCCGAACACGTTCACATCAAACTGACGTCGCATCTCTTCAAGTGGCGATTCCTCGAGCACGCCCTCGTGACCGTAACCGGCATTGTTGATCAGCACGTCGACTGGCCCGTGTTCGTCCTCGGCTTGCTGAACAACGTCAGCGATGCGGTCGAAATCGGTGACGTCGCAAAGGACCTGGCGCAGTTCCGGGAGGGTCTTTGCCAGCGCTTCGCTTGAGGCTTCGGAGCGGACGGTCCCGATGACGGTGTGACCTGCTTCCATTGCGGCAGTGGCGATCGCCAGTCCAAAGCCCGAGTTCGCCCCTGTTATGAAAAACGTTCTGCTCGACATTTCTAAAACTCCTTGATTAATCGTGGATGACAGATAATCTGAAGGGGATCTTAACTCGATTGCGGATCCTCTAAGTGTTTTGCCTAATACTATGATTTTTGAAGAACGGTCCGTACTCCACGACCGGCTTGTCGCCGTGGCCGAACAACTGGCTCCTCGCCTTGGCTACAATCAGACAAGTATCAGTTGTGTCCGTATCCTGCGCACTGAAGCGGTACTGGATGACGTTCCGGTTCTCTATAAGCCGGGGGCAGTTTTCGTATTACAGGGAAGCAAATACGGAATCCTGGAAGGCGAAGTCTACCGCTATGACGAGGACCATTACCTCGCTGTCTCAGTACCCGTTCCATTCCGGATGACTTCAAAGGCAAGTCCACAGCGTCCATTGCTTGCCGTCTATCTGGAGTTCGATATGCAGATGGCGGCCGAGATTGCTCTGCAGGTGGAAGAACTTGCAGGTCCCTCAGACGCCAAACCGAAAGGGCTGCTCTCAAGCAGAATGGATCGCGATATCGAGGACGTCCTGCTTCGCCTGCTGACTGTGCTCGGCAACGCGGTCGATGTCGCCGTGCTTGGGAGCTCCATCCTGCGTGAACTGCATTATCGGGTCATATCGGGGCCGCAAGGTGACGCGGTGATCGCGGCCCTTCAGCGCAAAGGAACCTCGGGAAAACTGGTCGAGAGCGTGACGTGGCTGCGGGAGAATTATGCTACCGAAATTGCCGTCGCGGATCTGGCCAAAGAGGTAGGCATGAGCGTTCCTTCCTATCACGTCCATTTCAAGAACCTGACCGGCTCAAGCCCGATGCAATATATAAAGGCGATGCGGCTCCATGAGGCGCGACTTATGATCGCCCGCCGGAGCGGGACCATTGCAGCCGTAGCTGCGTCGGTCGGCTATGTCAGCCCGGCCCAATTCAGCCGCGATTTTAGAAGGCATTTTGGACGCACTGCGTCGGAAGAGGCGAAGTGGGTCCACCAGCATCTTGGTGAGCAGGGCTAACCGATGCTCTGGCACACTCCCAAAACAGTCGCCAGATGGGCAGCATGTCACTGCAAAGCAGCTCGAAGGGCGGCTTCACAGTGAACCAAGGTCGTATCGAAGACGGGGATGCTGACATTACCCTCATTCAACAGCATCCCTATCTCGGTACAGCCAAGGATTAGACAATCACTGCCTTGATCAATTAGTCGCTGCGCAATCCGTTCATACGTCAAGCGACTTTCCTCACGGACCACATCGCGACACAACTCGTCATAGATGAGGCGGTGGGTCTCCGCTCGATCATCGGCGTCAGGAATTATTGGTGACAGTCCTCGGGCGGTCAGGCGATCGGTGTAGAAATTCTGTTCCATCGTGAAAGCGGTTGCCATTAGCCCCGGCTTGCGGAACCCGCTGTCCAGGATCGCTGTCGCTGTTGCATCCGCGATGTGCACGAATGGGATCGACACCCCGCCGACAATCTTGTCCGCAACCTTGTGCATGGTATTCGTCGCCATAACAAGCAAGTCGGCACCTCCGCGCTCCAGAGCAATGGCTTTTTCGTTAAGGATTTTTGCCGCTGCGTCCCAATCAGACGATGCCTGTAATTTCTCGATCTCATCGAAGTCGACAGACCTAATCAGAAGCTCAGGGGAATGAAGTCCGCCCAGGCTCTCGCGTGTCAGCCTGCAGAGTTCCCGATAATAAATCTGGGTCGAGGTTGCGGACATTCCGCCAAGTATACCGATTGTCTTCAATGCTTTCTCCATATTCACGTGATTCAGTCTGTTCCGCCAAAACAGTCGAACCAACACTCTGTCGTCAGGAAAACCCGACGGCAGAGTGTGGAATGTAGTTGATCTCAAGAGGTTGTATTTCAGCGTCTGCGGGCCTGTGGACAGCGCGGCGACAGCGTCGTCCAAGTGCTGCAACTTGGTCGCGCCGATGATACCATTTGTCACAGACTTCATTCGGCCGTCCACCTTGATGGCGATGACGACGTCGTCTCTCGCAGAATAGTCCCTGATGGCGCGACCGAGAATTTCCTCGCTCGTTCCATCCGAGTAGACATTGGCGGTATCGAAGACGTTGGTCCCGAATTCGATCGCTTTGCGGATAAAGGGGCGGCTTTGTTCTTCCGTCAGCGTCCAAAGGTGGCTTCCGTGATCGGGTTCGCCATAGCTCATGCATCCAAGGCAGAGCTGTAAATCTCGAGGCCGGTGTTTCCAAGGCGCGTATATTCCATGTCCTGGCTCCAATTTCGCAGCGAGACCCTGGCTTGCCAATAGCAGGTCCCGCCTTGCTCAATGTTCAAGCGCTTATACCGCCGTCGACGAGAATGCCCGAGCCGGTGATGTAGCCAGCGCGCGGACCTGCAAGGAATGCAACGGCCTCTGCGACCTCTCGGGTCCGACCGTATCGGGCAATCGATAGGCTCGGCAAGATCGCAGTTGCTAGAGCGCCATCGGCAGGGTTCATATCGGTGTCGATCGGACCAGGCCGGACCAGATTGACGGTAATTTCCCGCGGACCCAGTTCGCGCGCTAGACCACGTGTAAAACTTTCCAAAGCGGATTTGGTCGCTGCATAGACGGCAATTCCCGCGAACGGGACAGCAAGGCCTGCATTGCTGCCGGTACTGATGATGCGCCCTCCGTCCGGGATGTGCTTCAACGCTGCCTGAGTGATCAAAAAGACGCCGCGCACATTAACGTTCAGTTGAAGATCGATCTCGTCCAGTGGCTGTGAAGAGAAATCGCCTGCAAACAGGACTCCGGCATTGTTGACAAGGATGTCGAGGCCGCCGAGGTCAGCGGCAGTCCGCTCAACCGCGGCTTTAGCAGCCTCCGGGCTCGCAGCATCAGCTTGAATGGCAATGGCTTTGCGGCCCATCACTCGTATCTCGGCTGCGAGGGCTTCGGCCTTTTCCGCCGACCTCTCAAAGGTGATCGCGACGTCAGCACCATCTTCGGCCAGTTTTAATGCGATGGCCGCACCGATACCGCGTGCCGCACCGGTCACGAGCGCTCGCTTTCCTGCAAGTGGAGGAGTAGGAATCTTGTTCATCGGGTTTACCTCAGTGTTGCATGTCGATCGGCCGATTTGTGCAAGGGTGGCCGAGTAGAGGGAATGATTGCACCTTCAACGTACTCGCCGATGGCCAGGCTTCTTAAAGTTTGCACTCATCGGTGGACTTCTTTGTTCGATGGAAGGCCAGCAGAAAGCCAACCTGCAACGAGAAGACAGAGACCAATCGCGACGGCTGCGATGCTGTAGGCATGGCCGATGGATCTCTCATCGGATGCTGAACCCAGGATTGAGAAAAACAATCCGCCGATAAGCGCTGTTGCCAAAGCGCCGCCTATCTGGAGCATCGAATTGATTAGCCCGGAGGCCAAACCCGCCCGCGTCGGGTCAACTCGCTGAACGACAGTCTTCACGAGATTTGGCAGCGCAATTCCCTGTCCGGCGCCAATGAGGAACAGAGCAACGAATAGGAACTCTGGTGCCCCGAATGAGATCAGGGCCGCGGTTCCGAACAATCCGGCCGCTTCCAGGGTCATGCCGGCGGCGGCGGAATATCTACCGAAGACGCGCAGGATGCTCCCGCTTGCGAATGGTCCGAGAACGAACCCGAGGGCCGCGGGAAGGATTGCAACTCCGGCCTCGAACGGCGTGCGGCCAAGGCCGCCCTGTTGGTAGACCGAGAATGTCAGCCAGAAAGCCGCAAAGACATAGAAGAACAGCGCTGAGAGCAGCCCGCGCTTCAATCCAGGGAGCTGGAGCAATCGAGGTTCGACAATCGGATCTCCCCCCGCGGCCCCTACCTTGAGCTCGTAGCGCCAAAATATCAGTAGAAGTGGCCCGGAAGCCGATAGCATCAAGATCGACCAGATCGGCCACCCTTGTTCACGGCCCTCAATGAGCGGCGATATCAGTGCAAACAACGCAACTGCGATCAGCGTCGCTCCACCCAGATCCAGCTTTCTCGCATGCTCCGATCGGGTCTCGCGCAACATTACCAGCGCGGCCGGCGCGGCTATCGCGATCACGGGAAGGTTGATGAGGAAAATAGCTCTCCATCCGAGGCCAAAGACATTCAGGGCAATCAGCGCCCCACCGAGAAACAGGCCAGCCATTGATGCCACCCCAAATGTCAGAGCATAAAAGCTGAGTGCCTTCGACTTTTCGTGGTCGGGAAAAATTGCATTAATTGACGCCAAAGCTTGAGGCGCCATGATTGCTGCAGCAAACCCCTGGAAGATACGGCCAGTGATCAGGATCGAGGGGGACCAGGCGAAGCCGCACAAGGCAGAGGCGGCGGCAAACGCGACCATTCCAGCCAGAAAGACGTTTCGTCGACCATAAAGGTCGCCAAGCCTGCCACCGGTGATCAGCATGACTGCGTAGGTGGTGGCGTAGCCTGAAATAATCAGCTGCATCGTTGAGGCGGAGGCCTGAAAGTCCTCCCGGATCGAGGGCAACGCCACGTTGACGATGAAGAAATCCAGCGGTGGCAGAAAAGCCCCGGTTAACAAGATGGCCAATGCCGTCCACCTGCCCGGATCGAGACTGTCCTTAGCGGCATGGGATTGTATCAATGTTCTCTCCATATCGAGACGCGAAACCGCTCATGCGGTTGCGAAATGCGCAAAATAGGAACTGAACGGTTCCTAATTTGCGTTTAGTCGAGCGGCTTCAGCGCGAAGTCGACCATCGCCCTGGTGTCGTCGCGATCCGCTCCAGTTTTCCCGAGAACTCTCATTCCTTGGATTTGGCACACGAGGAACCTCGCCAGAGTTCGCTCGTCCAGCCCACGATCAATCTCACCCAAGGCTTGAGCCCTTATGATGGCGGCCGCATAAAGATCCTGCAGTCGCCGGAACAGTCGTGCAATTCGAGCGGAAACCTCTTCGTCCGCGGGAAGCATTTCGACGGCGGACAACACGACAAAGCAGCCGCGCAGGCCTTTTTCGCCTGAAGAATCCTCGACCTGCCGCGAAAAGGCTTCTCGAATTGCGGCCTTTGGCGACGGGTTGGTATGCAGGATTTCGCCAAGCTTACGAATGGCATCTTCGATATAGACATCAAGCGCGCGGAGATAGACGCCCCGCTTGTCTGCGAACGCCTTGTAAAAACTACCTCTCGATAGCTCCATGCCTTCGAGCAGGTCGGGCAAAGATGCATCGTGATATCCACGGTCCCAGAACACGCCCATCGCCTTGCGGACTGCGTCGTCGAGTTCGAATTCGCGAGGGCGTCCAACGGTCGGGGATGTCTGACTGCGTCTAACCATGAAGATAATATGGAACCATTCAGTTTCTATTGCAAGTCATATTTTCTCGCGTGAGGTAATCGCTCGTTGTTTACAAGGCGGCGCCGCCGCTTAGCGCAAGGCTACAGCCAGCATGAACTTGCGTCAGCGATTGGTCGCATGCGAGTGAGCGAAAGCTCCTCACAGGTCGAGCAAATGATAGGCACAAGCCCCAAGAATATTCGGCTCGCGAAAAGTGCCTTACGGGTTCCCAATCCTTGGCTGCCACATCGTTTTTCGCATGCAGCCGCACTGGGTGCGGGACAAGAACGAAAGCCTGGGAGGAGGTGTGGAAGGCTTTTTCGAAACAATCGAACAGCAACTGGGAGGAGGTACTACGTCTGCATATCGAACCGACGCGAGAGAAGGTGCATCACTTCGTTAGCCAGATCATACCGATACTCCTCGCCTATCAAATAGACTTTGCTGCAGCGCGTTTTGCTGAAAGCGCATACCAATCCGACGTGACCAGCTCGATCATTGACAGCCGATGGCGCTGCTGTCCAACTCCCATGCCCAACTCCATGGAACAAAACGACTATCTGTTGCCTTTTGCCTGTTGGGGTCGCGGGTTGTGTCAACCGGACGTGACAGAGATGACGAACGCGATGATTTTCCGGTTTCTCATCGCGGCCAACGAAACGGCAGTTGAGCGTCTCACTTGTCGGGCCTGTATCTCGTCCCGTCTTCATCCGAGATGGGAGGCGGATTTGTACCGGGGACTGTAATGGCCAGCCACAAGCTATCGACCTACAAGCAAAGCGAACTGGTCCGCCAGTGGCATTCAAGGGATTACACGAGGACAAGCCGGCGGCTGGCAGGACAATTGTGACGGACAGCGCTCGCTGGAGCAGGCGACTAACAGGCGACTAAGCGGATGGGCAAGATGACGAAAGCGGAGCCATGACATACGAGCGAGCCCATAGTCAGCACACGGATTTCCGCAACATGGACCATCTGGCCCGCCTTCGCCGCATGCGTGGGTTGTCGCGGCTCATGGACACGGCGTTGCGCATCCCCGGAACAGACTTTACGTTTGGAGCAGATTCAATCATGGGGTTGGTCCCGGGCGTCGGTGACTTCGCCGGCGCTGCGATCAGTCTCTACATCGTGAACGAGGCGCGGCGGCTTGGCGTGCCGAACGACAAGCTTTTTAAGATGCTGGTCAATATCTGTTTCGATGCTGCGGCCGGAAGCGTCCCGTTGGTCGGGGACCTGTTCGATGTCTACTTCAAATCCAACCGCCGGAACCTCGACCTCGTTCTGGAACACTTCGGTCTCGACCATTCCGATCTTGATCGCAAACGACCGACAGGTGGATGAACCGGCATCGCAATGCGCAAACGCGGCCGGAAAGCGAATATTTCACAGGCTTAGATCGGAAGTCGGATGCTAAAGCCACTTCCAGCACTTGAGGCAATGCTCAAAAAACGGCTGAAGGGCTGGTCGCCGGATATGGTGTCCTACCTATCCACGAAAGCTTGCTGAAGCTCATTGCCGATAAAAAGAAAGCCGAGAAGCCGTCGAAGACCAAGACTTCGAAATCCACGAAGGATGATGACGAGGAAAGGAGCAACGTCTTAGACATCATGGACGCATTGAAGAAGTCGTTTCGAAGGAGCTGAAATCGCGCAAAGCTGGATGATCTCATGGCCTTTGGATTTGCCACGATCACAATCACGGCGAAAAGGTGCGTCATTGAGCGCCCAAAAATCGATGAGCCATCCGCAGATATCTACGCGGCTCCCAGAACGAAGTCGAAGACCGGTTCAGGCTGCCCCTGGGCCATCATCCGCGATGCCGGCTTGGCCTCAGCTATCGCTTCCGCACGAGATCCCTACCGGCACGTTGCTTATCAATGCGTTTGCGTCGGCGGCTCGCGAGGTAATGGAGCCGCTCATTCTCTCGTTCCTGCAGCGCTACCCGCAAATGCATGTTGATCGGGTGACAATGGTTAGCTTTTTAGTCGCTATCTTGATGAGCGTCGAGTCTGCCAGTCTCACATCATCTACTTAACGGCCAAGATTTAATAAAATGTAGGACATATGAATTCATGACAGTCAAAGAGTTTCGAATCTAGATTGCCGGCAATCAGTCCTAAAACCGCCTCCAGTCATCTCCCTCCCTCCTGCATCCGGTTCTCCGGTTTCGGACGCAATGCGGCGGTCGGTTTGGCGGCCGATCCGTCGGAAACTGAACGTCCGATGCCATCTCTTTTGGTGATTGATCTTCGCAGCATGAAGCTAATGTGATAGATTTACGCAGTTGGTGATGACTTTTCACAGGAGGGTCTAGGCCGAGCGACCCAAGTTCGCGACAATACTATTGGGTTAATGGCCTACGCACTGTGTGAATGATTTTCACGGACGTCCCTTGCCGGACCGGTAAGAACCGGCCGGCTATGCGGCGATCATCTCAAGGTTCGATTTGTCCTGGTTCCTGATGCTGCGCCTGGGGCTGCATCTCGGCCTTCATCAGAAAAACCTGCGACAATTGCTCGTCTGACCGCGCGGGCATTTCCCGACATCGGACGCTCTCGGCTCTGCTGAGCAGGGCACAGGGATCGTGAATCGGCATTATGGCTCCTCTTTTATCCCCCTTATATCAGATTGGACCGTTTCAAAACCTCGCAACGTGGAAAACTTCGAGCGGAAACAAAGCGATGGCGCGAAGACAAGGGTGAGGATTTTTATCCGCGTTTTGTTGAGTTGCGCGCAACATCGCTCTGCCCATATGGAAATTTAGACTCTGGGATCATATCCTGGTTTTATGAGAATTCAGGGCCATCGGGTGAAGGCCTGTCGCCCAAGCGGTCGTACGTGCCGAGGCCAGCACAGCGAGAACAATCAGTGGAAGCACGAAGACAAGTCCCGTCAGTTAGCGGAGACTGGGAGCGCCGGGCGGCGCGTCAATTGTTTTTCGCCAGGGCCAGTCGCCGCAGCAGCATGGTCCAGGCCCGCATGCCGAGCTTGAAATTCGAGAGCCGGAAGAATTCGTTCGGCGCGTGATAGTCCTCGTCGCCCGTCGAGAAGGAGAAGAAGATCGCGCCACAGCCGAGATGCTGGCGGAAGGCGCTGCCGATCGGGATCGTAGCGCCCATCGCAACCCGCAGTGGTTTCTGGCCGAGCAACTCGCCCAGGACCTCTTCCGAAATCTTCAGCGCCGGCAGGTCAGGATCGACGAAATCGGCTTCGCTGCCCGGGCCGTGTCGATGCACCGCGAGCTGGAAACCCTTCGGCAAGTGCTTCTGCAGATGACGGGTGATCGCCGCGATCACCACATCCGGCTTCTGCCCTGCAACGAGGCGGCAGGTGATCTTGGCACCGGCCGTGTTTGGAATGACGGTCTTGGTACCCTTGCCCTGATAGCCGCCCCAGATGCCGTTGAACTCCAGCGTCGGCTCCAGCCACTGGCGGATCAGCAATTCGCGGCCGGTATCGATCGGATCGCCACTGGCAACGCCGATTTCCTGGTAATAAGCGGCGCTGTCGAAATTCGACGCATCGATTGCCGTCAGGATGCGCGGATCGGGCGGTGTGACGCCGTCGAGAAAACCTTCGACGCTGACCCGGCCATCCGGCCCGTGCATCGAGGCCAGCAGCGCCGACAAGGCAGCAATCGGGTTTGGCGCGCTTCCGCCGTGACGGCCGGAATGCAGATCCTTGACGGCACCGGTCACCGTCACATCCAGCGCCGCGAGGCCGCGGCTGGCGACTGTGATCGACGGCTTGTCCGGCCGCCACATGGCGCCATCGGCCGAGAGTACGAGATCGCAACGGAGCCTGTCGCGGTATTTGGCAAGCGTCGGCGCAAAATGCGGGCTGCCGGATTCCTCCTCGCCCTCGATCAGCACCTTCAGATTGACCGGCAACCGCCCCTCGACGCGCATGAAAGCCTCGGCAACGAGGATCGGGATCAGCAGAGGTCCTTTGTCATCGGAAACACCACGGGCATAGAGCCTGCCATCGCGCTCGTCGGGCTCGAAAGGTGGCGTCAGCCATTTGTCCAGCGGGTCCGGCGGCTGGACGTCATAATGTCCATAGACGAGATAGGTCGGCAGGTTCGGATCGGCGATGATCTCGCCATAGACGGCCGGATGGCCGCTGGTTCCCAGCATCTCAACGGAGGCAAAGCCGGCCTTCTTCAACCGCTCCGAGACAAAGGCGGCTGCGTGACGGATGCCTTCGATGAAAGCCGGATCGGTGCTGACGCTCGGAATGCGGCAGAAGGCCTTAAGGTCTTCGACGGCCGCCGGATAATGCTCTTCCAGATAGGCCTCGACGCTCATTTGCCGCCGTCCACGCTGATCACCTGGCCGGAAACCCAGCCGGCATAATCCGAGGCGAAGAACATCACCATTGCGGCAATGTCTTCTGGCACGCCGAGGCGCTTCAGGGCGATGTTCTGCAACAGCCGTGCCTGCCCCTCCTCGCCCATCGCGTCCCATTGGAGTTCGGTCGTCGGATTGGAGCGGACGAAGCCGGGGGCGACGTTGTTGACGGTGATGCCCCACGGGCCGAGTTCATGCGCCAGCTGGCGCGTCAGTCCGATCTGCCCCGCCTTGGCGCTGGCATAGGCCTGGATGCCGGTCAGCGAAATGCCGAGGCCGGCGCCGCTGGAGATATTGATGATCCGTCCCGACTTGCGCTTTTTCATGACAGGCGCGACTGCCTGCGACATGAAGAAGGCGCCTGACAGATTGACGTCGAAGATCGTCTGCCAGTCGCTTTCCGAGATTTCCTCGATCGGCCTTCCGACCTGACCGCGCACACCGCCGGCATTGTTGACGAGGATATCGACATCGCCGAACTTCGGCACCAGCGCCTGGACATCGGTGCGATTGCCGACATCGAGCACATGAGCGGTCGTCCTGTCGCCGCAGAGCTTCATCGTTTCGGCAAGGCCCGCCCCGTTGACGTCGCAGACATGGACACGCGCGCCGCGGCTCGCGAACCCTTGCGCGATCGAGCGGCCGAAGCCGTGCGCCGCACCGGTGACGACAACTGTTTTTCCATCGAAGGAGATGTTCATGCCACCCTCGCAAGCTCTTCGATATTGTCCATCGAAAGCGGCCGCTTGCCGTCCTCGATCTCGTGAATCATCTCGATGACGCGGGCCGCAAGCGGTGTCGGAACGCGCGATTCTTCGCCGATCTCGACGACCGGCAGCACCTGCGCATCGACCTCGGTCTTGCGCTTGCGCACCGCCAGATCGCGCCAGATGCCGGAATGGGACTTGGCCGATTTCCGATTATGAACAGACATATCGTCGAAGGATTTGTCCGTCTGCTCGGGCGTTGCCAGTGGCCCGAACGCGGCCGGATGAAAACCGTCAAAGGCTTCCGGGCGGATATTGTTGATGGCGGCGACCGTCGCCACTTCGAGCGCCAGTTTGCGCAAGACCGGGCGGGCAATCGGATCATCCAGCACGTCGGCGATGCTATCATTAGTCAGCGCGGTGCCGAACAGCAGCGCACCGTAGATCAGCTTGCCCCAGAGGAAGCCCCAGATGTTGTTTGTGATCAGCGCCCTCGGCTCGAACTGTTTCATCAGGTCGTAGATGTCCTCGGCGCGATCCGTAAACCGCCCGTCGAGTTCGCCGATCACCACGGCGCCGTGGCCGCTATATTGCACGACGCCAGGCTCCAGATAGTCGGCGCCGAAATTGACGAAGCAGCCGATCACCCGGTTTTCGCCGGTGATGCGCGAGATCACCCTTTCGTTGAGGCCGTTCTGCGCCGACACGACGTAGCCGTCGGAGGCCAGATGCTGGACCAGCATCTTCGCCGCCGCTTCCGTGTGATGCGCCTTCACGCACAGGAATGTCCTGCCGTAGGTGCCGGTGAGTTCCTCGGGCAGATAGGCCTTGGCCTGCACGACATCCTCGAAGATCGGACCGACGATCTTCAGCCCCTTGGTATTGATGGCATCGACATGGTCCTTGACGTTGTCGACGAACATTACCTCGTGGCCGGCCCGGAGAAAGGCGGCGCCGAGCGTGCCGCCGATGGCGCCAGCGCCCCAGATCAGGATTGGATCACTCACGCCCAGCCTCCCTCGAGAAGCGCGCGCGTCTCTTCGACCGCCACATTCCATATCACCTGCATTTCCTCATCCGGCCGCTCGTAATAGCCGCCGAAGTTGCCATCGCCGAGATAGGCCTTCACCGCATCCGGCGGCATCACCCGCATGCGGGCCAAATCGATCATCGGCTTCTGCTGCGTCGGTTGCTTGACGCCTTCGAGACGCGTCCAGGGGAAATTCTCCATCCAGGAGGCATGCGAGGCGACCGTATCGATCTCCTGCACCTTGGCGAAGGTCTTCGGCGAGTTCCACCAGTTGTGGAATTTCACCGCAGTATCCGGATTATCGGCCATCCACTCGATCGCCATGCTGCCCGCCGGCTGGTTGCCGCCATGGCCGTTGACGATCAGGATACGGCGAAAACCCTGCAGCCTGAGGCCATCGAGAATGTCGCGCACCAGCCGGATATAGGTTTCCTGGCGGATGCTGATCGTGCCGGGATAGGAGAGAAAGTACGGCGTAATGCCATAGGCAACGACCGGGAAGACGGGAATGCCGAGCGGCGCTGCCGCATCGGCCGCGACCTTCTCGGACAGGATGGAATCGACCGAAAGCGACAGGCCGGCATGCTGCTCGGTGCTGCCGAGCGGCAGGATCGCTCGGTCATCGGTCTTCAGATAGGCTTCGATCTGCTGCCAGTTGGACTCCGATACTCTCATCGCATCTGCCTTTCCTAGACCTTCGCGTCGGCTTCGTTCCGTCTCGGGCTTTCCTCGCCCTGCGCCTGCACGTGGGCCGCGCGGATGATCGGCACGATCACCCGTTCGATATCGGCAGTATCGGGGGCATGGCGGTATTCGATGGCCTGCACGCCCTCGGGCAGCAGGCCGGTGACGCTCTCGGCGCCGGATGCATAGATGACGACGGAGACCTTCGAGAGCAGATCTTCCAGTCCCGTCGCCTCCAGCGTCGTCGCGGTGATTTCGCTGACATGCGGGGCGAAGCGCTGCACGCCAGTCTTCATGATCGGCAGGAAATCCGGGAAGCGCGAAATGACAGCGATCGAGGCCAGTGAATCCAGCGAAGCGAGCGCCCGGCGCGTCTCTTCCGACGGCGTAAAGCTGATCGTCACCACCTTGGTATTGGCGACCAGTGTCGCCACTTCGCGGTGGCGGTTGGCGAAAGTAACCGCAAGATCGGCAGAATTCGCACGTGCCTTGGCCGCCGGGTCGCGCTCGATCGCCGAGACCGTCAGCGGTTCAACCGTCACATCACGGCCGAGGCGCGCGGCGATGAACCGTGCATAGCTTGCCGTCGCGTCCTGAAAAATGCCGATCATGACGATCCGCAGCCGCGGACCGATGCTGTCGCGGTAAAACGCCCTTGCGTTGACGAGTGACACCAGATCGGCGGTGCGGATGCCAAGCCGCTGGCTCTCGTCGATCAGCTGGTCGATATGCAGATGCAAGTCGCTGGTATCGGCGCGGGCTGCCAGCCGTGCCTGGTGACTGTCGCTGACGAAAGTACCGGAACCGGGGCGCGTATCGATCAGGCCCGCAGCCTTGAGATCAGCATAGACCTGGCTGACCGTCATCGGCGCCACACCGACCTTCTCGGCCAGCTCTCTCACCGAAGGCAGGGCCTCGCCGGGCGCCAGTTCGCCGCAGGCGATACCGTATTCGATAAGCCCCTGAAGCTGCGTGCGCAGAGGCACTGGCAAATCCCGGTCGATGAAGAAATCCATGAAACCCGTTCGGCTAGCTGTTCTATTTATATATAACGGTTAGCTCGAAATCCGCTTGCAGGCAAGTGAAGCGTCTTAGGGTTGCCGCATAAAACTGGTTGACAGTCATTTTGCTGCGTGAAATCGTTATAGACAATAATAACAGTCATACCAAATACAAAAGGGGAATGCCATGAGAATGATCACTCGGGCGGCCATTGCCGCTGCAGTTCTACTGAGCACCGGTGTGTCTGCATTTGCCCTGGAGCGGGGCGGCACGCTGTCCTATGGCCGTTATGCAGACAGCCTGTTTCTCGATCCGGTGCTGAACGACGCCAATGTCGATATCTGGATCCTCTCCAACCTCTACGACACGCTGCTTCTGCCGACGGATGACGGTAAGGGCGTTCAGCCGGGTCTGGCCAGCGCCTATAAGCTTGCTGACGACGGCATGAGCGTGACGCTGACGCTGCGCGACGGCATCAAGTTCTCCGACGGCACGCCGATCACGCCGGAAGACGTCGCTTGGTCGCTGAAGAGAGCGTCTAAGAAGGACAACGGCATCTGGGGCTTCATGATCGAGTCCATCGATGATGTGACGACGGAAGGCGACAAGACCGTCACTGTCAAGCTCAAGCATCCCGATCCCGCCATCCTGGCAGCGCTGACCGTGTTCAACACCGGTATCCTGCCGAAGAAGACCTTCGAGGCCTCGGCCGGCGCGACCGAGGAAGAAAAGGCCAAGGCCTTTGCCGAGCATCCCGTCGGCTCCGGCCCGTTCATGCTGAAATCCTGGGATCGTGGCTCCAGCATGAAGCTGGTGCGCAACGAATACTACTGGGGCAAGGGCGAGGACGGCAAACCGCTACCGTATCTCGACGGTATCGATTTCGAGCTGATCCCCGATGACGCCACCCGCATCCTGAAGCTGACATCGGGCGAGATCGACGGCGCCGAATTCATTCCCTACTCCCGCGTAGAAGAGCTGAAATCGGCTGGCAACCTCGACATGGAGCTCTTCCCCTCGACGCGCGTCGAATACATTACGCTCAACGTGCGCCCGCAACTCGCTGGCAAGGACAACCCGCTGTCCAACGTCAAGGTTCGCCAGGCGATGAACTATGCCGTCAACAAGGATGCGATCATCCAGATCGTCACCCATGGCGTCGGCACGCCTCAGACTTCCTACATGTCGACGGCCACTCCGCTGCATGTCGGTGACAAGCCGCTCTATCCCTATGATCTTGAAAAGGCGAAGAGCCTGATGAAGGAAGCCGGCTTCGAAAACGGTTTCTCGACCAGCATCCTCGTGCTCGCCGGCAACCAGGACGAAGTCGGGATCTCCACGGCGCTGCAGCAGATGTGGGCGCAGATCGGCATCAAGCTCGAGCTGCAGCAGGTCGACAACCCGACTCGCACCCAGCAATATCGCGACGGCACCTTCGTGATGCGCAACGCCGCCTGGACCGACGATATCGCCGATCCGAACGAAATCACCTCCTACTTCGTCTATTCCAAGACGATCGATGCATTGCATACTGGCTGGAAGAACGATGAGGCCGACCAGCTGTTCGAAGCGTCGCAGAAGGAGATGGATCCCAAGAAGCGCGCCGAGCAATATGCGAAGATGCAGGAGATCTACAACGATCAGGGGCCGATCGTTTCGCTCTACGAGACACCCTATCCGGTCGCTCTGAGCAAGAAGGTTCACGGCTTCCTGCAGATCCCGCTTGGCAACAACATCTTCGCCAAGACCTGGAAGGACAAGTAAAGCCCGACCCAGCCTGCTGCGCGGGCCTCAGTGCGAGGCCCGCGGCCTTTTTCGACTAGAGGAAGACCAGGAGCGGCTATTGCCCCTTTTCAGTTTTATTGTCCGCCGCATATTGCAGATGATCCCGACGGTGATCTTCATCCTCATCGTCACCTTCGTTCTTGTGCGCCTGCTGCCCGGCGATCCGGCCAGCGCCATGATCGGCGACCGCGCCCTCGATGCCGATGTCGAGCGCATCAACCGGCAACTCGGCCTCGACCAGCCGCTGCCGATCCAGTTTCTATATTACGTCGGGCGCATTTTCACCGGTGATCTCGGCAACTCGATCGGCCTCAAGGTCTCCGTCATGTCGCTGATCCTGCAGCGCCTGCCAGTCACCCTGATGCTCACCCTGATGTCGGCAGTGATCGCCCTCGTTCTTGCTGTGCCGCTTGCCTTCGTCGCGGCGCTGAAGCGCGAGCAGCTTCCCGACAGCATCATCCGCGGCACTTTCCAGGTCGGCCTGTCGATGCCGGTCTTCTATGTCGGCATCATATTGCTGACCGTATTTGCCGCCCAGCTGAAGATCTTTCCGGTCGGCGGCTATGGCCAGACCATCGGCGACCGCCTCTATCATCTCTTCCTGCCGGCGCTGACGCTGGCACTGAGTTTTGCCGCCGTGCTTATGCGCAATCTGCGCGCCTCGATCATCGGCGTCATGAATGCCGAATATGTCGACTTCGCCACCGCCAAGGGCCTGCGCTCGCGCGTGATCCTCACACGCCATATCCTGCGCAATGCGCTGATCTCCACGGTGACGCTGTTCGGCCTGCAGATCGGCTCGCTGTTCGGCGGCGCCGTCATAACCGAGACCGTCTTTGCCGTCCCCGGTGCCGGCCGCCTCTTGATCGACAGTATCTACGGCCGCGACTATCCGGTGCTGCAGGGCCTGACGATCGCGCTTGCCATCCTGGTGTCGCTAACCTTCCTGGTCACCGACATCGTCCAGGCCTGGCTCGATCCGAGGATCGCCAGATGAGCGCCGAAGCGGCCAAAGCCGCACGCCCCGCGCTCCGCTGGCGCAAACTTCCCCGCTCGTTGATCTCCGGCGGCATCATGCTCGGTCTCAGCCTGATCGTGGCGATCTGGCCGTCGCTCTTCGCCCCCTACGATCCCGTCGCATTCGACTACAACGCGCTGCTAAAGCCGCCGAGCTGGGCGCATCCCTTCGGCACTGACAGCTTTGGCCGGGATGTGCTGTCGCGCGTCATCCACGCCTATACGCTCGATATGCAGATTGCCGTCTTCGCCACCATCGGGCCGTTCATCTTCGGCACCATCATCGGCGCCTTCATCGGCTATGTTGGCGGCATCTGGGAGGCGATCTTCGGCCGGATCGTCGATGCGACGATCACCTTCCCGTTCCTCGTCCTTGTCATCGCCATAGTTTCGGTGCTCGGCCCCGGTCTCGGCAACATGTATGTCGCCGTCGGCGTCGTCGGCTGGGTCTTCTATGCGCGTCTCGTCGCCTCCGAAATCAAGGTGCAGAAGCGGCTCGATTACGCCGACGCCGGCAGGGTCATGGGCTACGCGCCGCTGCGCATCGTCTTCCGTCATCTGCTGCCGAACGCCATCACCCCGGCAATCGTCTACTGGATGACCGACATGGCGCTCGCCATCCTGCTCGGTTCCAGCCTTGGGTACCTAGGCCTCGGCGCCCAGCCGCCGGCGGCCGAATGGGGCGTGCAGATCGCCGACGGCAAGAACTTCATGAACACCGCCTGGTGGATTTCGGTCTTCCCCGGCGTCGCGATCGTACTCACCGGCCTCGGTTTCAGTCTGGCCGGGGACGGTGTTGCCGAACTGTTGAGGGTCAGACGATGATGGGCGCAGCCAGCGAAAACAGCGGGCTGATCGTCCGCGGCCTGACGACCACCTTCGATACCCCGCTCGGCCAGGCGATTGCTGCCGCCGATGTCGATTTCGACGTGGCGCCCGGCGAAGTCGTCGGCCTCGTCGGCGAATCCGGCTCCGGCAAGAGTGTCACGCTGCGCTCGATCATGCGACTGATCCGTGAGCCCGGCCATGTCAGCGGCCGTGTCGAGTGGGACGGGCGCGATCTCGTCGCGATGCCGGCCGAGGAACTGCGCAAGGTGCGTGGCGGCGAGATCGCCATGATCTTTCAGGAACCGATGACAGCGCTCAACCCCGTATTGCCTGTTGGCGTGCAGATCGAGGAGAACCTCGTCGCCCATACGACGCTGAATGCCCGCGATCGCAAGGCGCGCGCCCTCGAACTGATGAACATTGTCGGCATCCCCGCCGCCGAGCGGCGCCTGCAGGAATATCCGCATCAGTTCTCCGGCGGCATGCGCCAGCGCGCCATGATCGCCATCGCGCTTGCCTGCTCCCCCAAGCTGCTGCTCGCCGACGAGCCAACGACGGCGCTCGACGTCACCATCCAGGACCAGATCCTTAAACTGCTGCTTGATCTGCGCGACCGTCTGTCGATGAGCGTCGTGCTCGTCACCCACGATCTCGGCGTCGTCGCCGCCACCTGCGACCGGATGGCGGTGATGTATGCCGGGCGGATCGTCGAGACCGGTACGGTGACCGATGTCTTCAGCAAGCCGCACCATCCCTATACGCGCGGACTTCTGGGTTCCGTGCCGCGCTCCGGTGCATCGCGCACCGTGCTGCAATCGATCGAGGGCACGCCGCCGAGCCTCACCAACCTGCCCGATGGATGCGCCTTCCATCCGCGCTGCACCTTCGCGACCGACCTCTGTCGGAAGGAACGGCCACCGCTGGAAACGGTTGGCGCGCCCGGGCGCGCCGTCGCCTGCTTTCATCACAGCCAGGTGGCGGCAGCGGAGGCCATCCTGTGAACGCGACCCTCCCTATCCTGTCAATCGACGGCATTTCCAAGCGCTTTGCCGGTCCCTACTCGCTAACGCGGCGCCTACAGGGCAAGCCGCCGCTTGCTGTCCAGGCACTGCGCGACGTGACGCTCGAAATCCATCGCGGCGAGACGCTCGGCATCGTAGGTGAGTCCGGCTGCGGCAAATCCACCCTCGCCCGCTGCCTCGTGCGGCTGCACGAGCCGGATGGCGGCGCAATCCGCTTCGAGGGGGAGGATATCGCCCGCCTGCGCGGCGGTGACCGGCGCGCCTTCAACCGCCGTGTGCAGATGATCTTTCAGGATCCCTACGGCTCGCTCAACCCACGCATGACCGTATCGCAGATTTTGGGTGAAGCGCTTTCGGTCCATAAGATGCGTCCGAAGGCGGAAATCCCACACCGAATCGCCGAACTGCTGGAACTGGTCCGGCTGCCGCAGGATGCGGCCGCCCGCTACCCGCACGAATTCTCCGGTGGCCAGCGCCAACGCATCGGCATCGCCCGGGCTCTTGCTGTCGAGCCTGAGGTAATCGTGGCGGACGAGCTGGTCTCGGCACTCGATGTCTCGGTGCAGGCGCAGGTCGTCAATCTGCTGCTGCAATTGCAGGAACAGCTGCACTTGACCGTCGTCTTCGTCGCCCATGATCTGAGACTGGTGCGCCATATCTCGCATCGTGTCGCGGTGATGTATCTCGGACAGGTCGTTGAGGTCAGCACTTCGGAAGCTCTCTTCACCGCCCCGCGTCATCCCTATTCCAAGGCGCTTCTCGATGCCGCACCCGAGCTCGATCCATCGCGCCGCACTCGCACGGTTGCCGCGCGCGGCGAACTGCCGAGCCCGCTCGACGTGCCGCCCGGCTGCGCCTTCGCCAGCCGCTGTCCGCACGCCTTCGACCGCTGCCGGGTCGAGCGCCCGCTTTTGACACCACGCGGGCTTGGCCAGCTGGCCGCCTGCCACCTCGAGGATTTCGGCGCAGCTCCGGCGCAATAAGGATTTGAGACGATGACCTATGCCAGCTTCGAAAGCGAAATCGCCAGGATCAACGACGTGCTCTGCGCCGTGAACCTCTTGACCTGGGATGCCCGCACCATAATGCCGCCGGGCGGCGTCGATGCCCGCGGCAAGCAGATCGCCACGCTGGTCGGGCTCGCCCGCGATCTCGCGACCGGCGACCAGCTCCAGCGCGCCATCGAGGATGCCCGCTCAGAGCTCAAGGGGGCAGCATACGGCGATCACCGCAAGCTGGCGGTCGAGCAGGCGGCCGAGGCGATCGGCACTCTCGCGCGCATCCCGGCAAAACTGGTCAGCGACGCGGCCGAGCTGAAGACCGTTGCCCAGGCTGCCTGGAGCAGGGCCCGCGCCGCCAATGACTTCGCGGCCTTCGCGCCAATGCTGGAACGGACCATGGAGATGCAGCGCGAGATCGCTGCGTCCATTGGCTATGCCGAGCATCCCTATGATGCGCTTGTCGGCACCTATGAGCCCGGCATGACCTGGTCGCGACTGCGCACACTCTATGGCGAACTGGGTGATGGCCTGCGGTCGCTGCTCGAACGCGCCAGGGAAGCCAAGGTCCGCTCCGAAATTCTCGAGCGTTCCTACCCCGTGGACAAGCAGCGCGCCTTCTCCAGCCTGATCTCCAGCCGCTTCGGCTATGACTTCAACCGCGGCCGCCTCGACGACACGGTCCACCCCTTCGAGATTTCCTTCACCCGCTCGGACGTGCGCATCACCGGTCGCTTCCGCGAGACCTGGCTGCCCGGCGGCCTCTTCGCCGTCTGGCACGAGGCCGGGCACGGCATGTATGAGCAGGGCATCTCCGAAGAGTTCAGCCGCTCCGTCTTCACGACCGATTTCGTCAATCTCTACGCCGTCGGCGGCACCAGCTTCGGCACGCATGAATCGCAGTCGCGCCTCTGGGAAAACCGCGTCGGCCGCTCGCGCCGCTTCTGGGAACTGAACTTCGCCGATCTGCAGAAAACCTTCCCCGATCAACTCGCCGACGTGATTGCGGAGGACTTCTGGCGGGCCGTCAACGCTGCCCGCCCCGGCTTCATCCGCGTCGAGGCTGATGAGCTGACCTATGACATGCACATCATGCTGCGCTCAGAGATCGAGGCCGGACTGATGGCTGGCGAAATCCGTGTCGGCGATCTTCCCGCGATCTGGCGGGAGAAGATCAAGTCCTATCTCGGCCTTGAGGTGCCCTCCGATACGCTCGGCGTCCTGCAGGACGTCCACTGGTCCTCAGGCATGGTCGGCTCCTTCCCGACCTATACGATCGGCAACATCATGTCGTCGCAGTTCTTCGCCGCCGCGAGCAAGGAGAAGGCGATTGCCGATGGGCTGGAGACTGGCGATTACCTGCCTCTGAAGACCTGGCTAAACGACAATATCCATCAGTTCGGCCGCTCGAAGAGCGCCAGCCAGCTGCTGAGGGATGCCACGGGATCGGACCTCTCGACCAGGGCCTATGTCGCCGACCTCGCCCGCAAGGTCGACGATCTCACAGCCTGACGGTCAGTCGTATTTCGACAGGAAGCCGGAGACGGTGGCGAGGCAGAGCTCCTTTTCCTCGACATGCGGCATATGGCTGGAATGCTCGAAGAGCATCCATTCGCATCCCTTGACGCGGTCGACATAGGGCTTGACGACCAGCGGCGTCGCCTCGTCGTATTTGCCTGATATCAACAGTGTCGGCGCCTCGATCAGCGGCAAGCGATCCTCGATCGTCCAGTCCTTCATCGTGCCGATGACGTGGAATTCGGTCGGGCCGTTCATGTTGCGATAAACGGTATTGTCCTCGTCCATGGCCGCGAAGGTGCGGGCCACATCATCTGGCCAGGGCGTGACGCGGCAGACATGCCGGTCGTAGAAGACACGCGAGGCGGCAATATATTCGGGGTCAGTGATCGTTCCTGCTTCTTCGTGCTTCAGCAGCGTATCCTGCACATCCTGCGGCAGCTCTTCGCGCAACCGGTTGGCCTCGGCGACCCAGGTATGCATGTTGGCCGGCGAATTGGCGACGACCAGCGCCTTCAGGCCTTTCGGCTGACGAACCGCATGTTCCGCGCCGAGCATGCCACCCCAGGACTGGCCAAGGAAGGCGTAGCGGTCCTGGATGCCGAGATGTTTCAAGAGCGCATCGAGTTCTTCGAGGAACAGCGCCGGCGTCCAGAAATCCGGCCCCTTGTCCGGCAGGCGCGTCGAATGGCCGTTGCCGAGCTGATCGTAATGGATCACCGCGCGGCCATCGAGGGCGGCGATGCCCTTGAAGGAATCGACATAGTCGTGTGTGCAGCCCGGGCCACCGTGGGCAACGACGAGCGGCAGCTTTCCGCTCTCGAGCGAACCGGTGATGCGGTACCAGGTGCGGTATTCGCGGAAGGGCAGATAGGCTTCTGTCGTCTGAACGGCGGCCACTGGCGTCTCCATCTGGGGGCAATGATGGAAAAAGCATAGCGTCGCCGCAAAGCCGAAGGCAGCTATCAGAAGTTATAGGATGGACGCTCGTCGAGAAGCCGATAATGCGTGGCGCGCACGACCGCCTGTGTACGGTTGCGGGCGCCGAGTTTCTTGGCCGCGGCGTTCAGATGCATGACCACCGTCGGCACAGAGCGGTCGATGATCCGTGAGATCTCCTTGGCCGATAGTCCCTTCGCCGAATAGCGCAAACATTCCCGCTCGCGCTCCGTCAGCCGGACCTTGCCGACGCTGCGCGCCTCGGCATCGAACAGCGAGAAGGCCGCCTCGTGGAAGACATGGGCCAGCAGGTTGAAATCGGCGATATATCGCAGGGCATGCCGCTCGAAATCGCCGTTGGCGCCGTAGCGGATCCCGGTCACCGTCGCATAATCTCCGCCCGGCATGTGGACGGGTACAGTGACGCCCGTCGACATGTCCCGTTCGCTCAGATAGCGCGTCACAGGCGCTGTGTCGTCGCTCATAAAGCGGCTGATCGGCGTGTCGGCGTCCGCGTTATAGTTCCAATAGAATGGGGCGGAGGTGCGCAACGCCACCTGCTGTACCGGATCGATGCGGAAATAGCCGCGGTCGAACCAGTATTCCCGCATATCCTCGGAAATGTTGCGCAGCTTCAGCAACGAGGGGATCATCACCGCGCCGTCAAGATCATAGGGAACCGGCGTGTAATCGTAGATCAGCGCCTCGAAGCCGAGCTGCTTCATGGCCTCGAAAACCTGGTCGATCCGCCCCTCCAGGGTTTGGTGGGCTGAGAATTGCCGTCTGATCGTGCCGATCTCGTCAAGCATGGCAGGCTCCATCGGTGGCTCACACCTATCACTTCTTATAGCTGGCAAAGAATGCGGTTTAAGATAAAAATTTAGCCATGCCCAATTATTGAGCAAGCGAAATCTTCTGCCGGAGCGGTCAATGTGGCGTGAAATCGAGCCTGAGGCGCGACATGAAATTGAGGTCGACGGCCATAAGGTCGTCGCCTACAGCTTCGGCAGCGGAAGCGAAACGGTTTTCTGCCTGAATGGCGGCCCCGGCCTGCCCTGCGATTATCTCCGCGAAGCCCATTCCTGCCTCATCGACAAGGGCTATCGCGTCGTCGCCTTCGACCAGCTGGGCACCGGCTCGTCCGATCGCCCAGCAGATCCGTCACTCTGGACGATCGGCCGCTATGTCGAGGAGACCGAAACCGTCCGCAAGGCGCTCGGCCTCGGCAAGGTTCACATGCTCGGCCACTCCTGGGGCGGCTGGCTGGCAATCGACTATGCGCTGACTTATCCCGAAAATCTCCAGACGCTGATCCTCGAAGATACTGTCGCCGACATGCCGCATCTGATCCTGGAGCTGGAGCGGCTGCGCGCCGCGCTCGGCCCGGAAACGGTGTCGATGATGCAGAAGCACGAGGCGCAAGGTACCTACAATCACCCCGAATATCTGGCTGCCATCACGATCCTCAACTATCGCCACGTCTGCCGTCTTCCGGAATGGCCCGCGCCGGTCCGCCGCTCGCTCGACGACTGGAACATGGGTCCCTACGAGACGATGCAGGGCCCGAACGAGTTTCTCTATATCGGCAACCTGAAGGACTGGAACCGCATTCCCGATCTGTCGCGGGTGACCGTGCCCGTTCTGATCACCACCGGCGAGCATGACGAACTGACGCCGGCCTGCGCGCTGCGGATGAAGCTCGCGCTGCCGAATGCCGAACTCAAGGTCTTCGCCAATGCCAGCCACATGCCCTTTTACGAGAACCCGCAGGATTATTATCCGGCGCTCACCGATTTCCTGTCGCGGCATGGGGCAAGCTGATGCAGTGTAGGGAGATCGAAGCCCGGCCAAGACAGGGGGGCCAGCGCCGCCATGCATCGTTATAAATTCATATTGACCCGTCCATTTCAGTTTCTGCCTGTTATTTTCGGCATTAGCGTTATCACTTTCATTCTCGTGCGCCTGATCCCCGGAGACCCGGCCCGCAATATTCTCGGCACCCGCGCCACACCGACCGCCCTTGCCAATATCCGCGCCCAATACGGCCTCGATCAGCCGATGTGGCTGCAATATTTCTACTTCCTGAAGAACCTCGCCAATGGCGAGATGGGCAGGTCTATCCTCTACAAGATCGACGTCCTGCCGCTGATCGCCACCCGCATCGAGCCGACGATAGCGCTGGTGCTGACCAGCGTCATCTTGTCGATCCTGATCGCTGTGCCGATGTCCGCGATCGCCGCCCGCAATGCCGGCGGTGCGCCCGATCATGCGGTGCGCGTCATCTCCACCTTCGGGATCGGCTTTCCGCCCTTCTGGCTCGGCCTGATGCTGATCATTCTCTTCAGCGTCGAACTCGGCGTCCTGCCGGTTTCGGGCTACGGAGCCACGCTCGGCGACAAGCTTTCGCATCTGATTCTACCGGCATTAACTGTGGCCTTGTCGCTGTCGACGGTGCTGACCCGCAGCCTGCGCTCGGCGATGATCGAATCCCTGAAGTCCGACGTCGCGACCGCGGCGCGTGCCCGCGGCATGCCTGAAAGCATCGTCTTCTGGCGCCATGTGCTGCCCAATTCTCTGGTGCCGACCATCAATCTTCTCGCCGTCAACATCGGCTGGCTGATCGGCGGCACCGTGGTGGTCGAGAGCGTCTTTGCGCTGCCCGGTATGGGCCAGCTCCTGGTCCGCGCCATCTTCTCGCGTGACTACATGGTCGTCCAGGGCGTGGCCATGACTTTTGCCTGTGCCACCGTCCTCGTCAATTTCCTGGCCGACATCGTCACCGTCGCCGTCGATCCGCGGGTAAAGCTATGAGTATCGGCACTCTTTCCCCACAACCGATCGCCTGGCGCCGCTTCTTCGGCCGCCGCCTGACGCTTGTGATCGGCGCCGGCGTTCTGCTGTTCTTTCTGCTGCTGGCAATCGGTGCACCCATCATCGCGCCCTATGACCCGATCCTGCAGAATGCCGATGCGCGGCTGCAGTCGCCGTCACTGGCGCATCTGTTCGGCACGGACAATTTCGGCCGCGACATCCTCTCGCGCGTCATCTGGGGCACCCGCATCGACCTGCAGATCGCTGTGATCGGCGTGCTATTTCCGTTCCTGATCGGCACGACGGTCGGCACCATCGCCGGCTTCTTCGGCGGTATCGTCGATGCCATCTTCATGCGCATCGTCGATATCATCCTCGCCTTCCCGTTCCTGGTGCTGATGCTGTCGATTATTGCCATCCTCGGGCCGGGGCTCAGCAGCTTCTATATCGCCATGGCGCTGGTGGGCTGGGTTTCCTATGCCCGCCTGATCCGGGCGCAGATGCTGGTACTGAAGAGCTCCGACTATGCGGTTGCCGCCGTCAGCCTCGGCTTCAGCCGGTTCAGGATCATGTTCCGTCACCTGCTGCCGAACGCCATTACGGGTTCGATCGTTTTCTCGATGTCGGATGCCACGCTGGTACTGCTCAGCGGTGCGGCGGTCAGCTATCTCGGCCTCGGCGTACAGCCGCCCCTCGCGGAATGGGGCGTCATGGTCGCCGAGGGACAGAGCTTCATCACCACGGCATGGTGGATCACGCTCTTCCCCGGACTTTCGATCGTGTGCCTCGCCTTTGGTTTCAGCATGCTGGGTGATGCGCTCGGCGAACTTCTTGGAGTTCACGAATGAGCGCCTCGGTCCTTTCCGTCCGCGACCTGACGGTCAAGGTCCATCTCGACGGCGGTACGCGCACCCTGATTGACGGTGTCTCCCTCGACCTTGCCAAGGGTGAAATCCTCGGCCTCGTCGGCGAAAGCGGCTCCGGCAAGAGCCTGCTTTGCCGCTCGATGGTGCGGCTGATGCCGTCGTCGCTGATCAAGATCGAGCAGGGTACGGTCCTTCTCGAGGGCCGCGATCTGACGGCGGTCAGCGATGCCGAAATGCTTCAGGTACGCGGCGGCGAGATCGGCATGATCTTCCAGAACCCGACGAGCCACCTGGACCCGGTGATGCGCATCGGCGACCAGATTGCCGAAGGCATCCGCTATCACCAGCGGCTTGGCGCCAGGCAGGCGCGAGCCGCTGCCGTCGAGATCCTGACCCAGGTCGGCTTTCCCGATCCGATAAGGCAATATGACAGCTATCCGCACGAATTTTCGGGCGGCATGCGCCAGCGCGCCATGATCGGCGTGGCGCTCTCCTGCAACCCGAAGATTCTGATCGCCGATGAGCCGACGACGGCCCTTGATGTGACGATACAGGCACAAATCCTGAAGCTGCTGCTAGAGATACGCGAAAAGCGCGGTCTGTCGATCATCCTCATCACCCACGACCTCGGCATCGTCGCCCAGACCTGCGACCGCATTGCCGTGATGCGCAACGGCAAGCTTCTGGAACAAGGCCCGAAGCGGACGATCCTGTCGCGGCCGCAGGATCCCTACACGATCAACCTGATCAACAGTCATCCCTCGATGCCCGACGAGGCGGCTTCGCCGGCAACCGCAGCCGCGCCCGCGCAAGCAACCGTCCGGCCGCTGCTCGAAATCGATGATCTGCATGTGCGCTTCAGGATCGGCGGCAGCCTGTTCAAGGCAGGGAACAAAACAATCAGCGCCGTAGCCGGCGTCTCGCTTCGCGTGATGCCCGGCGAAACAATCGGTATCGTCGGGGAATCCGGCAGCGGCAAGAGCACGCTGGCCCGCGCGGTCCTTGGTCTCACCCCGATCTCTTCTGGCCATGTTTCCTTCGACGGCATCAACCTGGCGCAGCAGCGCACGGCCGGTCTCGCCAAGCTGCGCCGCGAGGCGGCCATGGTCTTCCAGGACCCCTATAACGCGCTGAACCCGCGTCTCACCGTCGGCCAGATGCTGGGCGAAGTGCTGAAGGTTCAGGGCAAGGTGCCGGCGGCCAACATCCCGGCACGGATCGGCGAGTTGCTCGATCTCGTCGGGCTCGATCGTGAATTCGCCAACCGCAAGCCGCGCAGCATGAGCGGCGGTCAGTGCCAGCGTGCCGGTATCGCCCGGGCGCTGGCGGTCGATCCGAAACTCGTCATCGCCGATGAATGCGTTGCTGCACTCGACGTGACGATCCAGGCGCAGATCATCGCGCTGTTTCGCGAACTGACGGCGAAGATGAACCTGACGCTGATGTTCATTGCCCACGATCTTGCGATCGTCCGCAATCTCTGCGAACGCGTCGTCGTCATGTATCACGGCGAGATCGTCGAGGAGGGCCTCTCTGAAGAGGTCTTCGCCCGGCCGAAACATCCCTATACCGCGGCGCTCATTGCTGCCATTCCCGACATCGATCCCGACAGGCCGCTTCTTGGCGGCTCCAGCGCCGGGGAAGACATGCCATCGATGCCGGTTCAGCCTGCCAAACGCATACCATAACAAAGAAGGGAACAAGCACATGATCAACAGGTGGAAATCAATCGGGCTTGCCGCATTCATCGCCGGCCTGTCGCTGACGGCAAGCTATGCCGAAGCAGCCGGCGTTCTGACCATCGGCCGCCGCGAAGACTCGACGACCTTCGATCCGATCAAAACGGCCCAGAACATTGACAACTGGGTGTTCTCCAACGTCTATGACGTCCTGATCCGCGTCGACAAGACCGGCACCAAGCTGGAGCCCGGCCTTGCAGAAAGCTGGACCGCCTCGGAAGACGGCCTGACCTATGTCTTCAAGATCCGCGACGCCAAGTTCTCCGACGGCTCACCGCTGACGGCCGAGGACGCTGCCTTCAGCCTGCTGCGCATCCGCGACGATCCGGCATCGCTTTGGAGCGACAGCTACAAGGTGATCGATACCGCAGTCGCCACCGATCCGCACACGCTGACGATCAAGCTGAAGAACCCCTCGGCGCCGTTTCTGTCGACGCTGGCACTGCCGAACGCCTCAGTGATCTCCAAGGCAGGCATGGAATCGCTGGGGCCTGACGCCTATGCCGAAAAGCCGATCGCCTCAGGTGCCTTCACCGTCGATGAATGGCGCCGCGGCGACCGCATCATCCTGAAGAAGAACCCGAACTTCTGGCAGGCCGACCGCGTCAAGCTCGATGGCGTCGAGTGGATTTCGGTGCCTGACGACAACACCCGCATGCTGAACGTCCAGGCCGGTCAGCTCGATGCGGCGATCTTTGTGCCCTTCTCGCGCGTCGAGGAGATGAAAAAGGATGCCAACCTCAACGTCCTGATCGATCCGTCCACCCGCGAAGATCACCTGCTGATCAACCATGCGCATGGCGATCTCGGCAAGAAGGAAGTGCGCCAGGCGCTCGATCTCGCCATCGACAAGAAGGCGATCGTCGATGCCATCACCTTCGGCCAGGGCACTGTCGCCAATTCCTACATCCCGAAGGGCGCGCTCTACTACTACGCCGACAACCTGCAGCGCCCGTACGACCCTGAAAAGGCGAAGAAGATGCTGGCCGATGCCGGCGTCTCCAACCTGACGCTGAACTACCTGATCCGCGCCGGCGACGAAGTGGATGAGCAGACGGCGGTTTTGGTGCAGCAGCAGCTCGCCAGGGCCGGTATCACCGCCAATCTGCAAAAGGTCGATCCGAGCCAGGAATGGGATATGACGGTCGCCGGTGACTACGACATTTCGGTCAACTACTGGACCAACGACATTCTTGACCCGGACCAGAAGACCACCTTCGTGCTCGGCCACGACTCCAACAACAACTACTCGACCAACTACAAGAACGAGGCCGTGAAGGAGCTGGTTGCCAAGGCCCGCCTGGAGCTCGATCCGAAGAAGCGCGAGCAGATGTATGTCGACCTGCAGAAGACGGCGAAGGACGACGTCAACTGGATCGACCTCTACTACAGCCCCTACATCAACGTGGCGCGCAAGAATGTCGAGAATTTCTACCAGAACCCGCTCGGCCGCTTCTTCCTGGAAGATACGGTCAAGAACTGAGCCTTTGATCTGACGACTGTTCCGCCGCCTTGGGGCGGCGGAATTTTCCCCGAAGGAGAACGGCAATGGCCCCGGATGAAATCGCCTTCATGAGCGTTACCGAACTTGGGCGTGCGTATCGCGCCGGAGCGCTGTCGCCGGTCGATGTCGTCAGCGCAAGTCTTCAGCGGCTCGACGTGCTGGAGCCAAGCCTCAATGCCGTTGCCCAACGGCTGGACGCATCGGCGATCGCCGAGGCCGAAAAAGCCGCGACAGAGCTTCGCGCCGGCAAGGATCGCGGGCCGCTGCACGGCATTCCCGTCGCCATCAAGGATCTGATCGAGGTCGATGGCGCGCTGACCGGCTACGGCAGCAAGGTCCGGCTACCGGCCCTGGCAAGCGCCGACGCCCTTCTGGTAAAGCGGCTGCGCGAGGCCGGTGCGATCATCTTCTGCAAGGCCAACCTCTTGGAATATGCCTATGGCATCGCCCATCCCGAGATTGGCCAGACCAACAATCCACACGACACCGGACGCACCTCTGGCGGCTCCAGCGGCGGATCGGCGGCGCTGGTTGCAGCCGGCATCGTACCGCTGGCGACCGGCACCGATACCGGCGGGTCGATCCGCATCCCGGCCTCCTACTGCGGCATTTCCGGGCTGAAGCCGAGCTTCGATCTGGTGCCGCTCGACGGCGTCTTCCCGCTGTCCGGGACCCTCGACCATGCCGGACCGCTCGCCCGCGACGTTACCGATACCACGCTGCTGCTCGAAACGCTGAGCGGCAGACCCATGCCGCTGACGCCGCCATCACTGTCAGGTGTGAGGATCGGCGCCGTCCGCTTCCACTGCGCAAGCCCGGAGCTGACCCCGGCAGTCGCCGCAAATCTGGCCTGGGCGCTTGAGCGCCTTGCTGCGGCCGGCGCCATCGTCAAGCCGATCGATATTCCTGAACTGTCCCGCGCCAATTCCGAGCTCCGCCGCATCATCCTGCCGGAAGCCTCCGTCATCCACTCGCCGCTCTATTCCGAGAACCCGGCTGGTTACGCACCGCGCACGAAAGCGCAGGTCGAAGCCGGTTTTGAAGCCAAAGCCATCGACTATCTCCAGGCGCAGAAGTTTCGCGTCGAGTTGCGCAATGCGGTCGAGGCCGCCTTCGGCGACGTGGACGTGCTGATCGGACCAAGCGTCCCCTTCCCTTCCCCCGTCAAAGACCCTGAATTCACCGAGGATGGCGAGGAAGGCGAGATGCTCTCAAGCGGCTTCGCCAACATGACCGGCCAACCGTCGCTCAGTGTACCCTCCGGCATGGACGGCCACTTGCCGCTCGGCCTGCAGCTGACCGGGCCGCTAGGCGCGGATCACCGGCTGTTACAGCTCGCGCTCGGCGTCGAGGCGGCGCTCGCAGCGTGGCGGAAGCCGTCGTTCGCCTAAACGTAGAACTGCACCGCCGGCTCCGGCGGGCGCAGCCGCCATGCGTCCCATGCGCAAGCTTCTCAAGTGCCAAGGTGTCGCCCCGCGCGCGATGGTGACCGACAAGCTGCGTCATGCCCTCCACGGGTGAGAATACGGACCTTGCCATGGTCGAGATGGACTGCAAGACAGTAGCCCTCCCACTTTACCTCAAAGGCCCGCTGATGGCCTTTGGGCGGCTTGACCCTTAGAAGTGCCAGGCACGGCTCGATACGTGCCAGCATTAGGTCGAGGGGGAGATTTGGCTGCTGAGGATCGCGCTTGCGCGGCCGGGATCGAACAGGCTTTTCCGTTTGCAGCAGGGGCTTTGATTTTGGCGGCGTCGTCATGCCGCCAGTCCATCAGCAAATGCTTAAGATGCAGTTGAGGAAAACGGGGCCAAACTTAAAGGGGCGCCCTGGCGGGGCGGATCTCATTCGGAGGGCCTTCAGCATCCTGGACTGGCTGGGTCTGTTGAGGGAGATGCCGAAGGCCTCGCTTGAAACGGACGGCTAGATGTTTAGTTCCAGCGCAGACGCAATGAACTTCGGGGACCGCCATGCTAGAAGAATCATCGCTTGCTGAAAAAGTGACGCTGCTTGACGCGCTCGCCTCCCGGACTCGTTTCCGAGTCTTGAAGACTGCCCCAATCGACCACGTCCAAGAAGCTTTCATTCCTCCGGATGCGCGGCTTCATAAATTTCCGGCGAGAAGCGCAGAACCACTACTACTCGTGTCATCAAGACGGCGTCAGAAAGCTACTGCAGACTCTCGATAAGGGTGCTCCCGCTACGAACAATCCTGAGATGACGCGATGAGCGATCTTGACCGGCCAATGCAGTCGTCGAGCCAGCAGTTCGAACATCTCTGTACGCATCCGGACTGCAAACAGTGGGGCGGCTTTGGCTTTTCGTCCTCACAATCGATCGAGACGCGATGGTGGTGCTGGGAGCATCCGCACAAGGAACCGATCCGGCACATGCCGCGTTAATGGGAAGCTGGCACGTTCCTCGCTAGCACTCTGACTTCCCCACCTCGCCCCGGCCGCACGCTGGGGCTTTTTCTTTCGTCGTCACGTTCGTGTCACGTGACTCACATCATCAGTTGTGATTAATTCCCGCCCGATGATGCGCCTTGGCGGACCTCTTGGCGCATTGAGGGCTCGCCTGTGTATTGGGTGGCGAGCCCTTTTTTATGACCCGCCTGCCTTGCTCTTCATGTCCGACAGTTCGCGCCCAGAAGCCATCGGATCGAAGCTATTCCCGTTGCCGCTCATTTCCAAGCTCCCTGCCCTTGCCCTTGCAATGCGATGCCATGCTTATTTGTCATGCCATAAGAAAAGCCGCCCTTTATGAGAGGCTTAAGTGTTCGGTTACCCACATTCGATGGCACGGCGCTTTGCGCAGCTTGTTCCGGCCATTCAGTGGATGGTGCGGCTGCCACCGCTACCATGCTCGAACTTGGCTAGGAGATGGATTGCCTCCAGAACTAGATGCTCTGCGTTCTCCGTTTCGTCCCCGGCGATCGTCTCGGCGTTTATTTGAAGGCGATTACCGAGTTCGGACATGTCCTCCCAAATGGGATCGTCTTCATGTTTCGCGATCGATGCCGACATCAAGAGGCTTTCACCTAAGGTCTCAAGAAACTCGATGCGTTCCTCGGTGGTCATCTCGTCGAGTTTTTTAAGGTCCGCCACGATAGCTAGCTCTTCGGGATCATTGTGCCGAGGAATTTTGAAAAGACTTCCCGTCTGTAATTAGGCGGTCTAGACCGATATCAAGCCGCTACCTCCGCACGAGCGACGACAGACCTTTCACCGCAATCCTCTCCCGTATCGAGGCCCGAGTTATAATCCTCCCACATCATCCCAGGGAGGAGAAAACGGAACGGGTTAGCACGATTGGTCTGGACCTCGCCAAACAGGCCTTCCAGGTCCACGGAATGAACAAAGACGGGGACAAGGTTTTCAGCCACAAGCTGGCGAGAGCGGAATTGCCAGGTTTCTTTAAGAAGGATCGTGGATGCGTTGTCGCACTGGAAGCCACCGCCGGCGCTCATTATTGGGCGAGAGAGATTGAAAGGTCGGGGCACACGCCGTTGCTCATACCCGCGCAATACGTCAAACCATTCGTCAAACGGGATAAATCCGATGCTCTTGACGCCGAAGTAATTGCCAACGCCGCGACGCAGCCAGGAATGCGCTTCGTGGCCATCAAAAGTCCGGACAGCAGGCAATCACCACTCTGATGAAAACGCGAACGCTGTTCATTCGCCAGCGAACCTCCGCCATCAATGCGCTGCGCGGCCTTTTGGCTGAATTCGGATTTGTCGTCCCGTCTAGGACCATAACGTTGTCGAACTCAAGCAGATCTTGAGCTCTGACAAGAGCCACCTACCCGAGCCCGCGCGCACCGTGTTGAGAAGTGTCTACCAGCACATCGACGCTATCAACGAGCACATCAGCGGGATTGAAGAGTCGATCGATGACCAGGTTAAGAAAGATGATGCTACACAGCGCCTGATGACTATTCCAGGTGTGGGAAAAATCACGGCTGCCACTGTCCGAGCAGTCGTCCCGGACGCAACGCTCTCTAAAACGGCACGGCACTTTGCCTCGTGGCTTGGCATTACACCGAGGTCTTTTTCATCCGGTGGCAAGCTGAGTTACGGCCGGATTTCGAAGAGAGGAAATGGGGAACTTCGCAAGCTCCTGGTTATCGGAGCGTTTCCAATAGTCGCCCGCGCAAGGGGGCGCCAGAGTACAAATGAGTGGCTTTATTTCCTCGTAAAACGAAAGCCTTACACGGTGGCAGCCGTCGCGATTGCCAACAGAACCGCGCGTATTGTATGGGCACTTGTGACCAATGGCGGGGTCTACAGTTCCACCAAGGGCTTTCCGCAACCCGAGCTAGCATGACCCACTCGACTATCAACGGTTGACGATTGATCGAAACGCAGATCCAAACTGTGGAAGAGGCCGCAGATTGAATTGACCCTCAAAATCGCAGATTTTTCTGACCATTCACAACGTCAGGCGATTTGGCACATCAAGTGATGCCGTTATGGGCCCGGTTAGTCCCAGACCGCTCCTCTCAGCCCTTAAGGTGTATTCAGAACCTAAGGCTGAGACAAGATAAGATTATGAATGGGCACTGGGTGGCATCCGGCCCAAATGATACGCCCTTGCGGTAAGCGCCTTCACTGTGCAATCCAGGCAAAGCGCCATTCGTGGGGTTGTCCTAGCGCGTAATTAAATCTGGCGGTACCGGTCGAATCCTGCCTGGCTTTCATCTCGTCAATCAGCCAGGATGCAGATGGTATTCCCGGCAGATGACAACGATGGATCGCCCCTTCTACTTCATCAAGGGTTCCAAGCCCGACATTGGGAACGGCTCCGGGCCTCATCAGGGTCCAACTGTACTGTCGCATACAATCTCCACCACGCAGGGTCACTGCCACAAACACACGACCGGAGGCAGAAATGCATACAGCCCCTTCTGGTTCCTTCCAGCGCTAGCCGCTGATGATGGGGCGGTGGTGATGTCCGCCGGACTAAGGTCCGATAGCTGGAACCCGATAGAGCTTCGAGAGTTAGTCGCCTCGTAAATCAAATGAGGGGTGAGACTATGCTCTGGTGGCTACTGCTCGGTTATTCTTCGTTCGTCTTCACGGTCACCGCGATTCTTCTGGCGATCGTGCTTCGGCAATTGCGCGCACTTGCGCGCAACAACACCGTCGGTGCAGCCAGATAGTGGTCCAATCGAGAGTGCTCCACCATCGAGGATCTCAGCTTAGATTACTCCGATCCGAGAGGAAGATCCTCCGCCGAGGCCGTTTGACAACCACCGACTTTAGCCCGTATTGCCGGGGCCGCTCGTAGAGCGTTTAATGCTCTCGATATTGCGAGTTCGGCGCGAGTTAGTCTCGACGAAAGATCTAGGAATGCTCACACTACCCGTCCACACCAAAACGATCGCGACCTTAGAATACGATCCACACAAGCGCTTATTGGTGGCTCGGCTCCGCAGCGGTCAGTTGCGGTCGGTAAAAAATTTCCCGGTCTGCGCTGTTCTACGTATGATTAGCGGCTTACCCGCCGAAGCATCCACTTTTTTGCGTCCTATTGGCTGATGGTACGTCCATGAGAGAGGACCAAGAGGCTGCAGCGCAAGATGGAAGAAACAGCGCCCAAAAAGGGCTTCTATGTATCGCAAATCCTATCTTGATGGCATGGCGCAAGGGTTACGACGAGGAATGATCAATAATGATGGGCATCGAAAGGAAGCTACGCGAGGACTAACTCGCGAAGAGGCGCGTTATTGATAGAATTGTCGTCGAGGTGCAGGCAGATGCCGAAACTAAGACGCACGAGAAGGGCTCGCCTGTGTATTGAGTGGCGAGCCCTTTTTATTGGAACCCTCCCTGGTTCGGCAAGTTTTACACGTGCCGCAGCGATGCGGCGACACTCCCCCTAGCTTCGCTCGTCATTTGGCGGGGTTTACTTTTGCCGCTACCCCAGCCCTTGTGAGCTTGTAGCGCGGGGTCATTAGTCGTTCCAGATGATAAGCCGCATTTCTCGGTCGCGACCACATCAAAGATCCCGAGCAGCGCATGGCTGTAATGCTCGCCATCCCCCTCGATCATGTCAGCGTAGTTGAAATCGTCCCCGGTAAAGCACAAGACACCATCCGGAAGGCAGCGCCGGAGGATGACTTCCTTCTCTTCATCGAGAAGCGAGATCTTGATGCCTTCCACCTTGTCTTTGTTGGCTTCGATAATGCGGATGACGCTTTCGAGCGCCGAGCCGAAATCCGACGCCCCCCAATACCCTGCGAGGTTCGGATCGAACATATCGTCCAGGCCGTGAAGGACCACCTTGTCTTTGGCCTGCGAAAGTAGGTCCCCATAGACCTCTTCTTAGTCATCCGCAACGAGAAATGGGTGCCGATGGTGGTACAGCATCGGCACCTGTGCACGATACGCTGAGCCTTGCATGTAGTGGCTCGTGGAGCATCCTCGAGCTCACTCAATTCAATTTGCGGTCTTAATCTTGGTGACCTCTTCGGCGCTCAACTCACCGACCGTCGTCACCTCGCCGCCGCTGATCTTCCACAAGCGGAACGGACCTGTGATGTCGCCATACTTGTCGAAGCTGACAGGGCCGATAACACCTTCGTACTTGACCGGCTTGCCATTCTTGATGAGCTGCAGCGCCTTGGCGAACTCTTCCTTGCCAGCATGGATGGGCGTGCCACCCTCGGCGACGACCTCGTGCATGGCTGCCTTAATGGCGGCCGCATCTGCCTTGCCGGCCTTGGCGATCGCCAGCGCCACGATTGCACCCGCGTCATAAGAGCGGTCGGCGGCCGGAGCCGAAGGCGAGATGCCGCCGGAGAAGGCTTCGTAGTTGCCATTGAAATACTCGGTCGACGCCGTAGGGCTGGTGCCGGAGGAGGTGCCATAGGCATTCTCCAGATACTGCGCGCCGACGCTATCGATAAAGTCCTTGGAGTTCATGCCGTCGTTCAACAGGAAGGTCTGCTTGCCACCACCGGAAACCCAAGCGCGAGCAATGGTCGCGCCATCGACAGGCGTGCTGACGAGATAAAGCGCATCGGGGTCACCGTCCATCGCGGCGCTGGCTTCCGAGGAGTAGCTTGACTGCTTCTCGTTATAGGGCGTCGTCGAGGTGATCGTGCCGCCGAGCTTCTGATAGGCGGTCGAAAATTCCTTGACCATGTTCACGCCGAAGTCGTTGTTGACGTTGATGATCGCAATCTTCTTCAGGCCCTGGTCCATCGCGAACTTCGCGGCCGCGGTGCCCTGCAGCGCATCCGAGGTAATGGTGCGGAAGAAGACGCCGTTGGTCTTGCCGCTGCGGCCAAGCTCGGTCAGCGTTGGAGACGAGGATGCTGGCGAGACCTGCACCACGCCGGCCGGTGCCGTTAAAGATGTCAGGATCGGGATCGATACCGACGAGATGATGCCACCGATGATGACGGGCACCTTCTTGATGTTGACGAGCTGCGTCGCCTGGTCGACGGCGACGTTGCCCTGGCTCTGGCTGTCGCGAGTGTCGGCGACGACTTTGCAGCCATTGACGCCCCCGGCGTCGTTAATGTCCCGGAAGGCCATCTCGACGGACTTAGCGCCGGCCTGGCCATATTCACCGGCCGGACCGGTGAGCTCCATAACGAGGCCCACGGTGATGTCGCAATCGGCGGCCAGCGTCGGTGCCGTGGATGCCGCAAGGGCAGCTACCATGGCAGAAAGCAGGAATGTCGTTCTCATTTTTGTTCCCCTTTGTTGAGATTGTACTTCATGATGCTGCCGTGGCGGCCTTCCCTGTCCCGCTCCAGCGTATAGACGTCGCCGTCGAGCGGCTTTGATTGCGCAAGGATCGCATCGATCTCAACCCTGTCCTTCTCGCTTAGCGCGATATCGCCGATTGCAAGATTGGACGTCAGGTGATCCCGATTGCGGGCGCCGACGATGACGGCGGCGACGCCTGGCTTGGTCAGCATCGCTGCACTTGCGATCGTGGCAATATCGGTATCGTGCCGGTCGGCGATCTCGCGCAACGTCGACAGCAGCGCCTGGAATAGATCCCAACCGCCAAAATCGTCGATGATCAGCTTGTACTTCGTCAGTGAACGGTTCTCGAGCGGATGTTCCGGTTCCGGCTGGCCGAGCCAGCGATCGCCGAGGAAGCCGCCGGCGACGGTACCGTAGCAGAACAGCGCGAAGTTCTTTTCGCCGGCAAGCGCCGCCATGCGCTTTTCCGGGCGCCGGTCGAGCAGCGAATATTGCAGCTGCAGCGAGGTGAAGGGCACGTCGGAACCGATGATCGCTTTGATATGATCCGTGTCGAAATTGGTGCCGCTGATCTTGCCGATCTTGCCGGCCTCATGCAGCTCCTTCAGCCAGCCCGCCGTTTCCAGCCAGCCCTCGATATCATAGGCCCACCAGTGGAATTGCACGAGATCGAGGCAGTCGAGGTTGAGCCGCTTGCGCGAGGTATCGATGACGCCTTCAACATAAGCCTTGCTGATGTTTGGTAGGACCGTCAGATCGGGCACGAATTTGGTGTGGACGCGGATGCGCGACAGCGCCTGAATGCCACGCAGGTTCTTGTAGGCGACGCGAAAACGGCCCATCAGCTCCTCGACGCCTGTATAGATGTCAGCGCAGTCGAAAGTGGTGATCCCGGCGTCGGCAAAGGCGATCATGTCCTCGACAGCGCTGCCGCCATCGATCGCGCCGTGGCCGCCCGCCAGCTGCCAGCCGCCGCGAATGACGCGGGAGATTTCGTAACCGGGGGCGATGGTGATGCGCTGCATGTCTTTCAGCCTATTGGTCACTCAAGGGAACCGCCGTGGTGGCGGCATGGCTGAAACGGCGGATACCCGTGCGGGTGATCCTGAGCCGTGTCGAGCAATTGGGGTCCGGGCAAGCGATGTCGGCGTCCGTCGTCATCCAGTCGTTGCGATCCGTCGGGCGTTGCTTTGCCGCGAGCAGCGGCAGCACGGAGGAGAGCGAGTAGATCGAGATCCCCTGTCCCTCCGGCAGATGCAGCATCTCGCCCTTGAGCTCGAAATGATCGCCAGGCTTGGCGCCGCAGTAGACCGCGCCGCCTTCGGGAATGATCACGTCGACCCTCAGATCGAACAGGTCGAAGCAGTCGTCGATGGGTTCAGGCATGGTGACCTCCCGACGCATTGCCGTTGGGTTCGGCGTCCAGCCGCCCGCGGATGAGATCGAAGGAGCGGCTGATGTCGTTGGAAAGCGATTGCATCGCGGCCTCGGCATCGCGATTTTCCAGCGCATCGAGCAGCGCCCAATGATGATTGGTGGCAGCAAGTCCGCCCTGTTCGTCATGAATATGCGCGGCCTTGCGAATGATCGCGCCCGACTGCAGCCACAGGCTCTCGACGATCGGGATCAGCACCTGCGAGCGCGCCGCATGATAGATGTGGAAATGGAACTGCTGGTTCAGCGCCGAGGTGACATGGCCGATATCCTTGCCATGCTGCTCGAAAGCGAGATCGCAATCGACATTGATCTGCTTCAGCACGGCAAAATCGTCATTCGTCAGATTGGGCAGCGCCAGCGCAACCATCTGGCCCTCGATCAGGATGCGGGCGCGGGCCAGATCGTCGAGACGCTCGCGCGTGATCAGCGGCACGCGCACCGAGCGATTGGGCAGCGATTCCAGTGCCTGCTCGGACACAAGGCGGCCAAGCGCCTCGCGGACCGGCATGGTGCTGGTCTGTAGCCGCTCGGCCAGATCGACGATGCGCAACACATCGCCGGCGTCGAACATGCCGTTGATTAGCGATTTGCGCAGCTGCGCGTAGACGCGATCCTGCAGTGTTTCCCGCCCGACCGGCGACAGCGCGTCGTCACGATCGTGACCGCCATCGATGGGCTTCCTCGCATGGGCGCCTGCAGAGGGGACTACCATCTAGCCTGCTCCGTGGAACGCCGCTTTTTTCGGTTGCTTTTCACCATGGGGTGAAGTTTGATCAAACATCATCAATCAAATCAAGAGACTTCTTTTCTCCATGCCTTTGCCAGTGCCAGACGCCCCAACGAAAGCGGCAGAACCCGCGAGAGCCGTGATCGACGCGTGCGAACTGGTGAAGTCGTTTCAGGGCAATGTGGCCGTCGGCGGCATGTCGCTCAGGCTTGGCGAAGGCGAGATGGTTGGCCTCATCGGCCCGAATGGCGCCGGCAAAACCACGTTGTTCAACCTGATTGCCGGAAGCCTGAAGCCGACATCCGGTGAAATCTGGATAGGCGGCCGCGAAGTGTCGCAGGAAAGCCCGGAACAGAGAATTGGCCGCGGCGTCGGCCGGACTTTCCAGATCCCGAAGCCGTTTCTCGATATGACTGTCCTGGAGAATGTGCTCGTGGGCGCACAGGCCCAGGATGGCGAACGACTTTCCGCAAACTTCCTACGCTTTGGTTACGTCAGGCAGCAGGAGCGGTTGGCGATCGAGAAGGCGCGCGCTCTGCTGGAGTTCGTGACCTTGTCGGGCCTCGAGGGGCAGCCCGCAAAGGTTCTCTCGGGTGGACAGCGCAAGCTGCTCGAACTCGCGCGCATCCTGATGGCCGATCCCCAGGCTGTCTTGCTCGACGAACCGGCGGCGGGCGTCAACCCGGCGCTGCTGGAAACAATCATGGAACGCTTATTGGAGCTCAATGCGCAGGGCAAGTCGATCCTGCTGATCGAGCACAATATGGATATGGTGTCGCGGCTCTGCAACCGCGTTGTCGCCATGGCGCTCGGCAAGCCGCTGGCCGAGGGCAGGCCCGCCGACGTCGCCTCCAATCCCGATGTTATCGAAGCTTATCTCGGAGCGGCGGCATGACCGCGCCGGCGCTTCAAACCCGCGCGCTGGTCGCTGGCTACGAACCCGACCTGCCGATCGTGCGTGGGGTCGATCTCTCGGTGGCGCCGAGAGAGCTTCTGGTGCTGCTCGGGCCGAACGGGGCCGGCAAATCGACCTTCGTCAAGGCGATTGCCGGCGTGGTGCCGATCCACTCAGGCAGCGTCCTGCTCGGTGAGCGGGAGATCACCCGCGTTGCATCCCACCGCAAGATCGCTGAAGGCCTCGCTTTTGTTCCGCAGACGGACAATATCTTCGCGACGCTGACCATCCACGAAAACCTGCAGCTTGCCGCCGCCGTCCTGCCGAAGGCTCTGCGAGGCGAACGGATCGCCGCGCTCTATCGTCGCTTCCCCGATCTCGCCAGCAAACCCACACGTTTGGCCGGCGCATTGTCGGGAGGACAGCGGCAGATGCTGGCCGTTGCCCGCGCGCTCATCGTCGATCCCTCCGTGCTCATCCTCGACGAACCCTCGGCCGGCCTGTCGCCCAAAATCGTCGGCGAGGTGTTTTCGATGCTGAAAGAGATCAACGCCGGCGGTGTCACCGTCATTCTGGTCGAGCAGAACGTCAAGGCGGCCGTTGCGATCGCCAACCGCGCCGTCATCCTAGTCGAGGGCAGGATCAGGCATGAGGGCGAGGCGTCCTCGCTGCTCGCCGACCCGTTGATCGCCAAGCTCTATCTCGGCACCACCAAGCGGGCGGCGGAGGCACCATGAACCCTCAATTTCTCATGGATGGCCTGGTCGCCGGCGCGATGATCGGCCTTGGCGCCATCGGCGTGACGCTTACCTATTCGATCCTGCGCTTTGCCAATTTCGCGCATGGCGAGATGCTCTCCTGGGGCGCCTATCTGGCACTCGCCGTCAGCGGCGGCCTCGGGCTCTTGTCGACCACGTTGACGAAGCCGATCGGCCCCTTCTCCTTCGGCTGGTCGCTACCGCTTGCGGCCGTGATCGCGATCCTGCTCACGGGCTCGCTGGCGCTCGCCGTCGATGCGTTGCTGTTCGGCCGTCTGCGGGCGCGCGGCGGCGCGATCATCATTCTCGTCATGGCGAGCTTCGGCGCCTCGCTTGCGCTGCGCAGCCTGCTCGAATTCATCTTCACCTCGAAGCCCGCCTATTACACGAAGGCGCTGCAGATCGCTGTGAAGATCGGCGGCGGCCTGCGCGCGACGCCCGATCAGCTCCTGTCGCTCGGCCTGTCGCTGGTTGCGGTCGTCGCGATCCACCTGCTGATGACCCGCACCGACATCGGCCGCTCCATGCGCGCCGTGAGCGAGAATCCGGCTTTGGCGGGCATTGCCGGCGTCGATGTGCGCCGTGTGATCCGCGTCGTCTGGTTCGTCGGCGCTGCCCTCGCCTGCATCGCCGGCATCATGACCGGGCTGCTCGTACAGATCCGCCCCTATCTTGGCCATGACCTGCTGCTGCCGCTGTTTGCAGCCGCAATCCTCGGCGGGATTGGCAGCGTTCCCGGCGCGATGATCGCTGGATTGATCGTCGGCCTGTCGGAAGCAGCAGCCGTGCAGGTCGTCGGCGCTGAGTGGCGGACGGCTGTCTCTTTCGTCATCCTGGTGGCGGTGCTGCTTCTTCGCCCGCGCGGCCTGTTCGGGAGGGCGGCATGAGCCTTGATCTGATCGCCTACGCAGCCTTCTTCCTGACGATGGCACTGACCTATGCCATCATGTGCCTCGGCCTCAATGTGCAGTGGGGCCAGACCGGCCTCTTCAACGTCGGCATCGCCGCCTTCGTCGCGATCGGCGCCTATGTGTCGGCGCTTTTGACGACGCCGGATGCGCCCGGCCGCTTTGGCGGTTTCGACCTGCCGATCGCCATTGGTTGGCTCGGCGGCGCGCTGGTCGCCGGGCTTGCCGCCTGGCTGGTCGGTGCGCTCACCATAAGGCTGCGATCCGATTATCTCGCCATCGCCACCTTCGGCGTCGCGGTCACGGTGCAGCTCTGTGTGCTGAACCTGCAACCGCTAACCGGCGGCGCCTTCGGCATCGGCTTCATTCCGCGCCCGTTCGGCAGCCTTGCCGCTGATCCGCTGGCATTTTCCCTTTCCAATCTCGCGCTGATGGCGGGCGTTGTGCTGGCGCTCTATCTGGCGCTCCAGCATCTCGCCAAGAGCCCCTGGGGCCGCGTGCTGCGCGCGATCCGCGAGGATGAAAGCGCTGCACAGGCGCTCGGCAAGCGGCCTATCCGCTTTCGTCTGCAGGCCTTCACCATCGGCGGCGCCATCATGGGGCTGGCAGGGGCCGCGCAAGGACATTTCATCGGCTTCATCGCTCCCGACAATTATCTGCCGATCCTGACCTTCCAGGTCTGGGCGATGCTGATCGTCGGCGGCTCCGGCAACAATCGCGGCGCCATACTCGGCGCGGTGCTGGTCTGGGGACTGTGGGCGCTGTCGGCGGCCGCCGTCTCAGCGTTCGTGCCGCCCGAACAGCAGGCCCGCGCGGCGTCGCTGCAGATCGTCATGATCGGCGTCGGGCTCTGCCTCATCTTGCTCCTGCGCCCTCGCGGCATTCTCGGCGCCTCAAATGCGCTGGCATCGCTGACGAGCAAGCGCAAACAGACATCCAGGGAATAACGACATGTCCACCACGCCCCCACGCATAGCCCTCACCAAGGATCTCTCCATCAGCCGCATCGTCTGCGGTCTCTGGCAGGTGGCCGACATCGAGAAGATCGGCACCGTGATCAATCCCGACAAGGGCGCCGATGTGCTGCAGGCCTATGCGCTGGATGGTTTCGATACGTTCGACATGGCCGATCACTATGGTTCGGCGGAGCTGATCACCGGTCGCCTGCTGTCGCGCTATCAGAACGGCCAGCGGCCAGTCGCCTTCACCAAATGGTGCCCGGAGCCGGGACCGATGACGGCTGATGTCGTGCGTCGTGGCGTCGAGGAGCGGTTGACGAGACTTGGTGTCGACAAGGTGGATCTACTGCAATTCCACTGGTGGAGCTTCGAGCATCCAGCGTGGCTCGACGCACTGCACGAGATGCAGCGCCTGCGCGGGGAAGGCCTGATCGGCGCGCTCGGCCTCACCAATTTCGATGCTGGACATCTGGCGCTGGCACTCGCCGACGGCATCGAGATCGCCAGCAATCAGGTCTCGTTCTCCCTCGTCGACCGCCGCGCGGCCGGTGCGCTCTCGAAGCTCTGCGCCGATAGCGGCGTCAAGCTTCTCGCCTATGGGACGCTCTGCGGCGGATTTCTGTCCGAGAAGTGGCTGGGCCAACCGGAACCGACTGGTATCGCCGATTGGAGCCGCTCGAAGTACAAGCGCTTCATCGACGCCGGCGGCGGCTGGCAGGCCTTCCAGGGCATTCTCAGCACAGCCCAAACCATCGCGACCAAGCACGGCGTGTCGATCTCCAACGTCGCGAGCCGCTGGGTTCTGGAGCACGATGCGGTGGCCGCCACCATCGTCGGCGCGCGCATCGGCGAAAACGAGCATCGCGGCGACAATCTGAACGTCTTCTCTTTCGCGCTCGACGAGGAGGACCACGCCGCGTTGAACGCTGCCTTTGATAAGACGCAGTCCATTCCCGGCGACTGCGGCGACGAATACCGCAAGCCGCCATTCCTCACGGCATCCGGCGACCTCAGCCACCATCTCGATGCCATTCCATCCGTCTACACGGCTGAGCCGGTACCCGGTCGTCCCGGCCGTTCGCGTGTCTCATCCGGCAGCATCTGGGAACCGATCGCGGGCTATAGCCGGGCCGTCAGGGTGGGGGATCGCATTATGGTCTCCGGCACGACCGCGACTCATGGCACCAACCGCTGCGTAGCGCCCGGCGATGCCGGCGCGCAGGCGACCTACATTCTCGACAAGATCGCCGCCTCCATTTCGGCGCTTGGCGGCAAGATGGAAGACGTGGCCAGGACCCGCATCTATCTGCGTGATGCCAATCAGTGGGAGCCGGTGTCGCGCGCGCACGGACGCGCCTTCGCCTCGGTTCTTCCTGCCAACACGCTGATCGAGGCCGGCAATCTGATCGGCGATTACGAGGTCGAGATCGAGGCGGAAGCGATCTGCGACTGAGTACATGCAACATAAAGTAGGGTTAGACGCTTTCCCTATCAACATCATTCGTGTTGATGGAGGTGGCGGTACCGGTGCTTGGCTGCACTTCTGTATCTGTCCGAGGAAGAAATTGCCCCCAGCGAAGTCACTGTAAAGTTCATTGACACGCTACCTACTAGAAGGTAGCGAAAATGCGTGATTCCGATGATCTGATGAATTTTGGCGACAATCGAGGGATTAAGCCTAACTGAGGAAGAGGATGCTGATGCATCTGCCTGATTGGCAGTTGCCGCAGGCACGATTGGCGCCTTGATGGCAACCCTCGACATCTCGATCGTGAATTCTTCGCTCCCAACAATCGCTGGCAATATCGGTGCTAGCGGAACGGAAGGAACATGGATATCGACAGCATACCTAGTGGCCGAGATCATCGTCATTCCCCTCGCAGGTCAGCTCGCCAGGGTGCTCGATCTGCGCACCTTCCTGCTAATAGCCGCAGGCCTATTCACTCTCTTTTCAGTGTTTGCGGCCTCGCAAAACCTCACAATGATGATCATCGGGCGCGTTGGCCAAGGCTTCACGGGAGGCGCCATGATCCCGACGGCCCAAACAATTACTGCCATGCGGCTACCACGTCACCGGCCCTTTGTCGTGTCGAGATGGAAGCCAGGGCAAGCTCCGGCGAACGCCCGCTAGGCTATCGCGCTATGACAGGATGCCTGGGAGTGGCGAAAACGATGCTCGCGGTGCTTACCAGCTCCACGTGGTGGAACGCATGCTCGCCAGCGGCTTTCGCGTCTGCGCGAAGGATGGCTTCGACGATAAGGTCGTGCTCTTGATAGGACTTCGCCAACCGGTCAGGCAACCGAAACTGGGCGCTGCGGAACGGCGCCAGCCGCGCCCGGGTAGCGGTGACCTGTTCGAAAATATGATCGTTGTGGGCACCCCGATAAAGCCTGGTGTGGAATGCGGTGTTGTGGGCGGCGTATTCCTCATAGCTGGCCGTTTGAACATGGCGCACTGACTTGTAGTGTTCCATTTCCAATGACCGCCGCTCCTCCACCGTCATGCGCTCGGCCGACAACCGTGCGCATACTCGCTCCAACTCCGCCATAGCCTCGAACATGGAATGCAAATAATGCTCACTCACATTGGCGACTACCGCGCTCTTGTTGGGTTCGCGGGCCACCAGCCCCATTGCGCATAGTTCCCGGAGCGCTTCGCGCACCGGCGTGCGGGAAACCGAAAAACGCTCAGCCAGAGAGCCTTCGTCGAGTTTCTCGCCTGGCAACAACGCACCGGTCACGACCAGATCCGCCACCGCGCGGACCATCTGCTCCACTGTGGTTCCTGATCTGACAACGTCCTTTTTCTTGATCTCGTACACGCAGTCTCTCGAATCTCTATCTTACATACAGTTGCCGAGCCTCGGAGATTTGTCAAATATTCAATAAAAACAATTTATTAAATCGCATGATAACCGCTCTCCTCCTGATCTGCCCTACATAATGAATAAATAATCACCAATGGGTACTTTTTAGACATTCTTACGGTCAAACTGTATGCAGTTTCACGATCGTCAGTTGCCATAGGTGCTTTTGTCGTTTGTAATCAACGACGTAAATTCTGGCACGGTCATTGCATACACTTTCAATCGTATTCGTCCCATCGGCTTTGCCATCAAGGAGCATCCAATGACCAATCTCCTTTCCCTGAACCGCCGCAAATTCCTTTCGCTCACAGCCGCCGGCGCGGCTGCGACAGCGCTTCCCGGTTTTCTACCCACAACGGCTTCCGCTGTGGGTTTGCATTTAATCGTGAGATTCCGTCCCAACACTTTCAAAACGTTAGCTCGGCATGTAATTTGAGACTTAGCACTTAATTTGAGACCGCCTCTTGGATTTTAGCACTTAATGTGAGATTCATTCATTGATGAAATCCGCGGTGCTTTATTATGGATGATCAGTTTCCAGACGAAATTGACGAAAAGCTTTGGGAAGAGGCTTGTCGACGCGCCGGCGCAATCCGAGAGTTTCTGAAGCGTCGGTCTGGCGATGTAACATCCGGGGATATGGCGCTCCTTGCTGTCGAACTCGGCGTCAGCCGAGCAACTGCCTTCCGTCTTATCAAGCTATTTCGGGGTGGGGGAACGGTGATGGCGCTAGTGGAGCGAAAACCTGGCCGTCCTGACGGCCGACGCGTGCTCGACAAAGGCCGAGAAGAAATCATCCTCACCACGATAAATCGGTATTACCTGACAAAGAACCGCCCAGGCATCTCCCAATTGGTTCGGGATATCCGAACGAGTTGCCTCTCGGCGGGGCTGAAGCCGCCACATCGCCGGACGATCGAAACTCGTCTCAAGGACATCAACCTTCACAAACGCGCCAAACAACGGGGCGAATCCGAAATCGTGAAGCGGACAACCGCCGTGCCGGGAGGGCTCACCGCCTCGCGTCCACTCCAGATCGTCCAAGTCGACCATACGAAAGCAGATATCTTTGTCGTCGACGAGGAGACGCGTCTTCCCATCGGGAGGCCCTGGCTAACTCTGGCAATGGATGTCTGCAGTCGGATGGTGACAGGGTTCTACCTCGCGATGGACGCTCCCTCCCGACTTTCGACAAGTTTGTGTTTGCTACACTCTGTCTTTGACAAATCACCTTGGCTACGAGAGCGCGAGCTCATTGAGCCGTGGCCGGTGGCCGGCCTCCCTGAGACACTACATGTCGACAACGGCAGCGACTTCAGAAGCCGAGCTTTTAAAAGGGGCTGCGACGATGCTGGCGTAGCGATCGACTGGCGACCACCGGGCGAACCGCGCTTCGGCGGGCATATCGAGCGGCTGATCGGCACCCAAATGGGAAGACTCCACTTGTTACCCGGAACTACTTTCAGCAATGCACGGGAGCTTGGCGAATACGATTCGAAGCGGCATTCGGCGCTGACTCTGCGCGAACTCGAGCGATACATCGCCCTCGACATTGTCGGTAACTACCATCACTCAATCCACCGCACTCTGGGCCGTCCGCCCATCGCGGTATGGCGCGAGCACGAGGGTGAAATTCCGCTCCGCTTGCCGCCGGACCGGATGCGATTTTGGCTGACATTCCTCCCCGAGCAGGAGCGTACATTGCAGCCTACCGGGATCCATCTCTTTGGAATGCGCTATTGGTCGGCAGCCCTGAGTGCCGACGTCGGGACTGCAGATCGCCGGCTGCTCGTCAAATACGACCCAAGGGATATGTCTCGTGTCTTCGTGCGACGACCATCAGGCAGCTTTGTGGAAGCTCGTTACGCCGATCTCACCTTGGCTTCGGTAACGCTACACGAAGCCTTGGCTGCAAGGCGCACTCTGCTGGCGAAAGGGCGACGAGAGGTGGACACCCGCGCGATCGTCGGTACGGCAATTGAGCAACGCAAATTGGTGGATGCCGCTATGAAGGCGACAGCCACAGTACGACGAGGCAGCACTTCCAGCTTAAAAACGAAAGTGGATGACAGCGGTTGGGGCTCGCTTCGGGGAATCGACTCCAGCAAACCTGTGGCTTTCGACGAGGACATGGAGTGAGCTGGCATGACCACAGAAATCTCCCACCTGACCGTGACCGCAGCCGAACTGCTCAGTGAAGCTGACAACCAGCGTATCCGCGCCATAAGATCACGTCGCTGGCTCATTTACCCGCGTGCAAAGCAGGTACTCGATCGGCTGAACCTCTTGGTCGATCATCCGCGTGGGACGCGAATGCCGTCGCTCGCCATTTATGGTGACAGCGGCATGGGCAAGACGATGATCATGAAGCGCTTCCGTGACCAGCACCCACCAAGCTTCAACTCGCTTACCGGCAGGCTAAAAACACCGGTTCTGGCAATGGAGATGACCAGCCGGCCTGGCGAACGGCGGTTCTACGCCGAACTTTTGACCCTGCTTGGCGCACCACAGCGACCACGTGCCAATATTGCCCAAATGGAGCAAGCGGCACTGCGGATCATGGAAGCGATTGGCGTGCAGGTTTTGGTGATCGACGAGGTGCACAACATTCTAGCTGGGACCTATCGTGAGCAACGCATCGTATTAAATACCTTACGTTTTCTCAGCAACCGCCTCCAGATCTCACTCGTCTGCTTCGGCGTCAACGACGCCCGCGAGGCCATTGGTGGCGATGTTCAATTGGCGCGTCGCTTCGACCAGTTCACACTGAGCCGCTGGGCTGCAAATGAGCAATTCGAAATGTTGGTCGCCTTGATACTGCGTAATACTCCATTGCGGCACCCATCGGTGCTAACCGCGAAATCATTGCGCCGAATACTACAAGTCACCGAGGGCATCACAGCCAACATCTTCCACATCGTCAACTCACTGGCCATCGAGGCAATCGAAAGCGGAAGAGAGAGAATTACCGACGAAGCCATTGAGAAATGGGAGCCCGAATTCGACTCCGACGCAGCATTCGCGTGAAGGCAAGCCTATGCGAACGGCGACTGCCGGTAAGGCTGGCTCCATGCGCCGACGAGCTTTTGTCGTCGTGGATTGCCCGACATGCCGCATTCTATGCGATCTCTCCCTTGGCCATGCTTCAGCATTGCCTTCCCGAATTGCTATCATTGCGCGCCGCCGATTTGAATCTTATCGACGATCAAGTCGCTCGCATTGCCCATATGTTCTCGATCGAGCCCATTACGGTCCGCCGTATGACGTTCTCGAATATTCCACAATCATCACGCCGAATGATCGCAAGGGAGCCTCGACAATCATGCTCTACCTGTCGGCAAACGGCCGACGGATTGCCCGTCACCCTTCGAAGCCAATTCCTAGGCTGGCGGATCACCTGCCCGCGTTGCGGAGGCACACTGCAGCCAATTGGCGAAGGTTACGGCAAAGCTCCCTTCGCCGGCTTTCACCATGCCGCGCTGATGGGGGAAGAAATGCTCGACAACGAGGCTGAGCGTGATATCCAAAGCTGGGTATCGCCGAGTGAGATTGCCCGTCTCCTGCTAATGCGACGCGTTCCAAAGTCGCTGCCCGGTTACGAACCGTCGGGCTATAGAGTGCTCGGTGTCATTATTCCTGATCTCGACGGCGTTATGCAGATGGAAATCTGCAATCTTCCGAGTCCGGCAAACCCGATCTTGCCCTTGTATTTACGCCCTGCCCTCCTGGCAGGTGTGGCCATTGTCCAGCATGCCGGGCCCGAAATGCTTCGTATGCTGAGTGGCCATATGAGGGGTGAGAACAAAACCCGCTTCGACAGCGCTATAGAAGAGATATTAGACTGTTCGCGTCAGGCGCTTGGGCCATCACAGTTGCACTTAATTTGAGATTCTCGGCCGATAGAATCTCAAATTAAGTGCGAAATGAGAAGAGAACGGTCGCAATCTCACAGTTAACTGCCAAACGACAATATTGTCGAGCACCAGAACGACGCGCGACGTTTTTGATTGAATTACGCCCAGAACCTCCCGGAGCGTGCTTTGAAACTCAAAGTCGTTGGGGTCAGTCTCTCTAATATACTGAGTGACTTTTTGATCCTCGTACTGCTTCGCATTAATAAGCAGCGTCCTCGATAAATCTTCTCGGTACCGCGTGAAAAACGGGGTCCACCCCCGCTTCCAAGCGGCATCCAAATCTTTCCGGTCCCGCAACAGGGCCAAAATGAACGGTGCCGCCACGAAAGCAAGCATTGCAAGCGATGGGCCCGACAGTAAGAACCGCCAATGCTCCTCTCCTGCAGCGTCGAACGCGGATTTCGCCCAAATGTAAAACAGCGGCAAGATCGGGATCAACACAACTACCACAACACCCCACCAATCCAAAATGGAGTGGTTGTTCGAGTGAACCTCTCTGATCTTCCCCTTAACCTTGCGTTCAATTTCGACAACTTTGACGTCTTCTGCCGGAAACGTAGCTCGCGACCAATCCAAAAAATGCTCCAAGAATGACCGACGAAACGATGAGCCTTGGGATTGCCAAATATCAAAAGTGAAAAAATGATACGCTACACCCGTTTCGGACTGTAGCAACGCGAGCTTTTGCTTCGCGATCTCAACTACAGTAGACTTGCCACTCCCCCATGGACCGTCAAGACCGATTGCGCGGTCATCGCCCTCAAACCCGGCAATAGCCCGCGCCAGAGCATCTGCTGTCCGGTCATGGCCCTTGCCATGAAAGGCATCTTGCTTGGACGGCTCGTCGATCAGGATTTTGCGTTTAACTACAGTTTGTTTCGCCACAGCGCAGCCTAGAAGTGATTGATCAAAACGATAATAATCAAATAGAAGTTGTGAACGGCCCGCACAAGATGTCCCGTTATTTCCTTCGCCGAGTTGCGCCAAACGTCCACAGAATTTATCCATAGCCTCGTTACGCGAACCCGGAGTCGATAGTCTTTAAGAAATCTTAAAGAATACCTTGTAGAAAAATTCAACTAACATTACACAAATCAAGTATCTGCAGCTTGTGACTGGGCGTCTGCTATTGGAGATTAGTGCACATTTACGAGAGTGTTCGGGATCAATTCACGCTATGTGCCGATATTGTTCCCTAGTACATATACACCTACTGTTTTAGGCTTAACTTGCAGAACATAAGCTCGAGACATCCTCCCGTTATTGTCGCTAGTGTAAATTACCTCGAGTGGCCGCTAGCCTCGTAAGTCGAATGCGCCATCGTAAACATGTTGACTTCGGGGCAAATTGGAACAAAATAGGAACACCCATAAATCAGCACGTAACGGAGTTGGCCGTGAAAGCTGCGCCAAAGGATTTCGCACGTCCTGGAAAACCAAGAGCGATCTACTGGACACCCCCGTCGGACGCGACGTTGGCGGAGGTTCACCCGCTTTTGAGTGCTGTGCTGCTCATGTTGCCCGATCGAGGTCGGCTCGTCATCCAGTCCTGTCAAGTTTTCGACGCCGCGACCGCCTGTCCGAGAGGGAATTTCGATGTAGCTGCTGATCCGGCCACCGGGAGAGCGTGGGGTTACTTTGACAAAGGCAACACCGATCGCCCGATGAAGAAGCCTATCGAGTTCGTATACGGTGGGCCTGCCGCTGGGATCGTTGAAGCCTTCTACCGCCGATACCGGGAGCAAGACATTGGAAGCTAAACGCCAGTCAACACGACAGGACTTGGACTACGAGGTCGAGGCAGCCCTTGCTTTCCATGACGACGACGCGCGCGCCACGGTGGCGACGCTCTTGGCGGATATCAAGCATTTGAGGATGCAATTGGCTTTGGCCGAAGGCGCTATGAGCCGAGGGATGACCAGGGGCTGGAAGCCCCAACTCGATCGAGGAAGCGACGATGCTTGATCGCGGCAAGTCTCCCCGAGCAACGCGGTCCGACGTGGCGTTCCGAAAATGGTGGGACAGCCAGCCGCCGAGTTTTCGCGATCGAGCCGATGAGGCCGTCGCGAGGATGTCGTATCAACAGGGGTATGTAGCGGGTAGGCAGGCCGATCTTGATCGATATGTCTTCGTAGTGGGGCGCTTCCGCATCACTGTTTGGGCTACCGGCATGCAGGACGCCAAGCGAAAGGCGGCCAGCGAGGCGGACTTGCGAGCTGCCAAAAACGGCTGGAAACGACCTGTGGGTGGCTGGACTGTAAAGGAAGTCACTCAAGCCCGCCAAGAGCCAGCCCGTCTAACCGAAGGCAGCGGTCTTATCGGAGCTTGAGCCAATCCGTAAAATGGCCGACGTTCTCGACAGGATAAGGAAACGCAGCCCATGTGCAACGCATACAACGTTACAACAACCCAAGACGCCATCCGGAATTTCGTGTCGGTCACGCACGACATCATCGGCAACATGGAACCCTCCATCGACGTCTTCCCAGACCGGCCAGCACCGATCGTGCGAAACAACGAAGACAGACGCGAACTCGCCATGGTTCGGTGGGGTATGCCGTCATCTCAGAAAGCCCTGCTCGACAATGCCAACAAGCGGGCCGACAAGTTGCGCGCCAAGGGCATAGCCGTCGACTTTGCCGAGCTCCTACGAATGGAGCCGGACGGCGGCACGACTAACATCCGAAACACGAGCAGCCAACATTGGAAGCGATGGCTGCGGGTTGAAAACCGCTGCGTCGTGCCGTTCACCAGATTTGCCGAACCGAACCCTTCGCGGAGAGCCGAGCTTGGACGGACGCCGAATGCTTGGTTTGCCAGTACTGGCAATCAGTCCCTAATGTTTTTCGCTGGTATGTGGGTCAAGGATTGGACGAGCGTCCGAAAGGTCCGCGAGGGTCTGATCACGACCGATCTCTTTGCGTTTCTGACGTGCGAACCGAACGACATCGTTGCCCCGATCCATGGGAAGGCGATGCCCGTCATACTGACGACCAAAGAAGAGGTCGAGACATGGCTGACGGCTCCGTGGGAAGAGGCGAAAAGCCTGCAGCGGCCCCTCCCCTCAGCCCTATTGAGAACCGTTTCGGTGGACACCGCAGAAAACAAGGAGCCTGACCTCTTCGCGGCGATGTGACGTGCGCAGCAAAACCTCGCGATGCCGATCCGTTCGCGTGTCGGCCACGCAGTTCAGGATCACACCCCGTGATTGCTGCTGGCCACCACCCGCAAAAAACTGTGATTGCTTGCCCCTTTTCCAGATCACGAGTTGTGATAGCGTACTTTCGATTGGAGGACGCCAATGTCGCAAAGAAACGCTACCATCTGGATTCCACTCGCGCTCGCGGTAGCTGGTGTCGCGATGGGTGTGATAACCACGCAATTTTCATCAAAACTTCCGATGTGGACGATTGCGATTGCGACATTGGTGGTAACTGGACTGGTTGCGTGGGCCATTTATCTGGCATTTCAGCCGCACTATCCGGATCGCGTGAAAGGTGGTTCAGGTGGTGAGGCCCTAGTGTCTGGCAAGGATAGTCGGGCTGTAGGAGGACGCGGCGGCGATGCCGGACGCAGCAATGGCGGCGAAGGCGGTGCGGCCACGGTGCTTGGAAACAGATCGATTGCCAAAGGTGGAAATGGCGGCAGCGGTTAAGGTTCGGCGCTTGATGAACTCCTTCGATCTTTCGGCTGTGCAAAAAACTTGAGCAACAGTCCGGCCAATTCTACCGCCAACTCAGGCGATATCGTCAGGGCATGCGTGTAGACAGGCTCGCGCTGCCCATTAGGCCCTAAGCAGGGCCCGCCATTTCCGAACGCTATCCTTATGAGATCATCTGACTCCTTGGTATATACGAACTTTGTCGCTGCAAATTCTTTGATCCCGGGTCTGAAGGCTGCTTGCCACTGTTTTAGCGAGAGGCCGTCAACGGCCTTATCATCATCCATTGGGAAAACCTTGTAGATCGAGATACGTCCATGAACCGGAAGGGCGCTGGGGGGCGCGGCGGGAACGCCAGTGTACACGGAAATGATAGCACAGCGGAAGGTGGCCGGGCTGGGAATGGGATGCTCCACGATGGTGGAGATGGCGGTCATGCAATTGTGGTCGGAAATAATAGTGACGCACTCGGAGGGCTTGGCGGAGGAGGAGGTGTCGCGAGGGGTGGACGCGGAGGTGATGCCTTTATTTTTCCTGATGCCGCCGCGTTGCAAGATCATATCAAAGGAAGACTACCCGAAGCACCGGGCGAAGCGGGACGTGGCGGCGATGCTTATGCCTCGGGTGAAAACACCTTTGTGGCCGGCGGGCAAGGTGGAGAAGCTTCACAACCTGATGGACGTGGAGGAAGAGGCGGTCGCGCGTTTATCTCCCCCTTACGAGAGGTGAACAGCAAGCTAAGGCAGTCGCATATGCGGTGGCCGTACTTTGAACCTATTACTGAACCGGGTCGTGGCGGTGACGCACCGGACACACCGCAGTATATGGCCCGGCGTCTGATAGTCGAGCAACTCAAAAAAAACTACTATTTTCAATATAACGCTTCATTGGAAGATGTTTGGTGGGACCGCGAGTTCGTTCCGCTTCAGTGGATCAATGAGCAACTTGAGAACGGCGGACATTTTTGGCGCGCAAGTGTTGTGGACGACGAATACGAGTTCCACGACCTTGGTTGATGGCGCAGGCCATCGCGGCAGACAAACTTGGAAGGAATCGACGACCGGACGGTGTGACGCCGCTCGGCGACAGGGCGCACGCCGGTCGCAACCGAACATTTACAGTTAACGTCTATGGACACGTGCCAGAGACGATCGAGGCCGTGCGGTGTCAGAGCAGAATATCAATGCGTGGCGACGAGAATGCATTTGGTTGGCGCACGACCAAAAGTGCTTTTACTGCGGCCGTCCGCTTTTGTTCCGCGATATGGAAATCGACCATTTCGTGAAGAAATCAATATCCCCGCAGGAGTTCGCATCGCTAGTTGTCCATGGAGCCATAGAATCGGATTTCGACGTCCTCGGGTTGGGAAATCTTGTGCCGGCATGCAGGCGCGATAACTGCGACAAACACGCGTTGACTTTCGGGCCGCGATTCATCGCTATCGAAGTGCTGAAGATCGCCGAGAAGGCGAAAAAGGTGACGCGGGAACTTGAGATTAGCAAATACAATTTTGAGCTGGATCAGTTCCTGCGCAAAGTCGAAAAAGCCATAGAGTCGGGCAGTTTTTCTCGTGATGAGTTACTCGGGTATCTTAGGGTGGACGAAAAGGCCGACCCACCAGAACCGTCAGATCAGACAAAACCTCCGCGACCAAAAATCCTTATCACAAATAAGGCGTTAACTGGATTCCGGGCGTTAGGCGTAGAGGCCGCGCACGAGTTAATTTGGTTAGTTAGACATATGGAAGCCGGTCACTTGGCCAACTTCAAGCCCCTTCGCCTCCGAGGAATGAGCCTTATCGAGTTTCGCGTAGCGAGGTATGCGAGGGTATATGCCGAAATAAGGGATGATTGCATTGTCATCCACAATGTGCTGACAAAGAAACAGGCTCGCAAGGAGCTGACACACGTGATCTGACCAACGCGGTCCATAGCATCTCGTGTCACTAAGCTTGAAACGCGCTTCACAGTTCCGTCCGATGCTTTGTTCAGATCGAGCTTGGAGTACCTTTCGAGGGTCTGCGCTTACTAAAATCGCTTCCTCTCGGTGACCGTAGATGGCGGATCGCTCTCCGAGATTTGGTCGCGGTGGGTCGGGAGGATCGTTGGGTTCATGGAAGACAGCATTGACGTGGGGGTCAAGGGCGGCAAGCTGGACTACCCAACCGACGTATGGAAATCTGAGGGTTTCCCCTCACTAAACGATCGCCCCGCCCAAGGTCGAAAGCGGAGGCAGCATACTGTCCGATTCCTCGTCTACTCGAAGTCGGTGGCTACACGGCGGAGCGTTTGTTTCATCAACTAGTAATGAGCCACAAACCCGCCACGGCCATGAAGGTCAAAGGGACGAAAAATGCCAGGAGCAATCTCATCGCAGCTGTCTCCACGGCGTCCTGACGCCTATCATCCTCGTCGGAGCTGGACACATGTCTCATCGCTTTCCTCCTTTGTTATTTGATTACTCGGCGGCCGCCGCACGACGCGTCGACGTCTGCGGTTCCTAGCCGTGCCACCGTCGTAAGTGGGGGAGCTGGGGCAGCGGACAGCCCATCGCCGCCCTTCCCTCGGATGGAGAGCGGGGACCTGCGCGGCTAGGGCGTCCGTCTCCTCCTTCACTCCACGCCTGCTGAGGGAGCCTTTGGAAGAAGCGATCAGTCGCAGGCCAACTCCGATGCTCCTTTGAAAAAGCCTACATCTTACGAGCGGAATTTTCTTTTACGGAACGGCAGCTCTTGGAAGCGTTCGGCCATAGTAGGACCGCTGCCGCATCTCAGACAAAACGCATGGGGTGGAAGATGTCCGCTGCGTAAAACTGCCGGTTAAAACGTTCAAGATCACACGCGACGCGTTATGTAATCTGATGTGGAAGTGAGGCACTTCTCCCAGTCTCCTCCTTCAAGCGGCACGTCCCCGCCGCTCCCCGGCCCCCTCTCGCCGGGCATCTGGCTGCCCTTCGACAACGCGTCCGCTCGAAGGGCAGCCTCTACCCAAGCACGGAGATGACGGAAAGCGCATTTCATATGCGGAATCCGTCCGGGATAGCCCATCCACTCGTCTCCCTCTAGCGTTTAACTTCGTGAACACGAATGACGGCGCTGAACACGTTATCTACCTCGTGCCTTACATTACGAGCGATGCCCTGGCAGTCAGTCCAAAGCCCCCGCCAAAAGACGGGTCTTCGTGCGTCCAAACGATCAGAGTATCGCCGTCGGACACCGCCTCTCCTTTACCGCCCACGATCCGGGAAAATGGCTCAAAGCGAAGTCTTGCACCCTCCCACTGCTCTGCGATCGTGGGCTTCGGGTTCAAATTGTCGACGTCGTCTTCGCAATGCAGTTTCAGTAGGAACGTCGCCAAGGACAGTGGGAGGGTGATGAGCGGAAGGTCAGGGCAAGCTTAATCGCAGGAGGGCGTACAGCGGTTAATCTTAAATTGCACCATGAGGCGCTGCGCGGCGACTTGCAGTTTTCAGTCTGTTCGCAAGTTCTGACCCTGCCGGCGTAGCCCATGCCAACTCCAGTCGTCCGACAGTTCGTTCCGGGCGTCGTTCAACGCATCGCTAGGAAGCGGTGCCAACAGATATCGGCGTGCCGCAGCTATCTGATCCGAGCGCCCCATGGCCGACAGGCAAGGAACCATTTCTTGGGCGGCTAACGAGAAAAACGAGCCAGTCTTATCGGGATTGGTTGCCGCAAACCACGCGATAAATGTCCCGAAAAGCCGCTGGGCTCCTTCTTGCAGCGATGGAGTAATCAAAACTGCGACTCGATCATGTCCCAATGTAGGTGGATTGCAGCCAACAACTGGCGGCGCGCGGCGTCAATCTTGTCGATTGTCGTCAAGAGGTTCGTCACTCACGCTTCAGTGGATGGAGTCCGCATGGTATTAATCATCGCTCTTCCCGACCATCAACTTCTGCCAACTGTTGCAACGATACGTGCTCAGTGTCCTAACGCGCTTGTGCCTGCATCGAACGTGTCCATCCGGTTATATCGAGGTACTAAACGTGCAAGATGGAGACTTTCGTGACGGCTAAATTAGCAGTCGAAGGAGCGGTCCTCCCCCGTCCTTCAGCGGCACCGTTCCCGCCGCACCCGGCTGCTCCCCTCCCGCCGGGAATGGCCGTCCTCTGGCGATGCGTCGAGCTGGAGGGCGGCCTTTTTTCCATCCCAAACCTCTCAGTTCGAGACAAGCGATCGTGAAGCATAATACTCCGCGGCCGCCGAGATTTCCGCTTCGGTCATATGCCGCGCGATTGTCCGCATCTGCTGACTGACATCATTTGTCCGGTTGCCCGCGGCAAATGAGTGAAGCTGGGCTTTGATATAGGTGGCGGACTGCCCTTCGAGCCAAGGACTTCCAGGTTTGTTTTCGATGGTTCCATGACATGACCCGCACGGGGCGATACCGCGCATCGGGGAACCGCTCTGAACGATCAAAGGCGCGGCGTCGGCGTCCGACGGATGAAATCCCGGAAGACGCGGTAGGAACGCGTAATACGCCGCTAGGTCGCGCATGTCCTGCTCGGTCATGGATTTCAAGAAGGGGCTCATCACGGCATTCACACGGGCTCCAGTTTTGAAGTCCTGCAGCTGTTTGTAGATGACGCTCGCGTACTGCCCTGCCAGGTTGGGCGAGTCCGCCCTGCTGATCCCTGTGGGGCCGTGGCAAATAGCGCATTGCTGCGCCAAGGTCGCTCCTCTTCCTACAGAATCCGCCGGCGGATTTCTGAATTCCGATGCTCGAAGGACCACGGCGGATGTCTGATACGGCGCGACCTCACCCTGGTCCGCCGATCGTTTGCTTGGAACACCGGCGGCGCTGCAAATGGTATCCCAGATGCCTCCGATGGCGGTGCCGTCCAGAGAGGGCGAAACGACAAATCCATAAGCCGCGGACGCGACAAATACAGCCGCGGCCAAACCGACACTGACACGAAACCATTTGTTCTTGAGATTAAAGAGCCGGTCGTCGTTCATTTTTGTGTCCCTACGTAAAACGCGGGAACATTGGTATCCGACCGCCATGCAAGCTGCGCGATCGGAAAACCGTAGTTGCTGATCGTCAGCCCAACCATCAAGACAATCCACAAAGCATGTCCATTCAAAGCTGCAGGCACCCGGGTTGGTGGGTGGACAGCGACAGCGAAACGGTAGGGTCCTGCTTCAGCGGGACGAGCAGACTGACTGCGGAACAAGATCACAAAGAACACGATTGCCGACGCGACCAGCACAAATCCACCAAACGCCGACATCACCACAGGGATAGCCTCGGGCGCAATCAGCGGGTCCATGTAGTCGAAAAACGCCATGCGACGCGGCATGCCCAATATGCCCACGTAGTGCCAGGGGAATGTCGTCACAATCATTCCTATGAACCAGAGCCACAGCTGAAGCCGCATCAGACCGACCGACATGATCTCGCGCCCGGTAAGATGGGGCCAAAGATCGTAGGCGATGACGAAGTACATGATCACGATCGCACCGCCGAATATCAGATGGAAATGTCCCGTGATCCACTGGGTGTTGTGGATCGAGGCGTCGAGCTGATAGCTCATGTTGATCAGGCCGCCCGCGCCTCCGAAGCCGAGCATGATGAACGAGAACGCCACCGCCAGCATGACCGGGTTGCGCCAGGGCAAAGCCAGCAACCAACCAAACGGACCGCGGCCGCCTCGCAGGCGACCAGCGATTTCGACCGATGCGCAAATGGTGAAAACCGTCAGCAACGTCGGGAGGGCCACAATCGCCGTAAAGGCAGAATGGATGAACTTGAACCCTGCTCCGACCTGCGGATCGGCGAATGTGTGGTGTATACCGATGGGCATTGCCACAACGAGAAACAAGACAAAGGAGATGCGGGCCATGGCGTCGCTGTAGAGCTTTCCTCCGATCGCCCTGGGGACGATCGTGTAGTAGGCGATGTAGGTCGGCATGAGCCAGAAATAGACGATCGCATGGAGGGTCCAGGAGAAGAACACGCGGGCGAGGCCTGCGTCGATCGTGGACTTGAAGCCAAGCGCGACCGGTAGAATCTGGAAAATTAGCTCCGCCGCTGCCCCGACGGCCGTCCAACCCCACAGCCATGAGCTTGCCACGTTGGCGTACATCGGCAAGGGGACTGCGGCTCCCGGGTTGGCCCTCTTCCAGACCGCGAGATTGATCGCCATCAACGCGACCCAAATCCAAGACCCCAAGACGACAAGCACGACGCCGATATAGTAGCCGGGGTTACCGATTAGGGGCGGATAGAAGGTGTACAAGACGGAGGCCCAACCGAGCGAGACCGGCACCATTGCCGTTACGCTGCCGATCACAACAAGCCAAAAGCCTGCCCATGCCCACCGTCTGCCCACCAGTTTCTGGTTCAGGGAGGTCTCACTGATGGCGTATCCGAAGCCCATGGCGACAAGCGTGGGAAAGACATAGGCCATGACTGTCCCGTGGGCCGTCAGCGACCTGTAGTACCATTCCGGATTTCCGATCCACGCAGCCATCGGACTGCGAATGAACATCTGCCAGGCACCGAGCAGAAGCGCCAGACCGAAAAGGCCGAAGGCCAACCAGAAATGGGCCAGTATCAGGCGTTTGCTACTTAGCACAGCTCAGCCTCCTCTGCGTCTCGGAGAGAGCCAGGAACTCCTCCTTCGTCACGACCTTCACGCGGCCCCACATCCCCTCATGTCCGACCGAACAGAATTCCTGGCATGGCATTAGGTGCTCCCCGGGTTCGGAAAAGCTGGCATGCTGGACGGAAACGTAACCGGGAACCAGCATCGTGTTCACGTTGGTGCCCTGCACCAACAGGCCGTGCACCACATCGGCACTGGTGGCTCGCAACGTAATGGGGGTGCGCGCCGGGACAAGAATGCACTGCGGGACGAACGAATACTGTTGTCCGATCGCGCGTACGGTCACCGAGCCATCAGGCTCGATCGCGCTGCCCAAATTGCCTTCGGAGAACTCACCCCCAAGGTGAAGGGTTGTCGGGTCGATCGACTCGACCTGGGCCTGAGGCATCGTTGCTTGATGCACGCCCGCGTAGGCTGCCATCCCGGTCAGAAAAGCTATGATGACGATCGAGATTGCCGCCCATCGCTTCTCTATCCTGGCGGCGACGCCTGCGCTATGCGAACCCTCGTGGACATCGCTCATATTACCCCTCCCCGGGGAACGAAGACGAGTGCGTAAAAGAGCACCCACATCAACACGACCAATGCGGTCGCTATCCCGGCGACGGTCAACGCACCAATCGGACCCGAGCTCACGATCTGTTCGATCTCGTCGTCCCTTGCTTCCGAAACATCAATCTCACCGGAATCGATCATCGAGACCTCACTGAAGGGGCGCTTTGCGCAATTCGTTAGCCTCGTCGGCACTGACGGTCGTCCCGCGGTTGCCCCATGATGTCCTGATGTAGCTGACGACGGCCGCGACCTCATTGTCGGATAGGGTGACAGCGAACGGCGGCATTCCATGCGGCATTGGATTACCTTTGGTGCCGGGTGCGTAACCACCGTTCAAAACCATTCGGATGGCGTTGACGGCTGACTCCATCTGGATGGATTGATTTGCCGCAAGTGGAGGATAGTGAGGCGGTCTTCCCTCGCCTTTAGAACCGTGACAGCTGGCGCATTGGCCGTCGTACACCGTCTTCCCGAGGCTGATCAGCAAACTGCTTTCCGAGCGGGGCAGTCGCGAGCTGGGCGGCTCGGGCGAATCCTGGGCGATGCTCTTGAGGTAGACCGCCATCGCCTTGGTGTCTTCGTCGCTCAAGTACTGAAGACTATTGTAGACAACGTCGGCCATCGGACCGTAGACCGCACCGCGCGCCGAGACGCCCTTCTGAAGCAGATCGGTGATGTCCTTGATGCTCCAGTCACCGAGGCCAGCTTCCTTGTTGGAGGTCAGCGACGGAGCGTACCAGTTTTGCATCGGTATCAGGCCGCCTTTGAAAGCTTCGGAGTCGGAGCTTCCGCCGAGGGCGTTGATAGGGGTGTGGCACATTCCGCAGTGTCCGAGGCCCTCTACAAGGTAGGCACCCCTGTTCCACTCCTCGGACTTGTCCTCGTTAGGACGGAATTCGCCCTCGCGAAAGAACAGCGTTCGCCAACCGAGTACGAGTGACCTGTTGTTGTATGGAAAGCTCAGCTCGTGCTCACGGTCCTTTTGCGAGACGGGTTCAATCGTCTGAAGGTAGGCATAGATGGCGTCGCTGTCGGCGCGGGTCACCTTCGTATAGGACGCGAAAGGCATTGCAGGGTAGAGCAATCCCCCGTCCGGAAAGCGGCCATCGTGCATGGTCTTATAGAAGTCGTCTGCGCTCCACTTACCGATCCCGGTTTGCGCATCGGGAGTGATGTTCGATGTATAGAGCGTGCCGAATGGTGTCGGCATGGCACGCCCGCCTGCGAAAACACGGCCCTCGGGTGCGGTGTGGCAGGCGATACAGTCACCCGCCCTCGCCAAATACTCGCCCTTCGCAATGACAGAGGGATCGACGGTGGCCTTGGGCTTAGTTTCCTGCGAGTAGGAAACCGAGGCGAGCAGGACGAGCACAATGGAGATCGGAAGCTTCTTCATTTGTGTTCGTCCTCGCTTGGCTGACTTCCGCATGCGAAAGGCAAAGCGTAGCTGTTCGCGGGAGCCGGCGATGCATCTGCAGGCGCTGTCACAGAAGCTAGCCAAGCAGCGACCGCGCGAACGTCGTCTTCCGTGAGATGTCCCGCCACGATCTGCATGCAGTCCGGCGCTATCGCAGTTCTGGTGCCGTATCGCCAAGCTCCCAGCTGCGCGCTCAGATATGTCGCGCGCAACCCCAGCAAGCCCGGTATGGCGGGCTCCTGTCCTGTCAATTTGGCACCGTGACAGCTAACGCACGCCGGAAGGCCCCTCTCGATGTCTCCCTGCTTGGCTATCGCCTCGCCATGCGCGAGGACGGTTTCGCTCACTTCGTTGGCAGTAGCGACTGGCAGAGGTGGCCGTTGATCAGCAAAATAATCTGAGATTTTCTTGAGATAGTCGTCCGGCATGAATTGCAGGAGGTAGTTCATCGGGGGGTATTTGCGGCGGCCGCTACGGAAGGCGAGCAACTGATTGTAGAGATATCCCGACGGCTTTCCCGCCAAGCGCGGAAAGTACGGATCGTTGGTGCCTTTACCAGCGGCACCGTGGCACGGGGTGCATGGCTGAACGCGAGCTTCCATCGTGTCGGGCGCTGATATGGTCTGCCCGAACATTTGTCCGGTCGCCAACAGCGACAAACAGAACGCCAAATAGATGGTCTTTCCGGTTTTCACTCGCCACCCCATCTATCTAAGACGCGACCTCCCCGAGGTTCTACGGTCATCGCCTACGCGCGAATTGGACAATTCGGACATCCGTGGCCTTATCTGCGCAGAATCGTCGCGGCACGGCCGCGGCTGACGGCCACCGCTGCGAACAGAACTGCCCCCAGTCAACGCGCCTTGCTATTTGTCCGGCACGGTCAGGTTCTTGTCGTCAGAATCCACGACGAAAACCGCCAAGAGGCTCGCGGATTCCGTCTCACTGGCATTCTCACTAATCGAGTGACTTGAACCTGGCTCTTCGTAGAAGCTTTCGCCAGTTTTATAGACCTTGGTCTCTCCATCGTTCACTTTGCTCCGGATCGATCCGGACAAGACGTGAGCGAAGATGAATGCCGACTTGGCGTGGTGATGCGCCGGGGACTTTCCACCCGGTTCGTAAGTGACAACCGCGGCGATCATGCTCTTACCCGGGACATTAGGAAGTTCATGCTGGAAAACGGGTTGCACATGCTCGCCGACATCGTGCGCGCGCGCGACCAACGCCGAAAATTGGAGACAGGTCGCGGCTACCAAACATGTCGCGATACGGAGCTTGTTCATCATACGGTTCCTTCGTGGGCGGGCACAGGCTGCTTGTTCCAGTGGTTATTGGCAGCGGCCACTGTCTGGAAATTGATCGCGATAACCTGGGACACGAGGATCAGACTGTCGGCGTCCTGCTCATAGACCTCCCTTAGCCTGGAGCGGACCTCGTCGGACGGTTGGGTCACCTTAACCCCCATGCGGGACAGCTTTATCGCCAGCTCCCAACCCGCCTGCGGGGTGGTAGTGATTAATGAAGTCAGCCAAGGCTCAGCCATCGATCCTCTCCGTGGTTAGGACTCCGACTCCTAGCGGCCGCGATCGCGGATATCTGTCACGAACAGGGCGGGACTAGCACAAAACGGACGTGATCTTCGCGACCACGTCTGTAGACAATACGGCATACGCAAGAAGATGTGACAGATCATCGCAAGCGATAAACATCTATTGATGATAGATGTTTAAAGGCCTAATCATCCCGCCATCAGTCAAAACACAAAAAGGAGATGACCGATGTCAAAGCTTCTGAGCGAAGAAACCAAGGCGGTGGTCAGGGCCACCGTTCCCGCCCTGCAGGCCCATGGAACCGCCATCACGGCCGCAATGTATGAGCGCCTCTTTAAAGACGAAGAGGTGCGCGAACTGTTCAATCATTCAAACCAGGGCGAAGGTGGACGACAGACGAAAGCGCTCGCCCAAGCGATCCTGGCTTACGCTCAAAATATCGACAATCTCGGTGTTCTCGCCTCTGCGGTGGAGCGTATCTCGCAGAAGCACGTGGGCTTGAGCATCAAGCCGGAACATTACCCCTATGTCGCAACGGCACTTCTCGGTGCGATCGGTGACGTTCTTGGCGACAAGGCTACTCAGCCTGTCCTCGATGCATGGGGAGAAGCTTTCTGGTTTCTCGCCAATATCCTGATCGGGAGGGAAAAGGCGGTCTACGATGAGCTTGAGGCGGCCGACGGCGGCTGGATCGGCTGGCGGGAATTCAGGGTTGCTCGTAAGGTCGACGAAAGCGAAATCATCACCTCGTTTGTCCTCGAGCCGGTGGACGGCGGTCCGGTATTGCTCCACAAGCCGGGGCAATACCTAACCTTCCGCATCCCAATCAACGGCCTTGGCCCACAGAAACGCAATTACAGCATTTCGTCAGCGCCAAACGGCCACACGTACCGCATCTCAGTGAAGAGAGAGCCGAACGGGCTGATCTCGAACCATCTGCACGACAACGTTCACGAGGGTTCGATATTACAGGTGGCCCCGCCGACCGGAGACTTCTTCCTTCGCGAGGAGTCGGAGCGGCCAGTCGTCCTCCTGAGTGGCGGCGTCGGCCTTACCCCGATGGTCAGCATGTTCGAAGCACTCGTCTCGTCCGATAAAGCCGTTGACGTTCATTACGTTCATGCGGCGCAGAACGGGCGCGTTCACGCCATGGGCAAGCACGTGCGTACGCTTCGAGAGAAGAAGCAGAATGCCAATACAGCATTCTTTTACGGCGATCCCCACGAGCACGATCGGCAAGGCGAACACTACGATCACAAAGGCTACATCACAGTGGATTGGCTCTCAGACAATACGCCGATTGAAGAGGCCGACTTCTACCTTTGCGGTCCCAAACCCTTCCTTGCCGCGTTCGTTAACGGTTTGGCACGGGCGGGTGTGGACCAGAACAGAATTCATTACGAGTTCTTCGGCCCGGCGGACGGCCTGCAAGAGTAGGTACCATCGACGGGGCGGCTTGGCCGCTGCCCCGTCGCTATGCTACATCGCCTATAGATGTTTATGACGGAGCCAAGCATGCGTCTGACGGTATATTCCGACTTTGCCCTGCGGCTGATGATGTACCTTTGCCTGAACCACGACAGGCTCTCCACGATATCCGAGGTTGCGGAAGCGTACGACATCTCGAAGGCACACCTGATGAAGATCACCAACGAACTCGGGCAAAAGGGCCTTGTCGAAACGGTGCGCGGGCGGCAGGGAGGAATGCGCCTCGGCAAATCCGCGTCCGCGATCAGCGTCGGGGAAATCGTACGCGCCTGCGAGCCAGATTTCGCCATCGTTCCCTGCTTTGAAGCCAAGGGTGCCGTCGTGTGTGTCATCCAGCCGGCCTGCGTATTGAAACGAGCGCTCGCGGCAGCAACGGCCGCATTCCTCGAGACACTCGACGGTTACACACTCGCCGACCTCGTGAGGCCGACCGTTCCTCTTCGATCCTTGCTAGGTTTGGACAGTTCGACGAGCGGCTTGGCTGCCCATTGAGCGCCGACAACTCCTGAGCGAAAGGCCTGCGCAAGACCGGAAGCGCATTGGTTTCGACAACGATCAGGCTCGAGACCCATGCAAATAACATCCGCCAACATCTTCGATTTGGTGACCCGCACGATGGTCAACGGGGTCGACGCAAAAAGATGCCACTACGCTGTCCAGCGATCAGCTATGGAGCGCGGATCATTGGCGTCAGCTAGCCGACGATGGCGATGCCGAGGTCCGAGCAGCCCAGAAGATCGCCGACGCCAAAGAGGAACTGGAGTTTCTCCAGCGCTCCGGTTTCCCTCCGGATGTCGTCGCAAGACTTGCCCAGGAGTTGCTTCACAAGATCTCCTCAGCGATGGGCGAATACGCGGCGTCTGCCGCGGATCACTCGGCCCCCCTAACCGGGGACGTCCAGGTGCCGCCGGTTGCGACCTCTCAGCCTGTCGATACCGCAGTCCTGACAAATCCCGAGGCAGCTGACGCTGGGAAGATCGCGCAAGTCAACGGCGCTTACCTTAGCGTTATGGACGATAAGGATCGCCCGGGTCTGCCCAACGGCGACGATGAAACAAACGATAGTTTCGAGGCTTTAAGTTCGGAGATCAGGGCGCTTCTAGCCTAAGCTGAACGCGAGAGGGGCAGCCAATCGCTCTGATCAGGTCGGCGGGCGACATGTTTTCCGCTTTAGACGCACCGGTTCAGTTTCGTCCGGTTTTTAAAACCGGCGACCAACTCGTTCTATAGCTGGCCACCAGCTCCCCTAAAGTCCCTCGTTGCAGCGAATGCGCCCAGAAACAGGGGACTCCAGATGGCACGAAGGCTCGACTACCAGTCGCTCGCTTCCGAAGGGATGCAAGCATTCGGCGCTGCATACCGTTACATCAGCCAATGCGGTCTCCCCACTGAACCCATCGACCTTGTCTACCTCCGAGTTTCGCAGATCAACGGATGCGCTTACTGCATGGAAATGCACAGCCGCGGTCTGATGGAAAACAATGTCCCGATTTCGAAGATACTCTTAACGTCGACTTGGCGCGAGGCCGGGGATTTGTTCGACGCGCGGGAACGCGCCGCCCTTCAATGGGTCGCAACCGTCACCCTGATCAGCGTCTCGCATGTCCCAGACGACGCTTTCGCTAAAATCCGCGGCCTCTTCGACGAGAAGGAAGTCGCCGACCTAACCATCGCGATCGGTCTTATGAATGTGCTCGATCGTATGGCCATAAGCTTCCGCGTCCCTCCGAGCATCGGACACTGACACCCTGGAGACAGCCCGGATAGGAGCAAGACATGAAGACCCAACCGGTTGAAATCGTACGACGCTTTTTACAGCTCCCCGCATGCAAGAAAACACTTTCGAACATCGTTGCCGGAGACGTCACCCTGATCGCCCCTGACGGAGTGTTACCTAGTCAAGTGTCTCGGCTCCCCGGACTGGACGACTGTAAAACAGACGTTCTGGATGCCGCAGTAGCACTACTCCACTGCTCCACAACTCGGCGCGTAACCGTCAGCTCTATTTTCGGAGCGGGGGCTAATGTTGCTGCTTTTGGCACCGTTACCGAGGTTATGTGTTCGGGCGAAGATGTCGCAACTCCCTTCTCGCTTTGGATCAAAGTCTCCCACGGGCGTATCACCTACATTCAGTACCTCGACGGTGACTCGAGAGCCGACACCCTAAGAAAGTCGAAAGAAGCGTGAACTTCTCCCGGCAACATCGAGACGTATTGAAACACGAGTTGAGAGGTGGCATGCCAGGGTGAGGGTGTGAAATCTGCTAGCCAGGCGGAAGCACCGCCAACTTTCAGCCCGCAATCGGTGGACATATGGATCGTCTTACAAGTCTTCTCGTGTTTGGTCGTGTCGTGGAAAGCGGAGGATTTTCTGCAGCCGCCCGAAGGCTGAACATGTCGGTGACCATGGTAGGCAACCACGTCCAGTCGCTGGAAGACAGGTTGGGAGTGCGTCTTCTGAACAGGACGACCCGGAAGGTCAGTCTAACCGAGACGGGCAAGTACTATTACGAGCGCTCCGTCCAGATACTCGGCGATCTCGAAGAAGCCGACCGGACTGCCGGCGCGCTTAATACCACGCCCAGAGGTACGCTGAGGGTTTACACCAGCAGCGCAATCGTCAGGTTTCTCAATCCCATCGTGACGGAGTTTCTCGAGAGTTACCCAACGATTTCGCTTGATATCAACATCGGCGAACGGATGGTCGACATGATCGAGGACGGGTACGACCTCGCCATTCGGACAACCCCTCCCCCGGATTCAAGTTTGGTCGTTAGAAAGCTGACGCCTTGGCGTCACGTTCTGTGCTGCTCTCCCGGATACCTTGAAAACCATCCGATGCCCGCGGAGCCTGAAGACCTCGCCGTGCACAATTGCCTTCGATACGCCTATTACCCCTTCGGTGACGAGTGGCGGTTTGAAGATGCGGCAGGCTCCGAGCAAAGCGTCAAGATCGCGGGCAACGTGATCTCGAACAGCGCGGAGACGCTCCGGTATTTGACGGAAGCCGGTAAGGGTATCTTTCTCGCACCGAGTTTTGTCATCTTCGAGGACATCGCAGAGGGGCGGATGGTCCGGATCATGCCTAAGTTCAGCCCGGTCGAATTCACAATCAACGCGATCTATCCCAACCGCAGCCATCTCCCAACGAAGGTGAGGCTTTTCCTTGACCTCTTGGCGGAACGGTTTGCCGAGCATCGAAAGTGGATGGCCTAGCCGGTCATTGTCCAGCGTGGCTTGCATATCCTTCCCGAATTGTCCGGATTATCGCTCGGCCTTGAATGAAGCATCTTCTGTCTGTGACGGCCCACATGGCCACTTTCTTCAGGAGAACTGAAATGTCCACTCAGAAAACAATGCAGGCTTTCCGCGTCCATGAATTCGGAGCGCCCTATGTCATCACGTCAGAGCAGCTTGAAGTACCGGTCCCCGGCCCGGGCGAGGTCTTGATCAAAGTAAATGCCGCGGGCGTTGGCCCATGGGACGGATGGATACGGAGCGGCCACAGCGCCCTGCCGCAGCCTCTGCCGCTTACCCTGGGTTCCGATCTCTCGGGCGTTATCGAAACGGTCGGCCCGGACGTAAACGGTTTCGAGGCTGGCGACGAAGTTTACGGAGTAACCAACCCGCGTTTCATCGGCTCCTATGCGGAATACGCGATCGCTCTCGCTTCCATGATCGGTCATAAACCCAAGAAAGTCGACCACGTCGAGGCTGCCTCTATCCCTGTGATCGCTTCCACTGCCCGGCAGGCTCTATTCGATCATGCAGGCCTAAAAGCTGGACAGGCTGTTTTGATCCATGGCGCAGCGGGCAACGTCGGAGCATACGCCGTTCAATTCGCCCACAAGGCCGGCCTCAGGGTAGTAGCCACCGCTGACGCAAGAGACATCGAAACAGTCCGAAACCTCGGTGCCGATCAAGTGATCGACTATCAGAAAGAGCGCTTTGAGGATGTGGTCAAGAATGTCGATGCAGTCATCGACCTCGTCGGCGGAGAGACCCAGACCAAATCTTTTGCTGTCTTGAAGCGTGGCGGAAAACTCGTTTCCGCTGTTTCCAAGCCCGATCAGGAGGTAGCTGCTTCATTTGGCGTGAGCGCGAGTTTCTTTTTGGTGGCGGTCAATACACGTGAACTCAACGAAATCGCCGAGTCCGTCGACGATGGAAGTCTCAAGACAAAGGTTGGTACCGTCCTTCCCCTGACCGAAGCAATAAGGGCTCACGAAATGCTGGAGGGAACGCGCGAGCACGCCAAGGGGAAGATCGTTCTCAAGGTCGACTGATTGACCAGCGACTGCATCCTCGCTCCGGTGATAGCCGGAGCGATAATCTCTTTCAGCGGCCGGACATCACGAGCGATCAAGCATACGAACCGTCAGTGCCTGAGAAATTCGTTTCTGTTCGCGCGAAAGAACTCCGGCGGGTTACCAAGGACCGCCATGAACGAGGCGGTCATGTGGGAACCGTCAGGGTACCCCGCCATGCGAGCGATCTCGTCGATCGGTTTGTTACTCTCCCTTAGTAGCGAAATGGCTTTGTCGGTACGTCTCCGAGCCAGCCATTCCGGGGCACTGGTTCCCGTTTGCTGACGAAAAAGCATTACAAATTCGCCCTCGGAAAGTCCGCAGACCGCAGCGAGTTGCGCCAGGGCTATGTCACCGTCCAAATTCGCGTCCATCATTTCCATTGCGGCACTCAATCGTTTGCCGCTGATCCTTGGTGTGTTCAGCTTTCCCCTGTCCAGTTTATGCGAGTATGTCGCTAGGAGGTGGCTAGCGACGGCATTGACGATATGGTCCACAAACAAGGTGCTCGCGTGACGGCGGTTACGAAATATAGGAACCAGTCCTTTCGCCAGATGGAACATGATGAGGTCACTGAAAGCGAAGCTGTCAGGCAGGGCAAGCTCGCTCGACGCATATCCCAGTTCGGCTGCAACTGTGTCGAGGAAGGTCTTGGACATGTAGAAATGGACGTGTTGGAATCGGCGAATTCCGGACGCGTAGGCTGGGGTCCTCAGATCGAAAATAGAACAGGAACCGCGCCGCAGTTCTCCGCTCAGGAGAAACTTGCCGTCGATCCACAGCTGATAGGGCGTGGAATCTTCAAGTCTGACGACAAACACGTACGCCTCGTCATATGGCAGTGGTGCCGAAACCGCGTTGCCGTCTCGTCTACCTGTCACCAGGGAAATCGATGCATCCACGCGACGGGTAATGACCTGAGGATTAAACGCCAGAAGAAAACGGTCCTCCATTTGGCGGACGTAAGAGGCACTATGGCCGCCAGCCTGCATAATCTCGATCGACATTAACAAATCCTCGGGACCGGAGTTCTGACCAGCAACAATGCAGCAAGAACACATCCCTGCATTGTACGAAGCGGACAATAATTCTCGGTTCCGTCGATCTTAAAGATGAGTGATCGAGTCCGAAACCGAACATGCATATCGTCTTGGTGCAAGCGCGCTCCGCGGCGTCGAATTATGATGGCCACTGAAGCGGATACTCTGTCTCCCCTCATCCGCTTCCCAGCGGCAAGAGCCGCCGCACCCGGTGTCCCCCACCCGATGGTGCCGCAGACTGCCCCTCGAATCCGACGAGGGGCAGTTGCACCTCATCGGCGACCCACCATCTCACGCCGCCATGCGCTCGGCGTTGTTCCAACGATGGTAGTGAATACCCGAGAAAAATGACCAGGGTCAGCAAAGCCGACGCGAAGCGCGATCTCCGGGAGACCGGAATCCGGCTGTGCGACAAGCATAATCTTCGTCACCTCAATTCGACGATAGCGGAGCCACTCATGAGGCGATCTGCCCACAGTCGAAACGAATGCCCTCGTGAAATGCCTTACCGATAACCCACATTCCGCGGCGAGGTCGGCCAAGCCTGGAGGACTGGCAAGCCTAGCATCCATCATGTCAAGAACACGCCGCTGCTGCCATGGGGCTAGACCGCCTTTCGTGACGGCAACGGCGCTGCGATCTGCGTAGTTCATGGCGAGATGGCTAACGAGCGCCAGACCGACATGATCGAGGTAAAGTTGATTGCAGACCTGCCCTTGGACCAACGCGCCACGAGCGGACAGGATCAGATTTCTGATGATGACGTCGGCCATCCCCATGCCCGGCTCATATCGAAGGTTCGACAATCCGGTCGCTCGTTCGTCGTATATCTCGTCAAGCGCTGCGCGAGGAATGTGGCAGTAGACCGTATGAAACGGTCGGTCCATGATCGCACGCCCGTCGAGACGCATGTCGTTGAATGTAACCTGTCCCTTGCTCAAATCGCGGACCGGTGCGGCCCGTCCGTCTTCCCAATACTTGTATTGCGGAAAATCCTGCATGATCACGCCGACTATGTAAGCGTCTTCATGTACCCGAGGCGCAGTTTGGAACGGTACATGCCGATCGGACTTGAGTTCGACAAAGCTGAGCGTCCTCCTACGTCCCGCATGCGAGACCGCCGAGGGTGCCTTGTCGAGCTTGAACCGCCCCCCGAGCTGAGTGGCGACATCAGATGCGCGCATAGTGCTCTCCCTTTCGATAAGGGTTATTGGCCGCGAGACAGCTCTGTATTGTCGATTTCGGATATCAGTATAACAAATCGGCCATCAGCATTCAGGCGAGAGTTTGGAGAACCTTGTCCGCAACCGACACGTCCGATGTGCCCTGGCCCTCCGCTATGCGTTCCCTAACCGAGCTCAGCAAGGATTCGGCTTCGTTGTCGCGCCCGCCAGACATCCACACGCGTGCGAGTACGGTCGCGCTGCGCAGTTCCCACGCGACCGCCTGCTGCTGTCGCGCAATTTCCAGCGACTTCTGAAGAAGCTTTTCGGCGGCCAAAGTGTCATTGGGATTGTTGTCGAGAAGCAACTCTGCGTCGACCCGGAGCAATTCCGGTGTGCACCAACTTCTCTCGATTATGCGCTCGCTGGCTCCGTACGCGGCCTGCTGATTAGGACAGAGCAGCGTGGCCATAGTCTCCTGTTGGAGACTGCCCTGCGGAGCGACAAGACCGGCGACTGACGATGCGTCGCCCGTCGTGCGGTTTTGGATAATGGCATGGAACATCTTCCCCCAGGAGTGCCAGTGGCCTAGCGTGTAACGAGATGCCGCATCAAGTAGCGTCATCGTCCTTTCAAGAGCGCGCTCGTTTTCACCCCGCCACAGCAATATCGGACAGGCCGCTAGTGCGAGCACCTGGCACAGAGCCATAGGGCCATCCTCCTTCGACAACTCGATCGCGTCGTCGATCACGGCCAGCGCACGATCCCCCTTTCCCTCTAACCAGAGGGTGCGGGCCAGGACAATCCTCATCGAGACCCGCCTATCGACCTGCACGCTTCCGTAAGCTACCGGGATATTCACTACGGGATGCTGCAGGACGAGCTTCGCGAGTTCCGCAGCTCTGGTATGCTGTCCACTGAAGTGAGAAATCTGTGCAAGCACCCTCCTCACACCGAGTTTGGCGATGTCGTCGTCCACCCTTTCCGCGAGCTCCATCGCCTGCTCTATGTGCTCCAGAGCGACTGCGTAGTTTCCCATACCCAAGTTGAACGCGGCAGATACCATATGAGGTTCGATGCGGAATCGATCGTCACCTATCTTATTGGCGAGATGAGCAGCCCGGACGAGACCCGCCTCGTTGAAGCTTACGGGCCGTACCTGGTTCTGGTTTAGAATCCCATAAACCAGGTTAAGGCGCATTTCGGCAAGCAACTCGGGTGGCGCGAGCTCGCGTGCGTGCTGGATCGCCCGCTCTACATGAGTGCGAAATTCGTCCACCAAACCCATCTGCAAGCCCAGCGGGACCATAAGCGCCGACAGTACCACCCCGGGGGCCGTTTCACCGTTCTCGGAAAACGCCCACGCAAGAGCCTGTCTTGCATCGCCAAGTATCGGTTCGTACGCCTCGAGCCATGAAGCTCGGCGCGTGTTCTGCCACTCGTGCTCAGCGCGACGAAGGACATCTGTCACATAGTCAAGATGAAGCCGCTTGACTCGTAAAGATTCATCCACTTCGCCGAGCTTTTCCAGCGCGTAGAGCCTTGTGCTCTCCAAGAGACGATAAGCGATCGTCCCTGCCCTGCTTGACGGATGCAAAAGCGACTTTCGAACCAGGCTGGCAACGCCTTCCCGTACCGCAAAGGGATTGAGGTATTCATCGCCCGCGACCATTACAGCGGCCTCTAGCGAAAAACTCCCTGCGAAGATGGACAACCGCCGCAGAAGCACGCGCTCGGCATCGGCCAGCAACTCGTAGCTCCAGTCGAGCATTTTACGGATCGTCTGATGCCGCTGGACCGATGTCCGCCTGACGACAGCCAGAACCTTCAGACGGTCCTCGAGACGTTCCGCGAGTTCGCTGACACCGAGAGTTTCGGTACGAGCTGCCGCGATTTCGATCGCAAGCGGGATGCCATCCAACCGTCTGCATATCTCGGCGATGGCGGGCAAATCCCGCTCTCCCATGAGCCAATTCTGATTGCACGACATGGCACGTTCAACAAATAGCTCTATGGCGGGATATTCCAGCGCGGTTTCCATTGTCAGCTCTTCCACATCGCTCGGGAACCCAAGCGGCTGAAGTTTAAAGAGCCATTCTCCCTGCGCCGAGAGCGGCTCGTGCGACGTTGCAAGCAGCTTGACGTTGGGTGCACCACCGAGGATCGCTTCCGCCAGCTCGGCTGCAGTGGCAATGACGTGTTCGCAGTTATCCAGAACTATCAGCAGGTCTTTCCGACAGAGGAAGTCCACCAGACTGCCAATAGGTCGATCGGATTCGAGGGATACATTGAGGGTCGCGGCGACCACATGCGGCACCATGGCTGCTTCTGAAATGGTCGCGAGATCGACGAAGCACGCGGGCGCGTCTATGCCTTCTTGAAAGCGGTGAGCCACCGCGAGTGCGACTGTGGTCTTCCCCGTTCCTCCCGGACCGACGACTGAAACTAGCCGCTGCCGGGTCAGCAATCCTAAAATGTCGCCGATATCGCCTGCTCGACCTACGATCCTGGAAAGTGGCAGCGGCAGGCTGGAGGAGATCGGCGCTCCATCGTTTGATGCCTTTGGCCCAAGCTCAGACCAGGAATCCAGACGTTCGACGTTCGCGGTGAACCGATACCCCTGACCGACAACGTTGTCGATCAGCCTCAGATTTGCTGAAGCGTCCTGGAGTGCCCGGCGGAGGGCGTTGATGGTGACCCGCAGGTTACCTTCCTCGACGTGCGTCGATGGCCAAGCGGCCGCAAACAATTCAGCGTTGGTCAGAATTTCACCGGGCCTGCTAAGAAAAGCGTGAAGGATCGCCCCGGCTCGGCTTCCCAACTTGAGTTCTCTTGACCCCAACACGAGAGTTCTCGTCGCGGGATAGTAGATCAGCTCCTCAAAGGCAAAGCCAATGTCGCGGGTAAGCTTCCGCTCGGTAGCGGCCGGATTTGCCAATACTGAATTCCGCAAGCCTTCCCGCATAGCACTGTCTATTTTCTCGATAACGCTGTCCTCAAGAACAACGGAATGTACACCTCATTGCCCATCCTGTGCAATCACGCGTCACCAGTGCTCTATTCGTCGCTTCCATGCAACAGCGCCCTGCATCTCCGCTTGGCGCAATGCCTGCTCGAAAAGACGGACCGCGCGTGCTCGGTCCGTCGCATAAAGACGCGACGCCCGGATTCTGAGTATCTCAGGCGCATTCCAACTCACGATTCCACTCTCGACTCTTTTCAGCGCGTTGGAGCTCAGGAATCGATCGTCGAACGTGGGCAGCATGTCGCTGACCGAGACGTCTCTCAGCTCGTCGTCTTCATCCACGAGCTTCCCGAAGGAGGACGGAGTGAAGCGACCGCGCATATACGAGATAGCGTCGCCAAGGTTTGACGCAAGCCGTCCCCAATAGGCGTATTTGTTACGGATCGCGATGCCAAGCGCTGTCTCCGTCAGCGGTTCTGCCTGATCTAGCAGTCCTAGCCAAAGCGCCAACGGAACGGCACACATGGTCAACGCGAGACAAAGTGATGACGCGTGTTCGCGTGCACGCTCTAGGAGCTCTGCGTTTAGAGCCTGAGCTTCGTCGTCCCTTCCTTGAAGGAACGCCACCCTCGCCAGGATAATCTTCATGGACACTTTGTGACTGATTTTCGAAAATGGCAGATTCTCAAAAGGGCTCTCCACAACCGCCTGCGCCAGCTCCTTCGCATCGGTCTGATGGCCCTCGAAATGAAGGGTCTGGGCTTTGAATCGCATGGCCGCGACCCTTAGCGCTTCGCTGTCCAGCTTTCTCGCGAGTTCGGTCATGCGGTCTGCTGCAACTGTCGCTGTCGGATAGTCTCCTCGGACAAAGGCATCCCCCCATTCCGAGTAGATGGCTTCCGGCGTTTCCGATCCAGTTCGTTCCCGCCACTCGAGCGCCGCGTTGCGAGCTCTATCATACGCTGCCGTCTCGCCGAGCTGTGTCAGCTCGGCGTTCAGTGACAAGCCGAGGGCGAGCACGTCAGGCGAAGCCGCCGGGCCGATATGACCCAGCCTCGCCATCGCTTGGTAGAGGCGATCTCTGTATTCTTGGAAGAGTTCGAAGTGTTGCGCGAAAGGTGCCGACGCAACCGTCAGCTTTGCGGCGATTTTGTCGTCGCCTCCTGAGGAAAAAGCCCATTCTAAAGCCGCCAGCACGTCGTCGACAAGGTCGCCGTAATGCCCAGCCCACGTGACGGTGTCCATGGACAGAAGGTCCGTCGGTGCATCCCTCATCAATTTCAGCATTAAATCTGCATGAAGTCGGCTGGCGCGCTGTCTCCGCTGTTCAGAAGCGAATTTTGCGACAGCATAAGTCCGGGTGATTTCAGATAATTTGTAACGCGATACGCCATCGCGCACGTCCGCGCGCAGAAAGGACTTCGCCGCAAGATCGGCCAATGAAACCGCCACATCGGCGGGTGTCAGGTCCTGACCTGCCGCTACGGCAACCGCATGATCAATCCCGAAGCCGTTACAAAATACAGAGACGTCCGCGAAAACCTGCTTCTCAGGCGGCGACAATGTTTCGTATGTCCAGTCCAGCAGGGTTTTTAAAGTACGGTGTCGAGCAACCGCCGTTCGGCGGCCCGGAGTTTCGAGTATCGTTCGCGTCCCATTTTCACTGTTAAGCTCTCTAAGGCCGAGGACGTCGACGCGGGTCGCCAACAGCTCGATCGCGAACGGATTTCCGTCGAGCTTGCGACAGAGCCCTATCAATTCTGAGGTGTCGCACTCTGAAAGGGAAAAGCTCCGGGAAGATGCAGCCGCCCGCTCCAAAAAGAGCCGCAAAGCCGAAAAGCGCATTGCGTCGACCTCAAGCAGGTTGTCCCCACTTGGGACTTCGAGACCGGGGAGACGCAGAACTCGTTCGCCAGGAACCCGGAGCGGCTCGCGGGAGGTCGTCAATATCCGGATATGCGGAGCGCTGGTCAAAAGCGCTTCCACAACAGCAGCGGTGGATTCGATGACGCGATCGCAATTGTCCAACACGAGAAGAGCGCGTTGGGTCACCAGCAGCGGTCCCAATTCCTTGCTATTGCAAACAGCCTCGTGTCCGAAAGCTTTCCCCACCGCGGACACCACAGGCTCTGCTGCCGACAACGTCGATAAATCCACGTAATTGATCGGCTGCCCGGAGTTAGCGGCACTTATCGCCACTGTGCTTTTGCCGGAACCGCCGGCACCGACGATCGTCACGAGCCGCCAGGTCGCTAACGCGGTTTTGATACCGGCCACGAAGTCATCACGTCCGATCGGAGGCTCGATCAGCGGAGGCAGCGCACCGGCGAGCGCGGCCTCCGAAAAGGTGACCACGCTTTCGCGTTCAGCCCGGATTGGAGCCACGAACGAATAGCCGCGTCCATGTTCATTGGATATATAGTGTGCGGTGAGATTACTGTCGCCGAGCAGCCTTCGAAGGGAACTCATGTGTGCCCGGAGGTTCGCGGCATCGGTGCCCACTGCTGGCCATCCCCGAGAAATCAGTTCGTCCTGTGAAATGAGCCTGCCCGGCGTTTCCAGAAGGATTGCCAGAAGGTCCGTCAGGCGTTCGCCCATTCGCAAGGGCTGGCCATCCTGGTAGAGAAGACGTTCGTCCTCATCCCACTCGAACGGTCCGAACCCCAACAGGCGACCTGTGACTTTCAAAACTCTTTCCTTCGCTTCCCTGTATCTCTCATTTCAACTGACGGCCCGCACGACCGGACGGTCCCCAACCTAGCACCAGTCCAATGAAGAGAACCAGCGTACCTGCAATGACCGTGAACATAGCATACGCTCCGTGTGATTGCAGTACGGGCAGTAGTGCAAGCGGCGTCAAAGCCGAACCGATGCGATTAGCCGACCAGGCAAATGACGTCGTCATCGCGCGACGACTGTTCGGAACCATCTCGGCGGCGTACAAAAACAACACGGGCAGAAAGAGCGAGACCAAAAGATTGAAGGCGATCCCGCAACCTATCAGCCACATCGGAACGGTCGTACTAGCAAACAAAAGGCCGATGAGCGCCATCGCCGTGGCACTTGCGATCAGAGCCGTTCGCCGTTGCACCTTGTCGATGAAATAGCCTCCAACGATTGTTCCCAAAATCGGTCCGACCGTGGATATGCCGAGATACAGCAGTGAGTCTTGGAGATTTATGCCTTTTTGGACTAAAACGGCCCCAGACAGCAAGGTGAAGCCAACTGTCGCCCAAGGGGTGAGGAAAAACACAAGCACTAGGAAGCCTACCACGAAGCGGTCAGTACGAAACTGATCGTCTTCGGTCGAGATGGACTTCGGGACACTCGGGAGATGTTTGAAGCGAGAAACGGGTCTCGATGCCTCGAAAGCACGAGCAGTGACGTTTGCCTGTGCGTCTCTTCCCTTGGACATCAACCAAGGCCCGGACTCCGGGAGCCGGTAGAACAAGAACGAACACACGGCGGCTCCAGCCCCGCCGAACAGAAAACCCCACCTCCAGGCGTCGAACCCCAGGGGGGCGATGGGCGTGAGCCAGCGGACCAAGAAGATGAAAATCGTCGGCCCTGCATATCCGAACGCGGTGGCGACCATGACGAGTTTTCCCCGTTGTGCAGCAGGGAGGATGTCGGACAAATAAGAGAACATGAGAGGCGGATAAGCTCCGAGGGCCAAACCCGACAGCATCCGGAAAGCGACAAGCCAACCGACATCCGGAGCGAAGGCAGCGCCCACTGATGCAAGTGCAAGCGTAGCCATCACCGACGTAAGGCCGATACGCCTGCCGTGCCGGTCTGCAAGCCAGCCGAAAAGAGGCGCTCCCGCGATCGCCCCAATGTAAACCGCTGACAGAAGCCAGGAAATTTCCGTCTTGTCTGCGGCATACGGCGGCGACGAAAATACAGCCGCCAGGATTGAGCCGAAAGCAATTTCCGCGAGATCGAAGCTAAAGCCAAGCGCGCACGCTCCGATGATGAGCAGGTGGAGCCTCTTGAGCGATCCTGCCGACGTGGGAATGATGGGTTGGTTTCCTTGCACGCCGGTCTGCATTCGTCCCCCCTGTAAAATGAAGCCTACAAGCGGCGATAGGAGGAATTGCACCAAGACGTGAGTTAAACCTTGTTAAAAAGCGAAGGAGTTAGATTGAATTGGGGGTGCATCATGAGACATTGCGGCGGAACCGCAGGTTTGATCCAATGTCCCCGCATGGTACTAAGGGGTGCCGCAAAAACTCCCCTCAAAACGATATAGAAGCGTTGCCCGTCGATGGTCCCGACAGAACGTTGAGTCCACTGCTCTTCATCCACTGAAGCGAAGCCTGTAACCGCAATCTGCGCGAGCCGATCAGGGGCTGCTCTGATCGAGGGAACGCCTCCATTTCGCTGGGGACGTGCCGAACTCCTTCGTGAACACCCGGGTGAAGTGGCTCTGATCTGAAAATCCGCAGCACACGGCGGTCTCCGCCAGTGATGTGGTCCGGTCTATCAGGATCGCCTTAGCGTGTTCAAGGCGTGCAAGAACCGACCACTGATGCGGTGAAGTTCCGACCGTGTCGGTAAACGATCGCGTGAAATGACGGGTCGAAATTCTGCAAGCCTTCGCGACTTCGGAAAGGTTCGGCGTCGAACGCATGTCCCCGGAGAGCATCTGCTTGGCGATCTTCAACTGCCATGGTGCGAGCTGATTGCAGTTACGGCCACTGGCACTCTGCGAACGTCCATATCGCTCAACAGCATGAGCGCAAAGAGCAAGGATGATCTGCTCAGCGAAATGTGTGTTGCCACCGTTTTCGCTCCTGTGGCTGAGTTTCAAGCACGTTGCCAAGTCAGAGATGACCTCGTCCTCGATCTCCTGCCCCCGCTCGACGGACAAGCCGTAGAAGTTCTTAATTCCAGATTTTCGCGCACATTTAACGAGGGCATCGGTTGGCAGGAAAACCTCAAAGTGCTGCCCGTCGTCGCCAGAACCCGTATGGCAGCCTTCGACAAAAACGACGTTCTTGGACGAGCCACCAGCTTGAACGACGACAGTGATGCCCTCCACATGCGCCGCACCAATCAGTTTATTCGTGACTGCTTTTGGCAGATTGGAGGTCGATTCTCCATTTTGCGCGGCGGAATGGGCGCGACTTGGAGTTCCCCAATCACCCGAGCGCTCAGCGAAATCAGTACTTTGCTGCTGTCGGCTGCCAAACTGGTTCATGACCCGCTCCAAAGCTATCAATGGGATCACTCTGGAGCCTAAATCATTAGTGAGCGAGTTAAACTCCGTTAAAAAAGGCAACTCGCGTAGTTTAACTCCCACTATTGATTGAATACTTGGCCTTTCTCCATGCCCCCGGCGTCATTCCGACCAATTGCGCAAAAACCCTTGTGAAATGGCTTTGGTCAGCAAACCCGCAAGCGAGCCCGACGTCGCCGAGACAAGCGTTCGTCTGACTCAGCAGTAACTTGGCCTGCTCGACGCGAGCGTTCTGAATGTAAAGGTGAGGAGCTGTGCCCATCGTTTGTCGAAAGGCTCGTTGAAAATGACGATGCGATATCCGACACTCGTCCGCAAGGTCGCCCACGGTGAGACCGCCCTCTGTTCCGGCCGCTATGAGCTCTTGTATTCGCTTTTGCTGCCATGGAGCCAAGCCGCCTCGGCGTCGACGACTGTGAGGAGTCATTCCCCCATACGCTTGCGCCAAGTATGCTACCAACGCCGCTCCGACATGGTTAAGACGACCATCCTCGCGCCGCTCGCCCGAGCGCAGCGCCGACATTAAAACCTTCATAAGATTGATGACGGTCTCGTCGTAGACGCCTCGACCCACTTGGGAAACCAAGCCCGCGATTTCTTCGGACTGGCAAGCCTCGGCCGCCTCGTCGAGCGCATGGCGGGGAATGTGCAGGTTAATAGAATGAAAGGGGTGCTCGAAGTTCAGACGCATGGGGCGATTGAGGTCCTGAAATACGGCCTCCCATGGCCCGACGTTCACCGCCGGACATTCGGCATCCACCTCCCCAATGCTGACAAACCGAACAGGGGAAAGGTAAAGCGAGACCATATACGCGTCCTGGCGGGGAAGCGGTTTGGTCTCCAGTCGCTGGTTGGGTGATCGAATTTCCGTAAGCTCCAGTACCGACAGGGCCGCGGTCTTAATAACAGCGCTTCGCGCGCTTTCGTTTTGAAAGGCAGTGCGGAGCTCGCGGCCGAATTGCCCACCTCCGGGTTCAACCTCTGTCATCGTCCTGGTACTCCTCCGTAGACACAAGCTGTGGCTTAGGGAGGAATGTTCGGGCAATGGCAGAGTGCCCGTTGGCGCGCGCGGAGACGCTCTATATGGCCATGGCGTCCAAATCGTTCTCTTATGTTCAAAAAAACGCGTTGCCGCTTCGTCCCGGCAGCGGGCGGGCTCAGCTAGACTGGGGCGTCTAAACAGAGCGGCACTGACGAGCTATCTCATCGATGTCGGGACGGTGCCGCGAAATATAGAGGCGGCTTGCGTTCGATCCTGAGAGGAAAGCGAGGGCGCTCTTGCACAGTCTTAATGCTGCACACGCCAAATCTCGGGGTGGACCCCGACATGACGGCTGAAAGCTGCGACGAAGTGAGGAATGTCTACGAATCCCACGATGTCGCGTACTTGATCCAGCGGGATGAATGGCCGGACAAGCAAAATATCGCGCGACGTGCCCACCGCACAAGCTTCCAGCCACCGCCAGGGCGGCATCCCGGTTGTCTTTCTGAATGACCTCGCAAATTCAAGGGCGGGCAGCCCACACTGTGCCGCGATGTCGTCGAGGGAAATCCCACCGTCCAAATGTGCCCGCAACATCTCGCATGCCATCGCCTTTTGCCATGGCGAAAGCTGCTTTGGTTCGGCCATGCGCGTTGGCGACCGCCCGCTGGAGACCCCGTAGGTCCGCAATACGTGAGATGCCGTGGCCATGGTCACATGATCCGTGAAAAGTCGGTTGGGATGTTCCGCCCTCTTGAGCGAAGGGAGAATTGTCTTTCCGAGTGTCGCTAAAACGCGGTCCTGATGCCCGTCCATGAGGGAAAGTCGAAATTCGTCGACCGTCGCCAGACCCTCGCGCTCCGCTATCTGGTTCAGGGCTGACTTCGGCATGTGGAAACTGACGTGATGAAACTCTTCCAACACTCTAACGGAGGGTTCGCTTCTCAAGTCATAAAGGACCGTAGTTCCGGCAGCCAACGGGTTGGTCTTCATGAAATCATTGGCGATCCAGAGGTCATACGTCGGACTGATGCTGACATGGATTGTCACCAGCAGGCTGTCTTCGGAAGGAATGGGCGATGACTTTTCGGGATCGGGCGAACGGCAATGCATCTCGGTCACGGTGATCGGAGCCTTGTCCAGTTGCCGCATGACCAACGGCTGGCGCGGCTCGAAACTGAATTTCGAGTGCATCCACCGATCGAAATCCACATCGTCACGCTCGGTACCGCTCATGTGCTCCCCCGGATTTCGCCCGGCTGACAATGGCGGCACCTTCCGGCTAAATCTTGCAGCGAACAGACTGATTTGTACGATTGCGGCCAAAACCGTTCAGTCGACTGTCAGGACGATCTTCCCGGATTTGTGAGAACGGTCGCCGTCAAGCATCTTGTGCGCCTCAGAAGCCATCGACAATGGTAGGACTTCCCCGACATTCGTGGAGAGCTCACCCACGTCGATCGCTGCGGCAATATCGATCAGGTCAGCACTTGTGACATCGACGAGGAAGAACCGTGCGTCGACCCGAGCCGCTGCCGCGATCTCCCTATCCGGCTGCGACACGGCGGAAACTAGACGACCTCCAGGTCGCAACACCTCGAAAGAGCGCCGTTGCGTATCTCCTCCGATAAGGTCGATGACCGCATCGAAATCGCGGGTGACGTCTTCGAAGCGTGTCTTCCCATAATCGATGACGTTGGTTGCGCCGAGACCGTAGAGATATCTCTCGGCGGCCCCGGAGGCGGTCACCGTGATATGTAGTCGTGCCCTGCTTGCAAGTTGGACCGCATACGATCCAACGTTTCCGGCACCCCCGTGAATTAGAACCCTTTGGCCCGCCCGAAGCTGAGCATGCTTGAACAATGCCTGTTTCGCGGTAACCGCGACGACCGGCACCGACGCGGCTGCCACGTCGTCAATGGTAACGGGTTTTTTTGCCATCATCTCCGCCTCCGCAAGGGCGTATTCCGCATACGCTCCGACGAAGCGCGAATTGGTAACGCCGAAAACAGAGTCTCCTTGTTTAACGCTTACAACTCCGGGGCCAACATTGGCGACCACCCCGGCGAAGTCGGAACCGAGTGTCAGGGGAAGAGGTTGCGGTAGTGCACTTTGGCCCGCGCGTATCCAACCGTCCCACGGGCCGACGCCGATCGCGCCGATTTTCACGAGGACTTGCCCCGGTCCCGGACGTGGGCAAGGAAGGCGTTCAGCAAGGATGACATCCGGTCCGCCGAACTTGTGGACGCGGTAGGCGGTCATAGTCCTGTAGCCTTGGTGGTTGGTCTTGGTAAGCTCGAGCATCGACATGCAAATCTCCCATGCTTGCAGCAATTAATTCCTCTGATTTTCGGAATTTGGTGGAATACAGTCTGGAGCGAAAACCGCCTGAATGGCCTGTTTCGGCCACTAAAATCGAAGCAAACCGTGAAGGTTGCCTGCCGCCCCCAATCACGGCCGTGGTGTTCCAAAAGTGGCGAAACGGTACAATCCCGTCTCCTCCCATTGTGTAAAGTTCAGGACGTTCCCCCAGCCGTGCGACAATCGCACGGTCGCAGACGAGCCATCCGCCGGCCGTGCTGCAAACTGCCCGCCGAGCCCTCAGCCTCCTCGGCGGGCCCTTTTTTAAAGTGGGGCGCAAGCGTAGCGGCAGGAGACGACATGCCGAAATTTCGAACGACAGAAACACCTGAGCAGGCTTCCGCCGGGTTTATTGGACTTCTGATCATAGCGGGAATCCTCGCGATCATAGTGGCGTTGTGTGTAGCGTCCGGCCCCGTGCCAGGCCATCCTATAACCACCCACGTCTACGTTCCCGGTGTGCCGGATGATTGATCCCGCTGCGGCCGACTCGCTTATCGTAACAAGATTTTTCGGAGCGATTTATGTTAGTATTGTTGGCCTTTTCGTTAGGTCTTGCGTCGGGCTTACGGGCTTTCACCGCACCCGCTGCGGCCTCATGGGGCGCGCTCCTTTTGATTTACATCGTACCCTCCACGTCGTGGCTTTATTTCATGTCATCGAGATTGGCAGCGGGAATTTTAACAGCACTGGCTTGTTTCGAGCTGTTTACCGACAAGCTCGCCTCCACTCCTTCTCGGTTGGTGCCCGTTCAAATTTCTGCCAGACTTCTGACAGGTGCGGTTTCTGGCGCAACGCTGGGAGCGATTCATGACCTCACATTTTTGGGTGGAGCCGCCGGAATTCTCGGTTCGCTAGCGGGAACACTCGGAGGCTCGATGGTCCGCGAAAGATTGGCTCGGTTATTTGGGCGGGACCTTCCGGCTGCTTTGATAGAAGATTCTGCCTGCATCGCACTGGCAGCGGTCTGCATCTTGGCATCACAATCTCTCTAGGAGCTATGGATATGCCCGTGGCGAGCTATCGAGCGAAATTTCTGGAAATTCTGTGTCAAGTCTGCGACCTCGCAACCACCGACGAGAGACCTGACGACTTTAACTGGAGGGCCGATTACATAGCTCGAAATTCGCTCTGGTACAGGTTCCAAGGGCGCGGCTGCTCGCGCGAGAGAGCAGCAGACGGACGGTTGCTCGACATCGACACGGGACATGTGCGGCATTTAAGTGTTTCTCTGCTGTCTTTCTCGATGCTCGAGTTCGACTGCAACGCTCTGATTGCGGCATACAACGGCCCAAATCTCTCCCCTGTCTGCGTGGCTCAGGGTTTGATCGGCTCACACAATGCCACACCGGAGATCGTCTCGCTCCATATCGAGCGAACTGCAGGGTGCGAGTTTGCACGTGCAACGAAAATAGAGACGTCGATCATTTTTATAGGTTTCAAGCACGAATGCGACGCAGGTCCAAACGAAACCCTTCTAGCTCGGGAGCCATCCCTGACGTCCCCGCACTGGTACCATGAACGACACTTTTTCGGGAGCGCGGCAGTCTAACCCGCGGGATCGCCGCGCTGCCCACGGAGGCGAAGTATCGGGGTCTTCATTAATCGACCGACTGCCGCAAGGGACTTGGTTGGGTTTGCGCAGCATCATTCAAAAGCGTGTCACCTATGCAATCGTCGGCTCGAAAAGCTGCGGGCCCGGCTTCGATACATCAGTACCCAGCTTACACGTCGATCCACGAGGCAGAGAAGGCCGTCCCTTTTTTGTCCGAGAAGCATCCCGGCTGCAGCCGTGCAATGCTTCGGTCGACTGGGACCAGTCGACCGTTCAACTGCGCGATCGTTTCGAGCTGAAAATATTGTGTTCGGTCAGAAGCGAGGCAGCCCTCACCGCAAGCTACCCTGCCTTGGATGCCGTGCTATCGGGCGACGAGCAACCCACTTTGATGCCTCGCGTCTAAGTACCGCTCCGTACGCCTTGCAAGAAAAGCCGAACAGACGTCCTCAGACCGAGCTCGATCCGCTCGTTGTCTGCGGTCAGACCTAGCAGCGCAAGTCTACTCAATCGCCCTATTACGAGGCTCAAGAACAGTTCAGCTGCCATGTCGAAATCGTCAATTTCGACCTCACCACGCTCCGAGAGTTTGTGCAGCAAGTGAGCAATACCACTTTGCCCGCGTTGGAATCCTTCACGATCCATCAAACTTCCCAGTTTCGGAAATCGTGGAGTTTGTGAGATCACCATTCGGTAGATCGCTGTTGTTTCTGGGCGGTTTACCAGCTCAAGCGCATGACGCCCGACTTCGAGCAGGACCTCAGTTGCGTCACCTTCTGTTGCATCGAAATCAAGGTTCTCAAAAAGCTCGCTGATCTGCCTGCGCACCACTGCTGCGAACAACTGAGCTTTGTCGTCGTAGCGGGTGTAGATTGTGGCCTTACTGACCCCAGCGCGCGGGGCAACCGAGTCGACCGAGGTGGCGTCGAAACCGTTTTCGGCGAACAATGCAGCGGCAGCGTCGATCAATCGTTGTTCTAAAGCGCCCGACTGAACGCGTTTTGGCCGTCCGCCCCGTTTTCCGGTTTTCAGCATTCGCATACGTGCTTGTCCGATTCATACCTTGCCTTTGGCAATAGTACTTCGGGTGTAGGTGACTTCGCCCGTCGGATATAGTTGAAACACGTCACAATCGTTTCATTCTAGGCTTACCACCTCCGTAATTTAGTGCGTTCGATGAGCCGGTGGCTGCTCAGAAAGAAGCGAAAGAGTGCGGATCAACTGGAGTGCAGCGGAATCGTTTTTCTCCTGCCGCGCCACCTCATAGGCAGCGAGACAAAGATTTTGGAGCTTCGCTGAGGCCCGTCCCTTGTCTATCTCGGTGACGATACAGGTGAACAAGACATCACCTATAGACCGCCCCTTCATAACCACCAGTTTTGTCTTTCCGTCGGTTTGAAGCTCGAAGACTTCATGGATTGTATCGCAACGCTCGATACATGCGTAAATGGCCTGCGAGATTCTCGGACGGTCCTTCGAGCTAATACCCGCCAGGAACATGGCAATGGTGACACCAAGATGGCAGTCGTCCTCGTCTAGGCCGAAAAGCAGTGCCGCCACGTCATCAGCGATGACAATATCCTGGTTTGTAAACCATGTAATAAGACCGCTGCTGAGCTCCATAAAGTCAATGCATTCCATCGCAAGCTACCCGTAAAAGAGAAAGCGACTCGCGTTCGCATTTTTAACACTGTAGCGACTTTTTTGTCTGTTGCTAGAGTGCAGGAGAATGTCTTCTGGGGGTCGGCCCTATATCGGTCGCGGTAAAGCCCCAGGGAATGGTCACCGAAGTGACTGCAGCTCCCGTAAATACGCTATCGCTGCATGGCTGTACTGCCGCTTGACTTCGTCCCATTCCAACGAACGCATGATCGGGTCTTGACCTCGCACCTTGGTCAAAGCGGCGTTAGTAATGATTGAAAATATTACCTTTGCCGCCGTCTCTGCGGTCTGGTGCTCAAGTCCGGCAAGATGCGTAGATAGCCCAGCGTTGAACTGAGAGTATATCGCCGAGCGTACGTTCTGTCCCGTCTCAAGCATCTTTGGGCTGGCAGCGCGAGGATCGAAGAGAGCTCTGTGCAGCTCCTCGTCGCTGGAGAAAACCCCGATGATCGCTTCGGCAAACGCTTCGATAAACGAAGCTACATCGCGAGCTGACTCCGTTTCAACCGCTGACCTCACGGCCTCGGCGATACGGCCCGCGACGGCATCTTTCAGAGCATGCAAGATGTCGTCTCTTCCTTCGAACCGTCGATAGATATTTCCGATCGGAATTCCTGCCAACGACGCAATCCCGCCGATTGAAAACCCGTCTACCCCTTGCGCACGCAGTAGGGAATCTGCGGCGGCGAGAATCCGCGCTCGGGTTTCCCGGCTGCGATTTTGCTGTGGTGCCAGCCTTGAAGGAGGCTGTGGATCGAGCTTCGTCATGAAGCCTAGTACCATGCCCCCGCCCACCATGTCATGTGATTGCCGGCGTGTCAGGGAGCGAAAGCCACAGCGGCCGCGACACCATGGTAGGTAGTCGCGTCCGCCGGCCCGAACCGGGGCCGCCTGCTCCCGGTCCGCACTCATCCCGGGTTAGACTGCTTTGCTAGCGCCTTCGACGAGATGGGGAACACGGAAGCTGATCGCCAAGCGGTTCCAGACGTTGATCGCACCGATCGCAACGGTGATCTTCGTCATATCTTCTTCCGAGAAATGCGCCTTCAAAGCTTGGTAGTCGCTATCGGGCGCGCCTGTCTCGGCGATCTTCGTCACCGCGTCAACCCATCCAAGCAGAGCGCGTTCCTTCTCGTCGTAGACCGGCGACTCGCGCCACACGCACATTAGATTGATCCACTGTTCGGACATGCCGTCGTGACGGGCCTCCTTCACATGCATGTCGACGCAATACGCGCAGCCATTGATCTGCGACGCGCGCAGCTTGATAAGGTGGATGTAGCGGGCTTCAAGACCGCACTTCTGAACGTGCTCGTCCAGGGCGGCGACTGCCTTGTACGATTCAGGCGAAGCCTTGCCGAAGTTGAAACGTGGTTGCATTTTTCTTTTCCTTGGTTGGTTGCGCGGCGCGCGTCGCGCCGCCGCAGGTCGGCGACGTCGTGAGGCCTCAATCGGCTTGTCGGTCCGACGTCGATATCGTGAAGAGCTCGATCGGTTCTTCGAATCCCTTCAGATGGTGGAATCTTGTGGAAACGACGCGTGTGGTGCCGACGCGCTCCCGAAAGGCGTCGGACATAAGCACGGCCTTTCCAAGCGTGCCGCATGCCGTCTGTATGCGACTAAGCAGGTTCACGTCCGGGCCGATGACAGTGAAATCGAGGCGTCTTCCGGAGCCGATATTTCCGTAACTTACCCTGCCGTAATGCAAGGCGACCGCTGCCCCGACGCTCACACCATCCACTGCGAAACCCGAAAGCTGGTCAAGTACCCGGTCTGTGGCCGCCAGCGCCTGTTCGCATGCCGCTGCCGCGTCGGAACTCGGAAAGAACGCCAGAACGGCGTCACCCATGAATTTGAGGACTTCCCCTCCATAGGTGGTGATAGCGGGTACGACCACGTCGAAGTATGCGTTCAGCAACTCCAGCACCTTCTCGGCGGGCAACTGGTTTGACAGCGCGGTGAAGCCACGGAGGTCGCAGAGCAGGAGCGCTGCTTCCATCGTCTCGATCTCACCCTGCCGAATGCGTCCCGCCAGAATACGCTGGGCGGTCATTGGCCCGATGTACACGTCGAGCAAGGATAGCTCGGCCTGACGCATTACCCGCATTTCGCATGTGTTCCGCAGCGCGGGAAGAATCCGCTCTATCAGTTGCACTTCCGAAAGCGAGAAACCCGATGGGCGCTTTGTCGCGAACACCGCCGCGCTGACAGGGCCATCGACATTGCACAATGGGGCGATCACGAGCTGCACCAGCGCTCTGTCCTCAAAGACGTCTATATGCTGCCACGGCCACTTCGTGTCATTCGCATCAACGATCATCGGCTCGCGCGAGTCCATTACCTGACGAAGCGGGCTGGTCGCGAACGCCATTTTCATGCCGTGCTCCCGGTCGTGGACCTCGACAGGTTCTCCAGGTGCCCACGCGAGCGTGCGGCCGAGGATTTCAGGATGCAGCGTCATCAGGTGAAGCGTCAGCCGGTCGATCGGTAGTCCGATCTGGCGCAGCCTCTTCCCGAGGCCAGCAATCAGCCCGGCCTCGTCTATAGAGTGGCATTCGTCGCCCGAAAGCCATTCGAGAATGGAAAGCACGGAAGACTGATCGGCGTTAAGGGCGGTCGCGCCCTTGTCTTTGCGCGTAATACGGTTCTGCATGGTGATAGTCATTGCCATAGTCCTCAATGAGCGCCTGCGCCGGAAACGTGGCCGGGCTTTTTCAGAAGAAGCGTGGCCAGCAGGGCAACAACAAGCGCCGCGCCGAGCAGGAAGAAGGTGTCACTGAACGCCATGATATTTGCCTGCTTGCGGACACTGCCTGCCATGGCGACCAGCGCCTTATGGGTGGCGGTGGCCTGGTCGCTGACACCGTGCGACATGAAGTAGTTGGTAAGGCGTGCGACACGAAGCCTCGTGGCTTCTTCGAAAACACTGACGGAGTTCGTAAGGATGTTCGAATGGAACTGCTCGCGTTTCGATATGAAGGTCTGCAGCGACGCAATCCCCACGGCACCCCCTAGATTTCGCATCATGTTGAACAAGGCGGAAGCGGAGCCTGCGTTTTCCTGCTCGATTCCAGCGGTTGCGATCGCAGAGAGCGGCGTGAATACCATCGCCTGTCCAACTGCGCGGACCACGTTGGGCCAAAAAAGCTGGTCACTGCCGTAGTCGCCTGTCATGTGCACGTTCATGAAATTCGATGCGGCAAAAAGCGCGAAACCGAAGACGATGAGCAGGCGCAGGTCAAAACGCTTCATCAACCGTGGAACCAGCGGGATCAGCAGCAGTTGCGGAATCCCCGTCCAGGCAAGAACAAGGCCGATCTGTTCAGAATTGTAGCCCTGGATACGCGACAGATATATCGGAAGCACGAACGCTGAGCCGTAAAGGGCGATCCCCAGCAGGAAGTTCGCGACAATACCAAAGCCGAAGTTCCGGCGAAGCAGCAGGCGCAGGTTCAGCAGCGGATGTGCGGTTCTCAGTTCGATGATCAGGAAGAGCGTAAGCGAAACTGCGGCGATGGCAGACAGACGCACAATGAAGTCCGAACCAAACCAGTCGTCTTTGTTGCCTTCTTCGAGGACCGTCTGGAGGGCCGCGAGACCGACCGACATCGTGACGATGCCCGGCCAGTCACCCTTTGCAAGCAGGCCAAGGTTCATCGGAGCGCGGTCGAGGGACGCCCAGAGCATTGCGATCATGATCGAGCCAGGGACCAGGTTAACGTAGAAAATGAATTCCCACCCATAATTCTCCGTCAGGTAACCACCGATGGTCGGACCGATCGCAGGGGCGAATGTGGCAGACAGCGCAAACAGCGCCAGTCCGATCGGCTGCTTCGGCTTAGGAAGAAGCGTGATGATAATTGTAAAAGCCATCGGGATGAGCACGCCACCCGAGAAGCCTTGGATCGCCCGCAGAACGATCATCTGTTGAAGGTTGACTGCGAAAGCGCAAGCCATCGAGAAAAGTAGGAATAGGACCGCGTTAACAAGCAGGTAATTGCGGACGGAGAAAACCCGGGCCAACCATCCGGAAAGCGGGATCACCACGATCTCGGCGATCAGGTAGGAGGTCGAAATCCAACCACCGTCGTCTTTGCCAGCGCCGATAGCGCCCTGGATGTCCGCTAGGGAGGCATTGACGATCTGAATGTTTAGGACCGCCATGAAAGCGCCGAGCGTCGAGCCGACAACCGCGCACCACATGCGCAGCGAGCTCATTTCCGGCTTCGATGGCGCAAGTGGAGCTGCTGGAGCTTGCCCGGCCTGCTGCGGCTTGTCGTTGTTAACTGCGAGCTGAAGAGTGGCCATGACTAATCTCCTTCCGGTTCGACCGGAATCTCTCACGACGATGGGTTGCTGATAATCGGGAAAGGATGGGTAGGACTGTCCGCCGCGAGCGGATAATCGCTACTTCTCCGAGGACTGTTGCGCTGCCTTGGTATCGATTTCCGGCTCGGCGGACATGCCAGACCTCAGACGGCCGGCGATCTCGTCGTTGTCGAGGACGATCTTCACGGGGATGCGCTGGACGATCTTCGTAAAGTTGCCCGTGGCGTTGTCCGGAGGAAGAAGCGAGAACTCGAGACCGCTCGCCGGAGAAATACTGTCGACGTGCCCCTTGATGTCGAGATCAGGAAAGCTGTCGACCTTAACGTCGACCAGTTGCCCAGGCTTCACGTAAGTAAGCTGGGTCTCTTTAAAGTTTGCTACGATGTAAACCGAGTGTAGCGGAACAACGGCCATTAACTGGGTGCCTGCCGACACGAACTGGCCAACCCGGATCGATCGTGCGCCGACGGTTCCGTCGACGGCTGCGGCGATGTCGGTATACGACAAATTCAGTTCTGCCTGGCTCGCCACTGCCGCGGCTCGGTCGCGCTGTGCGACGGACTGGGTGCGTTGCGTCTCCAGAACGGGAACCTTGTTTTTGGCGGCAACAAGTGCTGCCTGATCGCGTTCGAGAGCGGCCGAGGCCTGGTCCATGAGCGACTGTGTCTGCTCTGCTTTCGACTGACTGCCCGCGCCGCTGACAATCAGGCGGGCGTTACGCGCGGCCTCCGACTTGGCGTAGACAAGCGAGGCGTTGGAAGCGTCGACTGCCGCTTTGGACTGGCCGATCACGGACTTCTGCAATTCGATCTGGGCGTCGATGTTTGTGATGGCTGCCTCTGCGGCCTTGACGTCAGCTCGAGCCTGATTGAGCGCCGCCTGGAAATCGCGATCGTCTATACGAGCGACTACCTGACCTGCTTTGACGACATCGTTGTCATTGACAAGGACTTCCTTGATATAGCCCGCCACTTTTGGGGCCGTCGTCGTGTAGTCAGCCTTCACGTAGGCATCATCGGTCGACTCGATAAAACGGCCGACGGTCCAATAATGGTTGCCGTAGTGCACTCCGTATGCCGCGCCGGCCAAAAGAACCAAAGCGAATATGCTCTTTTTTACGACTGACTTGCGCGATTTCGCCGGGGCTGCGGGAGCAGGCGTCTCAGCGGGGGCAGACGGGACGTCCTTGATCTTGCGATCGGCTTCTGCAGACGTCTCGAAGACTTCCTTGCGGGGCAATTCGACCATTGAAGTTCTCCTTCGTTGCGCCAAGAGCGCGGGCTGTTCTGATGAGCCCAAGATGCGCCGCTAGGTGACGATTGATAATCCGCTGATCTGTTGAAGCATCATACACTGAGAGCGGATAATCGGTTGAGCTGTGGACATCGCCGCCGGAAAGCGGCGGGCGAAATTATCGTGTCGCCTCCGTGCAAGACTTGGCCTTGTCTCACACGCTAGCGTCGGCATTCCCTGCGCGATCCGCAGCGTCCCTCACTTCGCGGTGGCTGCACGGACGGGCGACGATCTGAGACACATCCCCTTCCCGCGAGATACTGGAGCCAGCATCCCAGATGCCCTACGAAGTGCTATACGACTTCCGTATTCAGCTGTTCGGCCTCGTTGCCTTGAGAATTGCAACCCGCGTGTTCGGCAGGGCAACTCCTCCCATCAAGCTCTTCCTGAACGCGTCATTCTTCTCGGCGTTGACCGCAGTCCTGCTCTACCATCAGATCGCACCCTACGAGGCATCGCCCTCTCCCGGGTCGCGGGTCGTCGGAGCCAGTCAGGCGATCGGCAAGTCCATTTGGTGGATATCCGGGTCGATGCTACTTGTCAGCCTCATCCGGCTCTTTCTGGTTTTCGAGCGCACACCACGAGAAGGACGACTGCTTCAAGACGTCCTGGTCGGGCTGATCTTTGGGGGCACCTTCCTGTCGATCGCATCGAACGTGTTCAATATTCCAGTTGGCACGTTGATCGCGACCTCCGGGGTCTTCGCCATCGTTCTCGGCTTGGCGCTTCAAAACACGCTCGCGGATGTGTTCTCGGGAGTGGCGTTGAATCTCGGCAAGCCGTATCGGATCGGCGACTGGGTGGTTTTGGACGATGGAATACAGGGACGCGTCGTCGAAACGAACTGGCGCGCGACCCATCTCCTTAACGGTGCCAATGACCTTGTAGTCGTTCCGAACAGCGCATTGGCCAAGGCCAGAATTGTAAATCAAAGCAGCCCCGACGAAACACATGGCATCACGCTCAAGCTGAGAATGAAGCCAACCCACTCTCCCGCCACCATCGAAGACGTGATGCGCACGGTGTTGTGGAGCAGCAATCACATCTTAAAGCATCCCGAGCCTTCTGTTCGGATCACTGCACTGGATGCGACTGCCGTAGAGGTCGAGCTTGCATGCCGCGTCAGGGACATCACTCGCACCGTAGATGCCAAGAACGAACTCTTCGATCTTGTCTTTCGCCACGCTCGTGCGTCGAACTTGGCAATGGCGTCGACTGCCGGCTTTCCTGAATACCCCCCAGCCACAGTTACGGAAGCTCAATCCAGGGGAACGCCGTGGCGGCTGGTCAATTCGATCGCGATTTTCGCGGCGCTCTCTGATGACGAAAAGGAAAAGGTGGCGGAGACTTTGGTGAGGAGAGTCTTTGACAAGGATACCATGGTCGTGGCGGAGGGCGAGATTTGCCACGGCTTGTTTATCGTGCGGAGCGGCGTCGTCGTTGTCGAAAGGCAGCTTGCCGAGAAGGTGGTCGAACTCACCCGCCTTGCCCCGCATGACTGCTTTGGCGAACGAAGCATACTTTCGGGATTGCCGGAGACGGCGTCGAAGAGGACCCTGACGCCAGTGGTCGCTTACGAGATACCCTCGGAGGTTCTACGCCCAATCCTTACCGAAAAGCCGTGGTTGCGGGATCAGTTGCGAGCCCTCTCCCATCGTCACGCCGAGCATGATCACCACGTCATGGCCGAGTTGGTAAAGACTCCGAAGCAGCAGACATACTCCTTCGCTGACCGGATCAGGCACTTGTTCGATGCCTCGGAAGATTTGTGAGTGTAACATCTGAAGTCTGCCGGGGCTCGCCGCCATCCTGCTTCCGATTGGCTTGGTCGGGATGGGTTAGCCGGCGCGGTTCTACTGGAAGAGAACGATGATATTTTCTCAAAGTGGTGATGTCCGCTTTCGGCCCACCAAGAGCACGCTAGCATTCACCCCAACGAACCTGAACGGCGGATGAGAGATTTAAGGGAAGAGCCGCCCTCACCTTTCGTGGTAGGCAAAGGAGGCTCGCATTGTGTCATAGACCGGGTCTCGCAATGAAAGGTCGTTATGCGGCATATCCTCTCAACGATTGTTGGTCTCGTGATGATTTTAGCCGGAGCCTACACTTCGGTTTGGCTAATCCGTGAGAACAGCTTCTTTACAGCCTTAGCTTTCGGAATCCCGCCGCTGCTAGTCACCTTTGCGGGCATCGTCTTAACCTGGGAAAACTTTAGCAGCTGGATGGGCTGGAGGCAGTCAGAAAGGCGCTGAACGTTTCCGCGAATCTGCCAACTCGATGTGACGCGGAGTGCAACCCTTGCAACCAGAGCAGCCTTCGATATTCGCCAGACTCAAAGCGCCGTGGCCCAGTCTACCTGGTTCTAAACACGAACACTGCTAAAATGCCGAACGGTTGTTGCACATGTTTGCTTCATGACGTTTACGCTCCTCAAGGCTGCCTATCGATCAAAAGTAACTCGATGATGCAATCATAACGCGAAGACCCATTGCCAATTAGCTGCAGAACCGTTCATTGCTGCAACCACGGGACCGATACCATTGATCCCCTTGCCAAAGTTCTCTATTTGTCCCGGCGCGTGGAAAGATGCTAAGTCCGACCTAATGCCGCCACATCAGCCATCCGCTGTAAAAATGGCGGCGAATTGCCTTAGTGCGCTTTCGTCTATCGCCTCAAAAGTTGCGCTCAAGCCTGAAGAAGCCTTCCACCCAATCCGCATCCAGCTTGCCTTTGAGGGCATGGTCGCCGTAGTCTTCGCTGACATAGGTCGCAGTAGCCTTCGCGCTTAGCTCCGGCACCACCCGATAGTCCAACGTCACGCCTGCTCGCCAGAAATCGCCGTCGTCCCATGATCCATCAGCGTCAGTGGTGATGTTTTGATTATACTGCACGGCCGGGGTGACCGAAAACTTGTCGTTTACCGCAAAAGCGTACTGAGCAATGAAGCCCCACTCTCCGAGATTGTAGTAAGCGTTCCCGCCGTTCGCCCCCCGACCCAGTCCGCTGGACCAAAGGATCGCGAAGTCGAATTTGCCTTGTCCGATATCGGTGCCGACCCGCGCGGTCACCGCACCTTCATCGTTGCCGCTATCATAGCCTCCATACACGGCCCATGTGTACCCGCCGACCTTGCCACCGACGGAAGCGTCATATCCGGGACTGTTGCTGTAGTCGTCTGCGCCGGTGGTAAAAGGTCCGCCGAAGGACGTTCCAGTCCCACCTAGTTCTTCCAGGGAGAAGCCGCCGTAAAAATCACCGTTTTCGTACTGGAACCGAATTGCATTGAAATCGGTGGCATTCTTCATTGCCTCTGTTTCGCTTGAGAGGTCGTCATCCCACCAGTTCAGGAACTTGCCGACGCGGAAGCCTCCTAATTCAATGTACGCTTCCTCGATAAAGGTGCCGTCGAGGTTTTCACCGAGGTCAGTCGAAGCCCCGCCACCTGCCCCTCCGATAACGAGATCGCTGGGTCGATAATTCGACTCCAGCACAATCTTACTCGACAGCGTGCCGTAATCGGTTTCGTTTTTGGCGTCAAACCAGACCTTTGCCCGGGTCCGCGCTCCCCAATCTTCGGCCGTGTTGTTCTGGTAAGCGTCCCCGAATCCGAAGCCGACGTCGAAACGAACATAACCGCCGACGCGTAAACAGGTTTCGGTCCCAGGGATAGAGAAGTAACTGGTACCATACGCGTCGCAGACCAGAAGGTGTTCAACAGACTCCGGCTCTGCAGCCACAATTGCATCATCGGCTCTCGAGGGCAAATCAGTGAAGAAACCGCCCGATGCTGCTATCACAGTGAGTTTTACTAACGTCTGCGTTTTCATTTGACCCCCTCCAAATAACGGGCGAAGACATGGGGCGGAAAAGGCCTCATCCCGTTGGACACCTGCGACATCTCGCATCCTCGACGCCCTACCAACGCCGACAACTATGGGATTGGACGTTTAAGCCAAGCCTGGGGCTTTAAGGACCGGAAGTGCAAAGTCATCAAACTTTGAATACTTCTTTCACCAAACCTGCTTCTCGGCGGCGTAGAGTGGTCTTGTCCTCGCAGGGCTTGGATTGGCGGCCGCCGGAAAGCGACCAAGCTCCTAGCCAGTTTGAGGTTCGCCCTCTTTGAATCCCCCCCCGCTCGGTTACTCCCCGAGCGATTTGGCCCGCCTTTGGCGGGTCTTTTTTGCGCCGCAGACGATGGCGTCCTTGTCCAGCCAAGGTCTCCATCAGGCATTGACGAAGGCTGACGAGCGCAGCCATGGTTTCGGCGGGCGTGTCCAAGGCGATTGTCTTTGATCGAGTTGTCGCATCGGCCATTTTACCTGCCTTATTCACTTCGCGGGGCGACGATGGGCGCGGTTGGCCTGCTGGCGCAACTAAACGAAGGTATGTGGTGAGAGACAGGTTACTTCCAGGCGCATCTGGCCTGAAGCAAGGTAGAAGTCAGAATTTTGTTGAACGCGGATGGTGAGAATGGCACCGTCGACAGCATGTGCCGCAAGTCGACTTCAACTCGATCGAAAGTGAAAGACGGATGACGACCAAGACTGATGATACGCCAGTAACCATTCGCCAGGTCGATCTTATGGTGCGGGACGAGAATTCTGTTCCAGTTCGGAGCACCACCGATGATCCGTATCCAGCAGGTATGACGCTTGAAAAGCTCAAGGAAGTCATAAGGATGTCAGAGGCCTACATTGATGGCACATTGAAGATATCTATCGCGTCCGACACCAGAGCCATGCAGCTATCTGCGATGACGGCAGCCGCCTCTACGGCTTTGCTTGTTTTCGGGCTAGATAACCTCGTTGACCCAACGACGACCACGTACTCGGTGCCGTCAGCATGCTTTTCAAGCGCGGTCGTCTTGATAGCCGCGCTATTCTCCGCCTTGTCGGCGGCCAAGCCCCGAAATTTCGCAATTCCCGGCACGGTACTAAAAAATTGGGGCGACGAAGAGCGAGAGGGTGACCTCCGTCTCGCTCTGTGGGGACAGGCCATGCATTATTCAGAGATGGCCACGGAAAACCTGGAAGTCCTCGCGAGAAATTCCAAAAAAATCAAAGCTGCACTCAAACTGCTGGCTGCGGCACCAGTCGTGGGGGCGTTAGCTGCCGCAGTAACGTACGCAGCGGAACACCGTTTCTGGTTATAGCGCTTGATGTTACGGTCGTGGCCTCGGGGGCTTCTGCGGTGGCTTGTCTGGCTTTTGCATTACCATCTCAGGTCCTCCTAGCGTCGCGCTGCAAGGTTAGACGGAGTCTTTTGCAACTTCAAGCGAGCGGTATTCAGATGGACAAACGTTTCCCGAAAGCTAGTGCGCGCTAGCACAACCACCCTGCCCGTTTTCTTGGTCAGCAGCAGCGCCACAGCTGCGATAGCCAGCACGACACCGATAACCGCAAAGGTGTCGCTAAATCCCATGATCAGTGCCTGACTGTTGGTTTCCATGCGGAACTGAGCCGGTTTTTCCACCGAGAAGTGAGCCACCTCTCAGTATGGTTTTCTGATCAGGGTTTGGTCAAGGGATTGGCCTTTTCTCCTCTCTTCTGTGCTGCTGCGGCCGAGCTGGCCTTGAAGCGAAAG